>JBQTIW010000158.1:0-12112 GCA_052387735.1 Gemmatimonadaceae bacterium
ACGTCTATCCGCCGCTGGTGCGCTTGAGGGCAGTCGGTCCTGTGGGCTCCGGGAGCCTGGGTGACGTCTCGGGGCAGGTGAAGATCAGGTTGATCCAACCGTCGCGCCGAAGGCCCATCATCAGGCCCGGCCAGGCGGCCGCTGCCATCATCATCGGGGCCGGCCGGACCCGCCCCTCGTCGTCAGCCACGAGCCTCGCCGTTCCGTAGTGCGCAGCAACGGAGTCGGCCAGCCGCTGATAGGTAATCGGCGCGATCGGGTGCGGGGCGATGCCGAACGTGAGCCGGGTCAGTCCGCGGCTGCCGAACGTGGCATAGACCACTGCCTCCTGCTCGCCAAGAGTGCCGCGGAACACATAATCGGAGTCGTCGTCGACACGAGTGAAGCTCCATCCCGCTGCTTCTGCGCGTGCCTTGACCGAGTCCATAGTCGCCCCCCAGTCGACGGCGACGAACATGTTCGGGTTGACCCGGGTGCCCTGACCGAAGGTGGCGACAGGGGCCATGCACACTGCGAGCGCGCCCGCGTGGGCCAGGGTCCAACAACGCACCGATGCAACTGACATCACGGCCTCCTTGGTCCGGGGGCACGGGTGGCTGAACGCAGACGATCGCTGCAGCCCGGGGACGGAGGTCCATCTCCATCCCTCGAGGTACTTGCCGCACCCCTCTATGGGGCGAGTCTCGGCACTCCGGCCGCGGACATGAGCGCCTTGACTCCTCGCTCCAGCTTTTCTGCATTGGGGCCGCCTCATTCGGACCCGACGCGCGCGGGGAGGTTCCACCGAGTCCGGTCTCGCCCCCGCCTCGAGACCGCGCGTTAGGCGCCACGTCGCATCCGTGAGCTGGCGCACTCCCTCCCAGGTTGCATCGCGTTCTCTCCCGCGTGACCTAGCCCGGCGCCTGCACACCTCTGCAGATTGGGTGCTCCCATTGACGCCGCAGAGTCGATTCCCGCTCATGCACTACCTCCTCTTCTACGAAGGCGCTGACAACTACGCGGAGGTTCGCGCGCCCTTCCGCCCCGCACACCTGCAGCACGCGCGCGAAGCACAGGAGCGGGGAGAGCTGGTACAGGCCGGCGCGTTCATGCATCCGACCGACGGATCCGTTCTCCTGTTTCGTGGCGACGCCTCCGACGTCGCCGAACGCTTTGCGCGCACCGATCCGTTTGTGCGCGAGGGCGTCGTGAAGCGCTGGTACGTGCGCGAGTGGAACACCATCGTCGGTCCCGACGCGACCGTGCCTACTCTGGGAGTCTGACATGTACACGCTGACGGAGACGGAGTGGATCTGGCGCGATGGATCGTTTGTTCGGTGGGCCGATGCCACGATCCATGTGCTGAGTCACTCGGTGCAGTATGGGTCCTCGGTGTTCGAGGGGATCCGGTGCTACAACACGCCGCAGGGTCCCGCGATCTTCCGGTTGCAGGATCACCTCACGCGACTGTTCGGCAGTTGCAAGATCTACCGCATGGAGATGAAGTTCTCACCGGAGGAGATTGCCGACGCCTGCTGTGCCCTCGTGCGCCGGAACGCCCTCGCCGCCTGTTACCTGCGGCCCATGGTCCTGCGCGGCTACGGCGCCGCCTCGATGGTGCCATTCGCCTCACCGATCGAAGTGTTCCTCCCCTGCTGGCCCTGGGGCGCCTATCTTGGCGAAGGGGCAACGGAGAACGGCGTCGATGCCGGTGTGTCGTCGTGGAATCGCGTTGCTCCGAACACGATCCCTACGATGGCCAAGATGGCGGGCAACTATCTCTCAGGGATGCTGGTGAAAATGCAGGCGCTGGCCGATGGATACGCGGAAGGCATCGCGTTAGGTCCCGATGGCATGCTCAGCGAGGGCTCCGGGCAGAACGTCTTCCTCGTGCGCGGCGGCGCCATCTTCACCCCGCCGGTCGACGGCACGCTCCTCCCCGGCGTCACCCGCGATACCGTGCTCACGCTGGCGCGTGATCTCGAGATTCCCGTGCGGGAGCACGAGATCCCACGTGAGGCGCTGTACCTCGCCGACGAGGTGTTCTTCAGCGGCACCGCCGCGGAGATTACCCCGGTCCGCAGTGTGGATCGCATCACGGTCGGCGCCGGGAATCCCGGGCCGATCACCAAAGCGCTGCAACGGCGCTTCATGGACACGGTCTGCGGCACACGAGCAGACGACCATCAGTGGCTCACTCCGGTCGCTGGTTAGGCAGACGCCGGAGGGAAGGAGCGCGTGCAGCCGTTGAGCACCAGGCAGCGCACCCGGGCGCTGACGCGCGACGTCCCGCGCACGATCGCCGATTGCCAACTCACCCACGTGGCCCGCGCGCCGATCGACGTCGAGGTCGCCCGCGCCCAGCACGCCGACTACGAGCGGGCGCTCGAGGCAGCGGGATGCACGGTGACGCGCCTCCCCGAGCTCGCCGACCATCCGGACTCCGCGTTCGTGGAGGATGTGGCCATCGTGCTCGACGAAGTGGCGGTGCTCACCCGTCCCGGCGCTGTCTCACGGCGTGGTGAAGTGGCACACATCGCCCAGGCGCTGACCGGCTACCGCCCGCTCCGCGACATCACCGGTACCGCGACGCTGGACGGCGGCGACGTCCTGCGGCTCGCGCGGACTCTGTGGGTCGGGCTGTCCGGTCGCACGAACTCCCAAGGCGCGATACAGCTCCGGTCCCTTGTCACCCCGTTCGGCTACGAAGTGCGCACGGTGTCGGTGAAAAGCGCGCTCCACCTCAAGACCGCCGTGACGCAGATCGCCGAGCGCACGCTGCTCGTGAACACCGCCTGGGTCGACGCGTCCCTCTTCGGCGCGTATGACACGATCGAAGTCGATCCTTCGGAGCCGTTCGCGGCGAACGCGGTGTGGGTCGGAGGGTGGGTCGTGCACTCGACTGCCTTCCCACGGACCCAGGCACGGCTGACGCGCGCGGGGATCCAGCTCCTACCGGTTGATGCGAGCGAGTTGGGAAAGGCGGAAGGCGGAGTGAGTTGCTGTAGCTTACTCCTGGCTGATTCATAACCAGCGACGAGCCGCCCTATTGGTACTGGATGTACCCCGGTCTCGGGTGCAACGCCAGCACGTGCTCCGGCTTCATGAGCGTCCAGCCTTTCTTCCGCACGTCGTTCCTGTAGAAGATCTTGAATCCCGTGAACTGCACCGGTTCGTTGTAGACGTAGGCCAGGTAGCTGTCCTTCTTCAGCTCGTGCGAGCCCCAGCCGTCCATCTGTATGACGATCTGCACGCGGGGATCCAAGCGAATGTTCCTGTAGTTGGTCAGCATGGGACGCGTGAACCGGTGCACCACGAGGACCTTGGGCGGCAGGTTGTGCTTGCTCACGAGCTCCTGCAGATACTCGCTGGCGTAGTTCACGTCGCGCGCGTCCATTGTGCCGATCCGCTTGCCGGGCGCATGGCCGGACTTCATCGAGAACTCGGGATCGATGCCGAGGTGCACGTTAGGCTTCGCGAACCAGTGGGCGAGGCGAGGCAACTCGGCGTGGAGTGTGCTCTTCGCCACCTGGATATCGAGGAACAGCAGGGCGTTACGCCGCTGCGCCCATTCATAGACCATGGCGATCAGCGAATCCGACATTCGCGCTCGGTACAGGCCGTCAGCTCCCGGAGCGCTCTGAGCTACCACGGCGATCAGGTGAAGCGCGGGGATCGCCGGTGTCGTGGAATCGGCCTTGGTCCACGCGACGACTTCTGCGTCGAGCCGACGCAGCATCTCCTCGGGACGGACCTCGCCGAGGATGCCCATGCGCGTCGAGCGGGGATTGCCGTAGTACGCGACGATGCGCTTGTCTGGCAGAATCGACCCGGGAAGAGGATCCGGGCCGTTCACCGGCCACACAGGTTTCGGGCGTGGAGGCGGTGCGGGCTTCGTCGAATCCTTTGTCGCAGAGCCGCGCGTCGTTCGAGCCCGCTTGGGTGCGGTCGTGGGGCCCGAGCGCGCGGGCTTGGCTGACGGCGCACCCTTCGTCGCGCTTGCGCCGGTCGTGTTGCTTTGCGCGTGAGCGGCCGCCGCTCCACCAGACGAAAGGGGCACAGCGGTGTCGAGGACACCGATCGCGATCAGGAGCGGCAGAAAACGCACGATTTGATCTCCGAAGAGGCACAGGGTACCGGGGTCGTGCCGCAGCCTAGTCAGTCGCGCTCGCGACTGCAAACTCGGTACTCCAGCACCTATGACGACCGTATCCCCTGCGGCGCTTCGGCCCATCGGTACGCTGGCATGAGCATCGCCGCCGCCCGACGCACGGAAATCACCCGGGGAATGGCGGAAGGGGCCGGGGCAGAGTCGGAGCGTGCGCGCTGTCATATACGGGCGTGGCGCCATCCGATGAGAGGAATTCAACCGGGCCGGCTCCCCGCGTCGATACCACCTATGGGAGTTGTGCGTCCTTGGGCCGTGAAACTGCTTGTCCTCAATTGCCATGAAGCCTGGGTGCATCAGCTCGGTGTCCTTGGCGCCGAGCTGGATATTGTCGTCGGCCTTCCCGGTCGGTACACCCGGGGCTGGGACTCGGCGATGCGTCCGCTGCCTGACAAGGCCCGAACGCTGACGCTCGAGGACGCCCTGGCCGGCGGTCGGCGCTACGACTGCGTGATCAATCACAACATCACCGACCTGCTCGACACGCGTCCCGTGGCCGCCCCAAAGCTGCTCGTGCTCCACGAGACGCTCGAGGGTCGCATGGAGCAGCAGGATGCCGAGTTCGAGGCGCGCGACATGCGCGCCCTGCTCAACACCTATCTCGCATCGGTTGGCGGTCACGCGATCGCCATCTCTCGCATGAAGGCGAAGTCGTGGGGTGTGACGCACACGGTCGTGCAGAATTCCGCGGACTCGGATGCCTATCTGCCTCACGTCGGCGACCTGGCATGCGGGATTCGCGTGGCGAATCACATCACGTCCAAACGGGTCTTCCTCGCGTGGGATTTTCACAACGACGCGCTGGATGGCCTCCCGGTGCGCATCGTCGGGCACAACCCGGACATGCCTAACGTGGCCGCCGCCGAAGACTGGGACCATCTCAAGCGCATGCTGTCGGCGCACCGGTTCTTGGTGCACACGGCCGATGCGCGTTACGAGGATGGGTACAATATGGCGGTGCTCGAAGGGATGGCTGCGGGCCTTCCCATTCTCACCAACGAGCACCCCAGCACGATCGTGCAGCACGGCGTAACCGGCTTCATCGCATCGTCGACGGCGCAGATGCGCGAGCACGCCCAGCGACTCCTCGAGGACGAGGCCCTCGCCCACGCAGTGGGTGAGAACGCTCGCGCGTATGTTGCGCGCCACTTCTCGCCCGACCGCTTTCGCGTGGAATTCGGCCGCGCGGTCCAGGAGGCGCGGAAGAAGTGGAGCCGCCGCGCGCTGAAGTCGGTGCCGGTGCGGAGATAGGCGGGGCGAACAGGCGCACAGACGCACGGGCGCACAGGTGCACGCGCACAGACGCACTGGCGCACGGGTGCACGGACCCACTGGCGTGCTGAGACCACGACCATCGGCATTGCGTGAGGTGCTGCGTCCACGCAGCCTTGTATCTGTCCGCCTGTCCGCCTGTCCGCCTGTCCGCCTGTCCGCCTGTCCGCCTGTCCGCCTGTCCGCCTGTCCGCCCGCCCATGCGCCGCACCCTCCCATTGCTCGCCTTCGCTCTGAGCACCGCCAACGCTCAGGGAAGTCAGGGCGACTTCATACTGCGCGAGTATACCTTCACGACCGGTGAGCGGCTCGAGAACGTCCGACTGCACTACACCACGTTAGGCACGCCTCGCAGAGACGCGGCCGGCGTCACGCGCAACGCCGTGCTGGTGCTGCACGGGACGGGGGGGAGTGGCAGCGGCTTCCTGTCAGCGGGCTTCGCCGGTGAGCTCTTTGGCCCCGGCAAACTGCTCGACACGGCGACGTATTACGTGATCCTGCCGGATAACATCGGGCACGGACGCTCCAGCAAGCCGAGCGACGGGCTGCGGATGAAGTTCCCCCACTATGGGTATGCAGACATGGTGGCCCTGCAGCACGCGCTGCTGACGCAGGGGCTTGGCGTGAATCACCTGCGACTCGCGATGGGAACGTCGATGGGCTGCATGCACGCGTGGGTTTGGGGATACACGTATCCGGGGTTCGCCGATGGCCTCGTGCCACTGGCCTGTGTTCCGGCGCAGATCGCCGGGCGCAACCGGATGATGCGCCGCATGATCCTCGACTTCATTCGGGAGGATCCCGACTGGAGGAACGGAGAGTATGCCACACAGCCCCGGGGGTTGCGTGCGTCGTTAGGCATGCTGTACATGATGACGTCGGCTCCGCTGGTCCAGCACCGCCAGGCGCCGACGCGCGACGCGGCCGACTCGGCGATCACCGGATACATCGCATCGCGCTACCGCGCATCAGACGCGAACGACATGCTCTATCACTTCGATTCGTCGCGCGACTACGACCCCTCACCGCACCTCGAGCGGGTGACGGCTCCGGTTCTGGCCATCAACTCCGCGGACGATCTGGTGAATCCGCCGGAGCTGGGGCTCATGGAGCGCCTCATGCCCCGCGTGACGAACGGGCAGTTTGTCCTGATTCCGGTGGGCGAGCGGACCCGCGGCCATGGGACGCACTCGCAGCCCGCAGTCTGGGGTGACCATCTCCGCCGGTTCCTCCAGGCGCTCCCGGAGCGCTAGGAGTCGGCTCAGCCATCGCGGCGTCGGGTTGACGCGCTGGTGACAGGCGCCGGTACTCTGGGAGGCACGCCAGCTCCGGCTCAACCAGACGGGCCGCCATGACGAGCTGTGCCGTCGGTCGTCCAAATACTGATGAGCTTCCGTCGCGGTGGTCACACACGAAGTCTTTTCGTCCTGCTCGCTGCGATGGGGTGCGCCCGAGCTGGACACGGGCCGTTGACCGGTCCGGGGATCGCGCGCGCGCCCGTTGATTCGATTGCCGCGGTCGCGTCGTTCGACACGGCCTGGGCGCGCATTGGCGCCACCTATTACGACACGACCTTTCGCGGGAACGACTGGGCCGCGCTACGCAGGCGGTTCCGTCCCTTCGCAGAACGCGCGCGCGCCCAAGTTCAGGTGCGGCAGGCCATCGAGTCGCTCTTCGTCCGGCTCGGCGACACACACTTCGCCCTGATTCCCGATGAAGTGGCTGCCACGATGCGCGGTGATTCGGTGGGTGACGTCTCCGGCAGGCCGGGCACCGCAGGTCTTCATTTCAGGCTGGTGGGCAACCAACTGCTGATTGCAGCGGTTGAGGCCAACTCCTATGCTGCCTTCAGCGGGGTGCGGGCCGGCTGGGAGGTCCTCCGGGTCGGATCGGTGCACGTGGCACCGCTGCTCGCGGCGCGTGGCGCCATTACCAATCCGCGCGATCGGCGGCGGGCGGAACTTCAGATCCCACTCAGGCTGGAATCGGCAACGCGGGGCGTGGAAGGGTCGGTAGTGGAGCTGGAGCTTCGCGAGGAGGATGGTCGCCTGCGACAGTTGGCCGTGGCGCGCAGTGCATGGGACGGCGAGGTCGTGAAGTACGGACCGCTTCCTCCGCAGTTCTTTGCCTTCGAGCATCGACGCTACGGTGACAGTCAGGGCTGTGTGGGACTGATCCGGTTCAGCGTCTGGATGACGCCGCTCCTTCCGCGCGTCGAGCGGGCAATGGAAGAGCTGTCGGCGTGCCGCGGGATCGTGATCGACCTCCGCGGCAACACGGGAGGTGTGGCGGCGCTCGTGATGGGCATGTCCGGGTTCTTCGTCGACCGTCACGTTTCGTTAGGTACGTTGACCGCGCGCGGGACGACGCTCCGGTATGTGGTGAATCCGCGCCGATCGAATCGTCGCGGAGAGGCGGTGACACCGTTCGGCGGCAACCTCGCCATCCTCGTCGACCGGCTCTCGGCCAGCACGAGCGAGCTCTTTGCGGCGGGTATGCGCGACATCGGGCGGGCTCGAGTGTTTGGGGACACCACTGCTGGTGAGGCGCTGCCGGCGACCATGGCAAAGCTCGCGAACGGCGATCTGCTCATCCACGCGATTGCTGACTTCCACGCCGCCGGGGGCGCTCGGATCGAAGCGACCGGTGTCATCCCCGACGTTGTGCTTCCGCTGAGGCGTCGAGACTTGCTCATTGCGAGCGACGTCGCGCTGGAGGCGTCTCTCAAGTGGGCCGGGGAGCGCGCGATTGGGCCAGCCGTGCCTGAACCTCTGCAGCCCCTACGTCCGTAGGGTGCGCGGACCGTCTGCGCCCCTTCGGCGTTAGATTCCGGCTTCGGATCGCGCGTGGGGGTCCGGCTTCCTCCTTGGAGACTTCAATGAAAGCACGTCAGTTGCTGGCGGTGGCTGCCGTCCTGGCTACGCTGCCAGGGATCGCACGGGCGCAGGACCTACCGGCCGCAAAGGATCTGATTCAGACGTGGGCAACGGCGGTGAACGCGAGCGGATGGAAGGGCCACAAGTCGGCCCGCACGACGGCGGCTTTCGATCTCCCCGCGATGGGGATCAGCGCGAAGATGGAGTCCGCGCAGATGTTCACCCCGCCCATGTCCGTATCAAAGATCGACATCCCGGGCATGGGTGAGATGCGTCAGGGGTTTGACGGGACAACGTCGTGGAGCGTGAATCCGATGCAGGGCCCATCGGTCACACCCAAGGACCTGGCCGAAGCGCAGAAAGAAGACAACGATCCTGACAACTACTCGCGCACGTCTCCGGCCATCGTGAGCTCGGAGACGGTGGAAAAGACCAAGCTGAATGATCAGGACTGCTTCAAAGTGAAGCACACCTGGAAGAGCGGTCGCATCAGCCATGACTGCTTTTCCGTCGCCGACGGGATGATCGTCTGGTCGCAGACCAAGACGAAGACCCCAATGGGCGAGCTGGACGTGGTCACCACGTTCTCCGCCTACAAAGACTTTGGTGGTGTGAAGCGTGCCACGACGACGACCGTGGAGCAGGGCGGCCAGCAATTCGTGATCACGCTCCAGAGTTGGGAGTGGGACACGGTGGATCCCAAGGAGTTCGCGCTTCCGCCGGAGATCAAGGCGTTGGTGGAGAAGAAGCCGTAGGCCACAGCAACTCCGTCGACTGTCGCGGTGTCTGACCAGGGAACCCATGCTCGGGATGGCGGTTGGTGACGTTCTTCGGGGCGATAGGCGATAGGCGATAGCAGGTCGGAATCTCTCGCGGAGATCGTCGACGCTCAACGGAATCTCCTGTCCTATCGCCCATCGCCTGTCGCCCATCATCGCCCATCGCCCCTCACTCTCCATGCCTCCTCCCAAAGCCCGCTGGTTCTGGCCGCTTGCGGCGCTGCTCCTGCTGGCCGACTGCGGCACCAAGCAGTTAGTCGAGGAGGGGCTGTCGGTCGAGCACATGCCGCACGAAGTGCTGGGCGACGCGGTGCGGCTGACGCTCATCTACAATCCGGGAGCCGCGTTCTCCATTTCCTTAGGCGAGTATTCGCGCGTCGTCTTTTCGGTTCTGGCGATGATCATGGTTGCGGTGCTCCTGCGTCTCTACCGCGACGCCGAGTCGCACGATCGTGGCCTGGGTGCGGCGCTCGGATTGATCGTCGGTGGCGCAGCCGGCAACCTGGCCGACCGGATTCGGTCGCCGCGGGGTGTGGTGGACTTCATCGACCTCGGAGTCGGTGACTACCGCTTCTGGACCTTCAACGTCGCCGACGTGGGTGTGACCGCTGGCGCGGCGCTGCTGCTGTACATCATGTTGCGGCGTTCTCGAGACCCTGAACCGGAGCAAGGCTGATGGGTATCCTCTCCGTTCTCGTTGGTGCGGCCCTCGCCTGTCCGTGGTCCGCCGACCCGACCGCCATCTCTCCGGCGCCGACCTCCGACTCATCGTACCGGCGACTCTTTGAAAGCGGTCGATCCTACGCTGACTTCATGGCCAACGCCGAGCGACGGAAAGAGCAATGGGAAAAGAACTTCCGCGCGGCCACGGTCCCCGACGCCCTCCTGGCACGCGCCCGCGCGACGGCCGGTCCTTGGAAGCTGCTCGTCGTCGCCGTCGACGGCTGCTCCGATTCGGTCAACACCATCCCCTATATCGCGCGGCTTGTCGAGCAGCTGATGGGCGTGGAGCTGCGCGTGATCGGCAGCGACGAAGGGCGTGCCATCATGGAAGCGCACCGCACGCCTGACGGCCGCGCGGCGACGCCTACGCTGTTGCTCCTCGACGGCAACTACGAGGAGCGCGGCAGCTGGATCGAGCGCCCCGCCGAGTTGCGGCTCTGGATGACAGGCCAGAAAGGGAAGCTGAAGGACGACGGCATCTTCGAAGGGAAGATGAAGTGGTACGACGACGACAAGGGACTGAAGACGATCGAGGAAGTCGTGGGGCTGATGGAGAAGGCTCTGGTCGGGCGATAGGCGATAGGCGCGGGCCCGCCTCGGGCCCTCTTCGCGTTAGAGCGTTCGCGACCGGCTGTATCACTATTTCCTCCCACATCCTGGTCCCGATCGCATATCGCCCATCGCCTAGCGCCCGTCGTCCATCGCCTCCCTACCTCCCGCCAAAAAATCCAGCGCCACCCTGCCTAACGCTTTCATCCCCGGCACCAGCGCGCCCTCGTCGGCAAAGAATCGGGGGGAGTGATTCGGTGCCACCGTTGCCGGATCTGCACCCTTGGGCGTGACACCAAGGAAGAAGAACATCCCGGGCACCTTCTTCTGGTAAACCGAGAAGTCTTCAGCGGTCGTCGTTGGACGGCCCTCCGACACATTGGCGGCTCCAACTGCGCGTTGCAGCGATGGCACCAGCCGCGTGGTCAGGGCGGGGTCGTTGAAGGTGACTGAGTTGCCCTTCTCGATCTCGACAACCGCCCGGGCACCTGCCGCCGCAGCAAGGCTGGTGGCCAGCCGGCGGAAACGTGCGTGAATCGAATCGCGCACCGACTCGTCGAAGGTTCGTATCGTACCGCCGAGCTCCACCGAGTCGGGAATGATGTTCACACGCACGCCTCCGCGGATGTAGCCCGTTGTCAGAATCGCCGGCGTCAGCGTGAGATCGGTCTGGCGGCTGATGATCGATTGCATGTTCGTCACCAGCTGCGATGCGATCACGATTGGATCGATGCCGTTCCACGGGAGGGCGCCGTGCGTTTGCCGCCCGAGGATGGTCGCCTTCCATGTATCACTGCTGGCCATCACGCCCCCCGAGCGGAAGACGACCTTTCCGACCTCGAAAGGAAAGACGTGCAGGCCAAAGATCGCGTCGACCTTTGGGTTCTCCAGTGCGCCCTGCTCCACCATCACCGCCGCGCCGCCACGCTCGCCGATCGGCAAGCCTTCCTCGGCTGGTTGGAAGATGAACTTCACCGTGCCAGGGATGTCGGCCCTCATTCCCGCAAACACTTCGGCGATTCCCATGAGAATGGCCACGTGGTGGTCGTGTCCGCAGGCATGCATGACGCCAACATCCTGGCCGTTGAATGTCGCACGCACCGTGGACCTGAAGGGCAGGTCAACCTCCTCCACCACCGGCAGCGCATCCATGTCGGCACGAAGCGCCACGACGGGGCCCGGCTTGCCGCCTCGGAGGACTCCGATCACCCCAGTCTTCGCGACCCCGCGCTTCACCTCGAGCCCGAGCTGCTGCAGGTGATCAGCCACCAGCTTTGCGGTGCGCACCTCCTGGTTGGCGAGCTCGGGATGTTGATGGATGTCGCGCCGCCAAGCGACCACGGACGGCGTCACAGCGGTTACTCCGCGCTCGAAGGCGGCGGTGAGGATCGAGTTGGCTTGCGCGTTGAGTTGCGGCGCGAGCGCCAGAGTGAGGAGTGATCCGAAGAGGGCACGCATGGCGATGGGCAGTAGGCGATAGGCGATCAGAACAGTCGCCACACGATGATTGCATCCGCAAGAGAATAAGGCTCTGCCGGCTACGCTCGCCGCGATGGAGGAGACTGGTCGCCTGATCTCGGCTGTTGCGATCGACGCGATTTCACAGCTCAAGGCGGGGTCGAAACGCGAGTTATCCTTTCGTCTATCGCCCATCGCCCTTTCGCCCATGGCCTTTCGCCCACCGCCCAACGCCTTTCGCCCATCGACTTTTGCCCATCGACTTTTGCCCATCGACTTTTGCCCACCGCCCACCCCCACTCGCCCAC
>JBQTIW010000159.1:0-11269 GCA_052387735.1 Gemmatimonadaceae bacterium
CTGTGCGCCTGTGCGCCTGTGCGCCTGTGCGCCTGTGCGCCTGTGCGCCTGTGCGCCAGTGCGCCTGTGCGCCCGCTAGACCTCAAACACCCCCGCCGCCCCCATCCCGCCGCCAATGCACATCGTCACCAGTCCATAACCACCGCCACGCCGACGCAACTCGTGAATGAGCTGCGTCGTCAGCTTCGCCCCCGTGGCGCCTAACGGATGACCGAGCGCGATCGCGCCGCCATTCACGTTCAGCTTCTCGTCAGGCATGCCGAGCTCGCGCTTCACGGCGAGGGCCTGCGACGCGAACGCTTCGTTGAACTCGATCAGTGAGAGCTGGTCCATCGTGAGGTCCGCTCGTTGCAGCGCCTTGGGCACGGCCTTGATCGGCCCCACGCCCATGATGTCCGGATCGACGCCGGCGACCCCAAACGAGACAAAGCGTGCCAGGGCCTTGACCCCGAGCGCTTGCGCGCGGCGCGCGGACATCACGACCACCGCCGCGGCGCCGTCCGAATACGGACTCGAGTTCCCCGCGGTTACGCTGCCGCCCATCTGGAACACCGTGGGGAGCTTCGCCAGTCGCTCGGCCGTCGTATCCTTGCGAACCAGTTCGTCGACCACGAAATGCCCTTCTTCCACCGTCTTCTTGCTGCCATCCCACGTGACGCGCTCGACGGCCACTGGCACGATCTGGTCGGCGAACACACCGGCCTCGAGCGCGGCCGCCGCTTTCTGGTGACTGTTCAGTGCATACGCATCCTGGTCCGTACGACTCACGTCCCACCGCCTGGCGACGCGCTCCGCGGTCAGCCCCATCGCGATCATCGACTCGCTCATCCCGTCATGCAGCCGCGCATGGTGCCCAGACATTGGCACCTGGCTCATCATCTCCACGCCTCCGGCGACGACGACGTCGGCCATGCCGCTCATGATCGCCTGCGCGCCGCTGGCGATCGTCTGCAGGCCGGACGAACAGAAGCGGTTCACCGTTGCCGCCGGAACGTCCACCGGAAGCCGCGCACGCAGCACGGCCAGGCGGGCCATGTTGAGTCCCTGCGCCCCCTCTGGCATCGCACACCCCCACAACACGTCATCGATCGTCCGCGGATCGAGGTCGGCGCGCTTCACCGCCTCCTGGATCACGATCGCGGACAGGTCGATCGGGTGAACGGCAGCCAGTGATCCGTCGCGCTTGCCGCGTCCCACGGCGCTGCGCACGGCACTGACGATGACGGCATCCTGCATAACGAGCTCTCCTGGTCGCGGGTCCTCGATCGTCATCCCGGCAAGACCGGAACCGGATCGCGGCACCCCGTGGACTCCGGCCCTGGCCGGACTGACAAGACACGAATACGGCTAGTTGCGCAGCGGTTTCCCCGTCGCGAGCATGTGGGCGATCCGCTCCTGCGTCGGCCTGGTGCCGAGCAGGTGCAGGAAGGCCTCCCGCTCCAGGTCCAGCACGTCCTGCTCCGTCACCTCGCGCGGCGGGCCGTCGCCACCAGACAGGACGTAGGCGATCCGCCGCCCGATGTGCACGTCATGGTCGGAGATGTACCCGGCGTCCCGCATCGCCCACACCGCATAGTGCAGGTTGCCTAACGCCTCGCGGCCGAGCGCCCGAATGGTCAGCGGGACCGGCACCGAATAGTCCGGCGCGAGGTCGAGCACACGCGCCCGCGCATCGCTCAACAGCCGGTCACGATTCATCGAAATCCGATCGCTGGCACGCAGCAAGCCCAGCTGCCGCGCCTCGAGCGCACTGGTACTGGTCGCCGCCATGGAGATGAGCTTGAACGCCCGCTTGACGCCTTCGAACGGATCGGCCTCTTCGTATGCGCTCAGTTCCTTCGTGAACCGGAACAGCAGCTCCTTGGTCCCGCCACCACCCGGCAGCAGCCCCACGCCAACCTCGACCAGCCCGCAATAGAGCTCGGCGTGTGCCTGGACCAGATCCGCATGCAGCAGCATCTCGCAACCGCCGCCTAACGTGATACCGAACGGCGCGACCACGACGGGGAAGGGGAGCCGGCGGATCGACATCACGCCCTGCTGGAACGCGTGAATGCCACGCTCCAGCGCTTGCCACGCTCCGGCCTGGACCTGCGCAGCCACGAGTGACAGATCCGCACCCGCGGAGAACGCCCGCGGATCGGCATTGCCGATCACCAGCCCCACGTAGCCTCCCGCACGCACGCGCTGTCCTGCGGCGTCGAGCATCGCAAACACGCCGGGACCGAGCGTGTTCATCTTGGCGCGGAACTCCAGCAGCAGGACCCCCTCGCCGAGGTCGAGCAGCGCGGCCGCGTCGGTGCTTTCGGCCGCCTTCCCCGACGCGTGCAGCGCCGGCAGGTCGATGTGCTCCGGCACCGGCTCGATCGGTACGTACCCGCCACCTAACGTGAGCTGGCGCGGGCCGCTGTTCAGCTGCCGGTAAAACTCTTCGCTCGCTGCGGTCAGGAGCGGCGGAATCGTACGGTTCGCCTGTGTGAAGGCGGCCTTCAGAACATCGAGCCCGATCGCGTCCATCTGACGGAACGGGCCCATCTCCCACCCGTAGCCCCATTCCATGGCCCGATCCACCGACACGATGTCGTGCGCCAGCTCCGGACTCTTGTCGATCGTGTAGTGCGACGTGTCGACCAGCAAGGCGCGCAGGAACTCCGCCCTGCGGCCACCGGCGCGGGCAAGGCCGCGTAACCGCTCGCCAAGCGGCGCCTTGCGGAGAAACTCCAGTTCGTTGAGTCCAACGTCCGCCTGCGGACGATACTCCAGCGTCTTCCAGTCCAGTGTGTGAATCTCCTGCTTGTCCTTCCTGTAGAATCCCGCGCCCGTTTTCTCCCCCAGGCGTCCGGAGGCGATCAGCTGGTGGATCCAGGCCGGGAGCGCGAAGTCCTCGCCGGTCACCTGACCCGTGCTCGCCGCCACGTGCGCCAGCACATCGATTCCCGAGATGTCTCCCGTCCGGAACGTTGCCGACTTCGGGCGGCCGATGAACGGCCCGGTCAGCAGGTCGACCTCGTCGATCGTGAGCTCGAACTGTTCCATCAGACGCAGCACCCGCACCATTCCGTACAAGCCGAGCCGGTTGGCGATGAAGCCCGGCGCATCCTTCGTCACGACCACACCCTTGCCTAACGCACGCTCGCCGAACCGGCGCATCGTGTCGAGCGTCGCCTCGCTCGTTTCGACGGTCGGAATCAGCTCGAGGAGGTGGAGATAGCGGACGGGATTGAAGAAGTGCGTGCCGACGAAGTTGCGTTTGAACGCGGCGCTCCTCCCCTCGGAGAGGATCTTCATCGGAATACTGGAGGTATTGGAGGCGATGATCGCCTGGGGACGTACCACCGATTCGAGGCGGGCAAAGAGCGCCTGTTTCGGCTGTGGCTTCTCGATGATCGCTTCGACGATCCAGTCGCAATCCGCCAGGAGCTCGAAGTGATCCTCGGTGTTCCCCGTGGTAATGAGCCCCGCCCTGGACGCATCCATGAACGCGGCCGGTTTCGCCTTCACCGCCTTCGCCACGGCGCCACGCGCCACCCCGTTGCGGTCACCCTCCGCTTGCCCGGGAACGTCGAGCAGCACAACCGGCAGGCCGGCCGAAGCACTCAACGCTGCGATTCCCGTTCCCATTACCCCGGCGCCCACCACCCCGACCTTTGTAATGCGCATGACGCCTTTCTCGCCGTGTAAAGTCACGGAGGATAATCGGAGGGAGTGCCGGCAAAGAGAAGTGGCCGATTGATTGTGCCGGGACCCTCGTGTACGCTCCACCCATGACACGTACGCTCCTGGCGCAGCTCCTGGGTGTGTTGGTGGCAGCGACCCCGGCGCAGGGGCAGGCAGACTCGTTGATGGCGCCGGGGATTCCGCTGGCGCTTGCCCGGTACCGCGCCGAACGCATCAGCGATGTGCGCTACGACCTTGTGCTGAACGTCAGCGACGCCGACACGGCCCACGGACGCGTGACCATTCGCTTTGTGCGATCCCGCTCGGGCGACGCCATCGTCGATTTTCGCGGACCCGCTCTGGGCCGCGTGCGCGTCAACGGCCGCCCGGCGCACGAGCTGGAGCACAATGGAGCACACCTCCGGATTCCCCAGCAGCTCCTACGCCAGGGCGAGAATCGGCTAGAAGTCGAGTTCGGCGCCTTGGTGGCGGCAGCCGGCGCCAGCATCATTCGCGTGCGCGATCCCGCGGACGACCGGTTGTACCTCTACACGCTCCTCGTCCCCGCCGATGCGAATCAGCTGTTTCCCTGCTTTGATCAGCCGGACCTCAAGGCCCGCGTCAGCCTGACGCTCACCACGCCGCTCGATTGGCGCGCGGTGGCCAACGGCGCCAGAGTGAAGTCGGATTCGACCTCTCGTGGAATGGTGCACTCCTTTCGTGAGACGGAACCGATCAGCACCTACCTGATTGCCTTCGCGGCCGGTCCCTGGGCCGAGCTCCGGAGCCGGGGGACACGCAAGCCGATTTCACTCTACGTCCGGCAATCGCGCGTGCGGGATGTGGATGCCGATTCGATCATCGTCGCCAACGATCGGGCGGCGAGCTGGCTGGAACGGTACTTCAATTCCCGCTTTCCCTTCCACAAGCTCGACCTTGTGCTGGCCCCTGCGTTTCCGTTCGGCGGCATGGAGCATCCCGGCGCGATCTTCTACTCCGAGGAACGGTTCGTCTTTCGCGAGCGTCCCACCCTTCCACAGTTGTTAGGCAGGATGGCGACGATCTACCACGAGGTGGCGCACCAGTGGTTCGGAGACCTGGTGACGATGACCTGGTTCGACGACCTCTGGCTCAAGGAAGGATTTGCCACCTACATGGCGGCCAAGATGCAGGACGCGCTGGCCCCGGGGTCCCAGAGCTGGAAGTCGTTCTACCTGCGCAACAAGCCCGCGGCGTACGCGGTGGACATGACGGAGGGGACCACCCCCGTCTGGCAGCAACTCGGCAACCTCGATCAGGCCAAGAGCAACTACGGCGCCATCGTCTACAACAAGGCGCCCTCGGTGCTCAGGCAGCTGAACTACGTGGTCGGTGATTCCGTCTTTCGACTGGGTGTTCAGCGCTTCCTGCGCCGGTACGCCTACGCCAACGCGACGTGGCGTGACCTGCTTTCGGTGATTGGAGCGGCATCCGGTCGATCGCTGGCGGGATGGGGCGACGCGTATATCCTGCGTCCCGGTGTCCCAGTGCTCGAGCAGCGGGTGGACGTTCGCGAGGGCCGCGTGGTCGCGTTTTCGCTCGTGCAGCGTCCCGCCCAGGCCCTGTCGGGAGCGCGGCCGTGGCCCATCCGGACGGAGCTGCTCGCCGTGACGGACGAAGGCGAGACCATCCGCATTCCGCTGACCATTGCGGCCGAGACGACGCACGTGACGGAGCTCGTGGGAAAGCCGGCACCCCAACTCGTCTTCGCCAACTCCCACGACTACGCGTACGGCCTGGTGCTCCTCGACCCGGGGAGCGTGGCGACGCTCGAACGTGGCGTGGGCGGCATCCGTGATCCGTTCCTGCGCACCATGCTGTGGGGCGCATTGTGGGACCTGGTACGCGAAGCCACGCTGAGCCCGGACCGCTTTCTGCGCGCCGCGCTGCGCGAGCTTCCCGCCGAGACCGATGAACAGCTCGTGAGTGGTTTGCTGGCGCGCATCGCCCGGGCCACGACCGCGTATCTGGGCACGGTGCAGCGAGCGGCATTCCTCCCCGACGTCGAGCGCGCGCTCCTGGCCGGGATCAACTCCACCGCCAGACCCTACGGCCTGCGCAAGGCGCACCTCGATACCTACATTCGGGTTGCGGGCACGGCACCGGCGGTGTCGACGCTCGCTGGCATGCTGGACAGCGTCTCGATCGCCGGCGACACCCTGCGCGCCCCCGCCCGCTGGGCGATCCTCACCCGGCTCGTGGCCCTCGATGCACCTAACGCGGAGGACCGCGTGACGGCCGAGGAGCAGCGCGATCGCACGCCCGAAGGTGCGCGCCGCGCGTTCGTCGCCCGCGCGGCGCGCCCCGATGCCGCCGCAAAAGCCGACTACTTCCGGCGCTACTTCGCGGACCGCGACCTCAACGAGGACTGGGCCACGGCCAGTCTGGATGCCTTCAACGCGCTCGAGGCCCAGGAGCTGACCCGGCCCTATCTCACCGCGGCACTCGACTCGCTCTCCTGGATCCAGAGGAATCGGCGCATCTTCTTCCTCGGTGCGTGGCTCGGGGGATTTCTCGAAGGACAGACGAGCGATGAAGCCCTGCGCCTCGTACGCGCGTTCCTCGACGCCAGGCCGGACCTCGCGCTCGATCTGCGGAGCAAGGTCCTCCAGGCGGCCGATGAGCTGGAGCGCACAGTGCGCATCCGGAAGACATTCGGGCTCGAGCCTCCACGAGCGGACTCCCTCGATGACGGTGTCTGACGCGCTCGTCATCGCGCTGCCGGCCTGGGCGACGGAGCGTGAACACCGCGGCACCATCTACGTCACGGATCGTGACCGGATGCAGCTGGTCGTCGACCTGGCGCGTGAGAACGTGGAGCGTCGCACCGGCGGACCGTTTGGGGCGGCGGTGTTCGAAGAAGCGACGGGACGTCTGGTGGCGATCGGCGTGAACTCGGTTGTGCGCCTGAACAACTCGACACTACATGCGGAAATCGTGGCCTTCATGCGCGCGCAGGCGGCTATCGGCTCGTTCACGCTCGCGCTGCCGGGACGGCCGTCGCACGAGATCTTCACTTCCTGCGAACCGTGCGCCATGTGCCTCGGCGCCAGCCTGTGGAGTGGCGTGAAGCGCGTGGTGTTCGCTGCCCGGCGGGACGATGCGACCCGGCTTGCCTTTGACGAAGGACCCGTGTTCCCCGAGTCGTTCGCCTATCTCCGCCGGAAGGGAATCCGCGTCGAAAGTGGCCCCCTGCGAGACGCCGCACGCGAGGTGATGGAGCTATACCGCACCAGCGGTGCACCGATCTACAACGCGTGAACCGGTCTGGTTCGGTCGCGCTGACGGCGCTCCTGACGCTCGCGTGCACTCCATCGCTTGAAGAGGAGCAGGCACTCGGCGAACGGTATGCGCGGGAGGTCGAGACGCAGGTCACCGTGAGCCGCGACGTGGCACTCGATGCCTATGTCGACTCACTGGGTGCGGCGATCGTCGCGGTCGCCGACACACTCGAACGTAACTGGCATTTTTCGGTGATCGAGGCCGATGACCTGAATGCCTTCGCGCTTCCCGGTGGCCACATTTATGTGAACCGCGGGCTGGTGGCGCGAGCCGGATCGATGTCCGAGCTGGCGGGCGTTCTCGGACACGAGATCGGACATGTGGTCCAGCGCCACGCCAGCGAGCAGCTGGCCGCGCGCACGAAAACCAACGTTGCAGTCACGCTCTTCTGCTCGCTCACCGGATGGTGTTCGAGCGATGCCGCGCAAGTTGCCATCAATGTCGGAGGCGCCGCCCTCTTCGCGAAGTACAGCCGTGCCGACGAGACCGAAGCGGACTCGGTTGCGGTAGAGTACCTCCGTCGCGCGGGCGTCGACCCGCGGGGCGTTACCGAGATGTTCTCGCGAATCGCCAGGGAGCGAGCGTCCCGCCCCGACCTCGTCGCGGCGATTCTCTCCAGTCATCCTCTTGACGAGCAGCGCATTCGCCGGACGCGCACGCTCACCGCTCAGTGGACCGACACGCAGCTGGATCACCTTCGTCGCGATGATCCCGGTTTCGACCGCGTTAGGCCTTCGCCCTGAACTGGCCCAGGAACTCGTCCGATTTCCCGCGTGGGATGGACAGAGACTGCCACGCCGCGCCGCGCGCGTGCTTGGCGAGCAGAACGATCTGGCCGACGTGCTGTCCATAGTGATCGAGCTGCCTCAGAATGGCGGCCAATACCGAAAGCGGGTGTCCGCGCACCGTCACCGTCTCGTTCAGCTGTGACTCGGAGAGACCGGCGAGCGCCGTGAACAGGTAGGTCCATCCTGCCTCCCACCACCGCATGACGTCATCTCGAGACGTGGACGCTGTGAGCTCGAACTCCGAGTCGCGATGTCGGTCCAGCTTCTCCCCGTCGCTCGTGAGGAAGTCGGTCCAGCGCGAGCGCATGTTCCCGTGCAGGTGCCTGACGATGATGGCGATGCTGTTGGCTTCGGCGTCGATCGGGGTGAACAAGTCGGCGTCGGACAGCTGTGCCATCGCGCGTTCGGCGAGCGCCTTCTGCTTGATGAACAGTGCCGTGCACTCACTCAAAAGGAGGCCTTGGGAGTCGGACATTTGGCGGTCGAAGCAGTTGGTTATGTGAGGACGTTAATCCTTGAAGATCCGGCAGAGTGTGCCGGCAGCTGCGCAGGTTGCCAGTCTGGAATCGCAAATATGTGACGCCAGACGCAAAATCCGGGAGTGTAACGAAGGACCTGGTACCAAGACCGCGTGTTGCGAGATCGGCTGCTGGTCAGCGTAATGTGATGCCGGTTCACCTGTTAGGCCTCTCCTTGTCACCTTGTGGGTGAGCGCCAATGGAACGCCGGGCATGCACCCTGCTTAAAGAAGGCAGCAAGTCCCTTGTGTATTCCGGGACTTGGCGGAATTATTGCCGCGCCACTAGCCCAGGTATTCCAATGCTCGCTCCTCTTAGCCCGTTTGAGGCCTACCGCTCGGACCTGGACCGCTTCTGCAAGCGGTCGGAGTTCGGAAATGCGGACACGGTCTGGTTGCTCCTGACACACTGTCTGGGGCGCCTCAGTCGGGTAGGAGACGGTGTGCGTGAGCAGTTGGCTGTGCAGTCTGCCGACGCGCTGCGGGATCTGCTGGAGACCACGGAGGCGGTTTCGGCGGATGTGAGTGCACACCAGAGCGACCTGCGACTCATCGTCGCCGGCCTTGCCGTCATCGACTCGCGCTCGGGTGCAGATGCCGTCAGTCGGGCATGCCGTGGCTTTGCGGCGCGCATGGCCGAAGCCGGCGCCCTGTCGGTGGCGTATTCGGTGCTTGGCTACGCACGAGCCGCGGTGGTGCAAGCGTCCGACCGCGAACGCGGTCTTCTGGCGGCCGATCAGGCGCGGGTGGCCCGCCAGCTCGGTGAGCTCGAGTCGTCCGACGAGCTGTATCGTGTGGCGACACTGATCGGCGATCGCTCGGGTGATCTGGAGCTCCAGGCCCGCGCTTCCCTGGGACGGGGAGTCCTGGCGCGGGTGCGGGGCAACTATCCCAAGGCGCGGGTCTTCTTCCAGCAGGGCCTTCAACTCGCCATCTCGGCCGGTGCGCGCGAGCTGCAGTACTTCGCACATCAGGGTCTCACGGTGATCACCGGCGTCACCCGCGATTTCGATCTCGGACTCGAGCATGGCTGGGCGGCCTTCCGCCTGTCCGACGGGGATGCGACGCGGGAAGCGGAGTCACTGACAAACCTGGCCCAACTCTGTTTGGACGCGGGATACCCCGCCGCGTCGCTTCGGTCGTTCCTGAGCGCTCTCGCCCGTACCTCGACCCTTCGCGTGCGGCTGGGCGCCTTGGGCGGTGCGGCCCTGGCGGCGGGTCAAACCGGTGACCGCATGCGCTTGGACCGGCTGACGCGAGAAATCCAGGACAGCGTCGCGCGCAGCGCGCTCCCGTTTGAAAACGCGCAGGCCCTGAAGCATCTTTCAGCCGCCCACCTTGCCTTGGGGGATGAGGTCACCGCGGAGCGGTTCCGTCAGGAAACGCTCAAGATCGCCCGGGCAAAGGGTTTCCACGAACTGGAGATGACTGCCGAACGCATGGAGATCGCGCGGACCGCAGACCGGCCCAGCCCGCGCGACCTCGAAACGGCCAACCTCGACCTCGTGACGACGCTCGAACAGTTCGAGCCGGAGGCCGATGAGACCGCGTTTGCTCTTACACGTTCGGGTTGACGTAATCCACGTTCGGGTTCACGTAGTCAACGTTCGTGCAAGACGATCCCTGCTTCGGGCTGCACTTCTTGGCACTCGGCGCCATGGGGTTGGAGCAGGCAGAAAACCCAATCACGACGGCGACGAGGGCAACGAAGCGAGCAACGCGGGTCATAGCGGTCCCCTGTGGGAGGTTGAAGTCCGACGCAAGTCTATGTGTCCGTAACGCGGCGCACTGACACTGTATGGGCAATGCGGTTACATGGTGTAACCTTCTGGCCATCTTTTCGTCCCCATGATCGTTGGAGCACTGGTTTGGGACCCACCGTCCCGGGCGCGTCTACAAGAGGCCACCCGGTCGCAGGCGCATCTCCACCTGTGTAATCGACAATCCGAACTGCTCACGCTCGTGCAGAACGGGCTCGCCGATGTTGTTGTGCTGGACATGCGGGACACGTTAGGTGAAAGCACACTGCCGGCTGTTCGTCGCATTCGTGAGGACTTTCCAAGCGTTCCGGTTGTTCTGTACACTGCCATCTCGCCGTCGATTTCGCGAGACATGCTCGAGTTTGCCAGAGCGGGAGTGAACGACCTCGTGCTGCGTGGCGTCGATGACGTGAAGGTCACGCTGCGCGCATCCCTAACTAGCGCTGCGGATCATTGTTCAGCCCGCGCCATCGCTGCTGAAGTCGAATCGTTAGTTCCTCCCAACGTTGCCGCGATGATTCGGTACTGCCTGGAGAACGGCAGGCGTGCCCTGACGGTCGAGGACGTGGCTGCCGCACTCAACGTCCACAGAAAGACGCTGGTTGACCGCCTGAACTCAGCTGGTCTCCCCACGCCGAGCGCCATCATCGCGTGGTGCCGGTTGCTGGTGTCGGCGCGGCTCCTCGAGGACCCCGGCCGCTCCGTGGAGCAGGTCGCGCTGCTGCTCGACTTCCCGTCCGGCACATCCATGCGCAACATGGTGAAGCGGTACACGGGTCTGCGCACCGGTGAGGTGCGCGAGAATGGTGGCCTGCGCTGCGTCCTGCACGCGTTCAAGCGTGAGTTGTCACCAACCCCCGATCGTCGCGTCGCCTCGTAAGGCATACCGGTCACGTTAGGGCGCCAGCGGATGCGGGCGCGCCACGGACAGCTCACCGGACGCCGTCAACTCGAGCGCACACGTTTCGCCGGGTTGGAGTTCTCTCAGCAACTCGCTGCGGATGAACAGATGTTCGTGGCTCGCACCCGGCGCGCGACCGCATGAACAGGGCATGCGCTCGAGGGCACCCTCGGCGCGCCGCTCTCCGACCGTTACGGTCAGCGTCTCGCCGTGCATCAGGAGACGCCGATAGGTGGTTTCGGTGATTTCCAGCCGGCCGTCCCGCGGAGTCTTGCGACCCACTTCTCGAACTTCGAGGAGCATACGAGATCCTCACCACCGGTTC
>JBQTIW010000160.1:0-12931 GCA_052387735.1 Gemmatimonadaceae bacterium
TTGCGCCCATCGACTTTTGCCCATCGACTTTGGCCCATCGACTTTTGCCCACCGCCCACCGCCTCTCGCCCACGGCCCATCGACTTTTGCCCACCGCCCACCGCCTCTCGCCCACGGCCTATCGCCCTTCGGCCACCGCCTTCGCCTATAGCCTATCGCCTATAGCTTATCGCCTATCGCCTATCGCCGACGCCGCCCCACCAACATCGCCGGCACCACAAACATCGCCGCCAGCGTCCCCGCCACGGTTCCACCGGCTGTCGCAAGCGCGATTGCGCCGTAGAGCGACGTTGTCCTGGTGCCTACCGCCAGGGGGATCAGCGACGCCAGCGACGTGAACGTCACCAGCACGACCATTCCTGATCGATCGAGCGCGGCACGGAGGACCATGCCACGATCGAGTCCCGGGGGGCGGCCCGCGGCCAGCAGCCGTCGGCGCCGCTGCAGGGCGGCATCAACCACGAGGATCGACTGATTCACGGCGTGCCCGATCACCAGGATCACGCCTACGGCCGCTTCGCGCGTAAAGGCGGCGTCGAACAACCAGAACGCCGCCATCACCCCGCCTAACGCGACCGGGAACGACAGGAACACGATCGCTGATCCCCACGCCGAATCGAATACGATTGCCACACTCAGGATCACCAGCGCGATGCCGATGGCGAAGACGAGCCAGAGGCCCTTTTCACTCTCGTCGGGCTGAAAGAAGCCGAACCCTGCGTCGGCAACCGAGTAGCCTGGGGGCATGCTGATGGTCTTCATGAAGGCGTCGTGCGTGCGCTGGGCCAGTTTGTTTGGCCCGCGGAACTCGTAGGCCACGAAGCGCACGTATTGCTGGTCTTCGCGGCTGATGGCGCTCAGGCCCTCACGCTCGCTCACTGTCGAGAGCGAACTGAGTCGCACCGGCGTCCCGCTCGGTGTCGGGACGAGGGCCTCTTCGAGCTCCTCCAGCGATCGGTCGGTGGCCCCCTCGACCTGGACCGTCACCGGAAGCTCCTCATCGCCGATCTCCAGTCGGATCGCGCCGGACTGACTCCGCATCTCGCGTGCAGCGGAAATGCCGAAGTCGCGCGCGGTCACGCCGTAGCGTGCCAGCGCGGCGCGATCGGGTTCGATCGTCACTGTACTGGCCTTCTCGCGCGCGAAGAACGACGACGTGTTGATGTCGACATCGCGCACGCGCGGGATCCCTTCGAGCCGCTCCTTGAGGTCGAGTGCAAGGCGTTCGACACCCGCGAACGAATACCCGAGCACGCGGATGCGGAACGTGGCGATCGTTGCGCCACCCATGCCTGACGAGAAGCCCGGTCCCTGACCGCGGACGAACACCGACGCGCCGCCGATGAACACCGCGCGCTGTGTCAGCTCCTCTTCCAACTGGAGCGGCAGGGCCGACAACTCGTCCTCCCGCCTGAACAGCACCTGCATGCCGGCGCCAAACGCGCCATAGCTCTGCGCCGACACCCGTTCGACGCCAGGCTTCCCCACGGCCACCTGCTCGAGCTCGCGCATCGCCGCGTCAAGCGATGCGGGATCGGAACCGCGCGGGAAGGAGATCGACGCCTGAATCACGGTGCGTTGCCCGCCGCCGAACCCGCCAAACGCAAACCGCGGCACCTTCTTCACAAAGACCCACGTGAGTCCGCCGAGCATGACGACCGTGAGGAACAGCGTAATCCAGCGAAAGCGCACCAGCGGGCGGAGCGCGCGCAGGTAGAATCGGCGTGAGCGGGGCCAGGCGGCCTCGTGGATCCGATGACCCGAGGCGAGCGCGGGGACCATGACCACCGCGGTCACGATCGAGCACCCCAACCCGAGAATGAACGCCGCGGCGAAAGGCACGAACGCCGCCCGCGCGTCGCCCTGCAGGTACAGGAAGGGAAAGAGCACCACCGACGTGGTCAGCGTCGCGCCAATGATCGCGGGAGCGATTCGGCGGGCGGCTTCTGCCCGACCCCCGGGCGTATCCGGCATGGTGCCGAGCCGTTCGGCCACTACGAGGCCGTTCTGCACCAGGATTCCGATACCCATCGCCAAGCCTGCCAGCGTGAGCAGGTTGGCGGGGATCTTGAAGAGGAAAAGCCCGAGCGCCGTGCCGGCGACGGCCAGCGCGGCACTCAGCATAACGAGCGACATTGCGCGCACGTCACGCAGGAAGAAGAGCAGGACGAGAACGACCGACGCAAAGGCGATCGCGCCCCGGATGAGGAGGTCCTTGAGCTGATCGCGCAGCTCCACCGAGTCGTCATTGACGACGTTGATCCGCACGCCGGTGGCGAGCGTCTGCTGGATCTGGCCGAGCGCCTCGCGAACCGCCCGGGCGGTCTTGATGGCGTCGGCTTCCGGCAACCGGGCGATCGACAGAGCGATGGCCGGCTGTCCGTTGATCCGGAAGAACCGCCCTCGCTGATCCTCCTGCGGCCGAACCGACGCCAGCTCGCCGACGCGATAGATCCGCCCGCCCGGCCCGCGGATGGGGAGGTCCGCCAGGTGGGCAACGATCCCGGGCTGGTCTCGCAACGACACGGGTCGCTCCGTTGCGCCGCGTTCCTCTCGGCCTAACGACTGGACCGACCTGGCCTGCGTGATGGCCTGGCCGATCAGCGTGGCGTCGATGCCGAGCTGGCGCAGGAGTCGGGGGTCATACGAGATGGAGACGCCGAACTCGGAGCCGCCATTCACCGAGAGACCGGCCACGCCAGGCACCGCGGAGAGCCGCGGCTCGACGACCTCATTGGCGATCTTCTGCAACGCACCGGGCGTGTAGGGCCCGCCCATGGTCACGAGGAGAAGCGGTTCCTCCTGCAACTCGCTGGGCACGTAGTTGCCAACGCGTGGGGGTGAGACGCCCGGTGGGAATTCGCGCCGCAGGATCTCCAGCCGCTCCAGAATCGACAGCCGCGCCAGCTGCACATCGGTATTGGGCTGCAGCTCGACGGTCAACGTCACGCCCTCGTCCGTCGACTCCGACCGGGTCTTCTTCATCCCCCGCACACTCTGAATCGCCGCCTCGATGGGCGACGCGAGGTACATCTCATTCAGTTCCGCCGACGCCCCCGGCCACCCAATGGAGATCTGCAGCCGCGGCAGCTCGACCGTGGTGCGCGTTGCCAGCGCCAGCCGCGAGAACGCCATGACCCCGGCCAGCAGCAGCGCAGCGCTGGTGGCCCAGATGACGGCAGGTCGGCGGACGGACCAGGAGATCATGCTCGAGAGCGGGTGGTGGGTCGTGGGGCGGAGGCGAGAGGCGATGGGCGATGGGCGTTTCCAGCCTGCCCACTACCCACCACCCACTAACCGCTCGAACTCCGTCTCTCCATGACCGCATACGCCGTCGGCAACAGAAAGAAGGTTACGAGCAACGCGGACAGCGAGCCGCCAATGACTCCCGCAGCCAGTGGTTGATACAAGGCGCCACCACTTCCCCAGCCGAACACCAGTGGCAGCACGCCGGTGATCGTGGTGAGATTGGTCATGGCGATGGCGCGCAGGCGCTGGTGGCCGCCCAGCACGATGGCGTCGTCGACCGAATGGCCGGCCTCCCGGAAGCGGCGAATCGCGTCGAGCTTCACCACCGCCTCGTTGTCGGCCATGCCGATCATTACCACAATGCCGATGAGCGAAACGGCGTTGATGCTCTGGCCGGTCAGCCACAGGAAGATCAGGCCGCCGGCTGCGGCCAGCGGCACGGTGAGCATGACAACCAGCGGAATGCGGAAGGAGCCGAACTCACCGGCCAGTACGAGGAAGACCAGGGCGACCGACAGCAGCGCGACCAGTGTGAGCTCGCCCGTCGTGCGGCGCTGCTCGGCGTCGGCGCCGGTCACGGCCCAGCTCACGCCACCGGGGAACGTCAGCGACCGCATCAGGGTCGTGACCGCGTCGGTGGCGCCGCTCGTGCCACCCTGGGCCACGAGCCCCTCGACCGCCACCACTGGGCGCTGGCCGACCCGCACGACTTCGACAGGAGCCCGCGTTTCCTTCGGGACGACAAACTCCTGCACCGGGGTTCCGCTCACCACCGTGTTCAGCGCCGTGGCAAGGTCTTCGTTGGCCGTGCCTGCATAACGAACGGAGATTGGTGTGCGACGGTCGGTCTCGCGCAACTCACTCGCCTCGACGCCGCCGAGCCCTCCCGCCAAGGCGTTGGACACCGCGTCGATCGACACACCACGTTCCGCCATGCGGGCGCGTTCGAGCGCGACCTCCACGACGGGCTGCGACCCCTGTTGCGACGAACGCACATCAGTCAGCGCCGGGAGGGATGCCAGCCGGAGCCGTGTCGTATCGGCCCACCGCGCCGCTTCATCGATCGTGCGCGCCGAGACCTCTACGCGGACCGTGCGTCCTTCGCGGCCGATGAGCGAGCCGAATTCCGATTGGCCCGCGAGGTCGATGGCCAACGCGCCCTGGGCGAGGTCGGGCACGCCGGAGCGCAGCCGGTCGGCAAAGCGCTGCGCATCGACGTTCGCCGGCACGGGGACGATGAGCTGCGCCGTGGCCGAGGAGCCGGGCTCGGCGCCGGCCAGCACCTCCTCGTCGGTCGCGATTCCCACCCGGCTGTAGACGCCGCGAGAACCTAACGAGCGCGCGATCTCCTCCAGCCGCCCCACCTGGCGGGTCGTCTCCTCGATCGCGGTCCCCTCGGCCAGCTGCAGCTGCGCCACGGCCACCCGTTCGTCCACGGCCGGGAGCACTTCGCGTGGCAGCCGAATGGCCACCCATCCGGTGAAGGCCGTCGCGGCAATCGCCATCCCGAACACCAGCGCCGGATTCGCCAGCGACCACCGCATCCCCCGCTCGTACCACCGCGCAAGCGCATGGCCGAGCGCGGTCAGGCGTGACGACGCCCGGCGCTGCTGTTCATCCGTCGTCTGCGCCTGCTCCCGCGAAAGCCGGCGTCTCCCGTCTCCCGCTTCCCGTCTCCGCCCCGCGATCAGCACCGGCATCAGCGTCAACGCGAGGATCAGCGATGCGGCGACCGACGTCACGACCGAAAGCGACAGATCCCGGAACAGCGCGGCGGCCAACCCGCGAACAAAGATGATCGGTCCAAAGACCAGTAGTGTGGTGAGCGTGCCGGCGACCAGCGGACCCGATACCTCCTCCGTAGCCTCGATCGTCGCCTGCATCAGCGGCAGACCCTCGTCGTGCTTTCGCGCCGACGCTTCGGCCACAACGATCGCGTTGTCCACCAACAGCCCGACGCCCAGCGCCAGACCACCTAACGACAACACGTTGATCGAGACGTCGAGCAACTGGAGCAGCACGAGCGCGACCAGGATGGACAGTGGCACCATGATCCCGATCGCCATTGACATCCGCCAGTTGCGGAGAAAGACGATGATCAGGAGAAGCGAGATGATCCCACCGGCGGCGATTTCCTGTCCGAGGTTCGACAATGCGTCGACCACGAAATCCGCCTGGGCCGCGACGATGTTCAGCGTAATGGCCGGGAATTCCTTCGTCAGGCCATCGACTGTCTCCCGCAGCTGACGCGTGACGGCGACGGTGTTCGAGCCGGCGTCCTTGTAGACCACGAGTCCGACCGCACGCACGCCATCGAGCCGAGTCAGCGTCTTCGGGTCCGCGGTCGTGAGGCTGACCGACGCCACGTCGCGCACCCGGATGCCGCTGCCCACCGGACCGATCGGTACGTCCAGTACTTCATTGGGGTCGCGGAACTCCGTGAGGGTGCGCACCGCGAATCGGAACTGCCCGCGCCGGATCGTGCCGCTGGCGCCGGTGGGATTGGCGTTGCTGATCGCGGTCGACAGATCGTTAGGTGTGAGGCCCAGGGCCCGAAGCCGTGCGGGGTCGGCCTCGACACGGATCTCGTCCTCCGGCGCGCCCACGACGGCGACGCTGGCGACGCCGGCGATCTGCTCCAGTCGCCGCGCGTAGACCTCTTCCGCCGTGCGCGACAGCGCGCGCAGATCGCTGGTGGTGCTGAGCGCGAGCACGGCAATCGGGCGCTCGCCGGGATCGCTGGTGAGCAGCGTCGGTCGCTCGGCGCGTTCCGGGAGCCGCCCGCGCGCGTTGTCCAGGCGTTCGCGGACATTGAGCACCGTGGTCTGCATGTTGGTGCCCCAGGCAAACCGCGCGATCGTCGTCGCTTCGCCGGTGCGGCTGATCGAACGCAGCTCCACGAGCCCGGGCGTTGCGGCGATTGCTTCCTCGATCGGCTCAGCGATGAATCGCGAGACTTCGGTGGCAGCCGAGCCGGGATAGAGGGTGCGAATGGTCAGAACCGGGAGCGTGACATCGGGCAGCAGCGAAACGGGCAGGCGGCTCAGCGAAACGGAGCCCAACAACACGATCGCGATGACCGAAGCGATCGTGGAGACCGGTCGCTTGACGGCGGCAGAGACGAGGGACACGCAGCGTGAAGGGTACGGGGGCCGTCGGTGCGGGCGATCGCTATTGGCGCGCCGCGGTCCTGCTGCCCTTCGACGTGTCGGCGGCCACCTCACGAACCGGTGCGTCGTGGGTGAGCGTCAGGTGTCCCGACACGATCACGCGATCTCCGATCTCTACAGGAATGATGCCTGTGCCAGAGTCGGGAAGTACTTCAGTGTCCATGCCATTGGTGCGACCGGGATTGATGTACACCCACTGTGCCCGGCCTTCCTTCACCACAAAGACCAGTGGGCGACCGTCGCGTTCGATGACGGCGCGGGTCGGGACGAGCCGGCGCCTTGCCAGTCGCTGGGATTCCAGCCTGACGTCGGCGTACATCCCCGGCCGCAGCGGCCCCGGGTTGGCAATGCGCACGAACACGCGCCCGGCCCGCGTCGTCGAGTCGATCAATGGCAGCACGGCGGACACGCGGCCGATCACGGCCTTGTCAGGCACCGAAGCGCTCGTGATGGTCGCTTGACCTCCCTCCTTGATGAGGGGGAGGTCGTGCTCGAGGACCGATGCCTCGATCCGCAACGCCGAGAGATTTACCACGCGGGTCATCGTCTCGCCGGCTTGCACGCGCTCACCTGCAGCCCGGTCGACCCGATCGACCATTCCATCGAAGGGCGCCTCGATCGTCGCACGTTCGCGCTCGAGCTTGGCGCGCTCGAGCCTGATGCGGGCGCTCTGCAGGCCTGAGCGGGTGAGCGCGATGCGCCGCTGCTCGGGCGAGGGTGGACGACCCAGAACGATCGAGTCAGGAGCGACCGCGTCCTGATATCGCACTTCGGCCTCAGCAACGGCGGCGTCGGCCTCCTGCACGGCGAGGTCGAACGGGCGAGGATCGAGCCTAACGAGAACCTGGCCTTTCTTCACGCGATCTCCGGGACGCACGAGCACCTGCTGAATCGTCCCCGCTACCTCCGCCTTGAGCGTGGCCTCGCCGTCGGAGCGCACCTGGCCGGTCGTCGTCACGCTCAGGACGAGGTCGCCATCGCGAGCCTCGGTGACGGACACCGGCAGCGTGACGGTCCGCGCCGCCGCCGGGGCGTCTTCGGGGCCGGGAGCGGACGCCGCGGCCGCCGAGTCGCCACCAGCGGAGTCGTTACCGGCCGACGCGCCCGTTTTGGCGCATGCGCACAAGAGGAGGGTCGCGGCGATGAGCGAGCCACCGGCTCGAACGAGGCGCGCAGTCAGATCAACGTCGGGCATGTACTCGCCTGGCGAGGGATAGCTAAAGATACATCGTCGGGGAGCAAGCGCTCCCTGGCAACTTGTGGCGCCGATGTCGTGGCGCTCCGGTCGAGGTCCTACTGAAGTCTGAAGCGCTGCAGGTACTGCAGATCGTCCTCGTCCGTACGGACCGTATACACGACGCCGTTGCCGAAACCGACGACCCGGGTGCGGGGCGGCAGCGCCACACGCATCGCCACCTTGCCGGCCGCGTCGATGATGTCGTATGTCGGCACCTGGTCGCTGGCTTCGCGCGTCCGGAGAATCCAGAGCTGCCCGTTAGGCGCCGCGAAGATGGAATTCTGACCCACGAACGGCGGCATGAATTCCGGCCAGTCGGCGGGGTCGGGAATTGTCGGACCGCTCCGTCCCGCTGGCGACCCGCTGCTGACCGATTGCCGGCCGTTGTTGTTCGTGACGGCAATCATCGTGGCGTTCCGGCGGCCGTCACGCCACTGTTGCTTGTGGCCTTCGGTGACCTTGACCTTCTCATATGCAATCGTCGCCCCGGGGCTCCGGCTCGGCGACAGCCAGTCCACGCGGTACTCGGGTGAGCGGATCACAGCGACGCGACCGTCCGGTGTGACTGCCCACTCGTCGCGTGCGGCAAAGGGATTGCCGCCACCAATACGGACCTGGAGTTGTCCGGAGCCGCCTGATGTCTGCACGTTGTCCTTCGGCAGGCGCGCGTAACCTAACGTGTCCGTCTTCTTCGTGGCACGGTCGACGCGCAGGATTGCCAGGGATTCGGCCGCGACCGGACCGTTCGGCCCGATGGTGACGCCCGATCCCGCCATGTAGAGCCGTCCCTTGCTGTCCGTATAACGTGGTGGCGACATGTTGAGCATCATCCCGCCGCCCGGGCCGCGCTGCGCGTTCTGCGCGAGCGAGATGAAGTCGCCCGGTTCCCCGTTGGGCAGTACGATCAACATGCGCGAGTTGAGCGGATCGAACACGGCCGAGGTGTCGCCGGGGAGCGCGACAAGCGCCATCGGGAGGGCATACTCCTTGGGTCCGGAGCCTTCCCGGCCGATCTTCTTGAGCGCCCCCGATTTGAAGTCGACGAGCTGCACGACCTTGTCGCGCGGATCGATCGCCACTACGCGCCCGTCCTTCAGTTCGCGAATCGCGGCAACGTTCGTAAACGGCTCGGCGAGCTCCACCTCGGGTTTGGAAAGCGTTCGGACCTGTTGGGCCGGAACGACGGCACCGTACAGAAGACCGGCAATGAGGATACGGCTGGATGTCATAGCGAGACTCGGTGTGGGGCAGGCGGGCGAGGAGTGCGCCGCGGGATCCTTTGCGACCATTAGTCCTCTCTACGGTTCAGACGGTTTCCCTTCACAGGTATGAAGCCGCGAGAGGCAGCGACGAACAAGGCTTCGCACGCATGGTTCGGTCATCCCTCGAAAGCTGGATGGGGTGCCTCCTTCGCGACCCAGGCCCGTGACCTTTGCCGTCTACCAATGCGCCCCCGCCACGCGGCGAGAAACTACCTCGCGAAAACGAAGGTCTGCTGCGTCTGGATATACGGGGAGGAGCGTCAACGAGAATCACACCGACGTCGCCGCGGCATCGATCGAGAGCGTCGCGACTCCAATTGAACCGACGGAGGAGCAACTACTTGGTAGGATGACTTCGCCCACAAACCGTCAGAACACCCGACACCATCGGGACCACCCGCCGACGCCTCTTCAGACGTGAGGGGGCGTTTGGCTAGTCACTAGACAACGCATGCTTCGGACCTGATGGCCGTAGTCTCGGGCCAGCGCTCGCTCTATCAGGATGATGCCACCGGCGCTTCGGCGCGCCAGCGGGACTCGGACGTGCGCTCGCGTCGCGGTCCGCTATCGCGGGATTCCCTGCTGCCTCTTCCACGCCTCGTAACGCTGCACTTCGGCGTCGAGCTCCTTGAACGCCTCTCCCGCGCGGAAGCGGGTGTAGAGCTGCTCCTGCGCTCGCAGCTGTTCGAGCAACCGCCTCGACATTTCGCCAACGGGCAACTCCATCAGAATGATCGCCCGATAGAGGCTGCCTTCGGTGCGCAGCACCTGCTGGCGCGGACGACTCCCGTAGAGCGTCGTGCTCACCACGCCCTTATACACGGCGGTGTACTGATCGAGGAGCTGTGACCCTTCGCGCCCGACTTCTTCCACGAAGCGCTTGTTGAGAGCCCCGTATTTCACCTCCAACTCCTGCGCGAGCGCGTTACGCGCGTCAGCCTGGGCCTTGTTGATCGCAACCTGAACATCACGCGACAGTGCCGTGGCCGTGCCAAACAGGTAGTTGTTGTCGGTCGGCGGCTTGAGGTACCAGGACGGGAGGTTGCGAATCGTTTCCCGGCTTGCCGGCGGATGCAGGTCGATTGGCGGCTTCGGACCGCGGGAGCAGCCCCCTGCGAAACTGAGGGAAATCAGGGCGAATCGAAGGACGCGCGACGAATAGGTCATGGCTACTCCAGTTCTTCCCTGGAGGTATCGGCACGATTCCTCGCCCGCTTTAGCTCCCGTCGGACAAGCCGGCTCAGCCCCGCCTATCGCCTGACACCGTAGGCGGCAAACCCTACCGCTTGCCCGCCAGCCGGAATGCGCACCAGCCAGCGCTGGAAGTCGAGCAGCGACATGCGGTTTGGCGGGTCGGTCGTCGCGGTGCGCAGGGCTACGACGGCCAGCAGCTCCTCCTGCCGCTCGACTCCCGCCGGGAGTGCGGCGCGAAAACGGAGGCCACGCGCGCGCCACATCGGGTCGGGCAGCTCCATACGGATCGCCGCCGCGGCGTCGACCGACCGCACGAACTCGTTAGGTATGAGTGCGGTCACGGAGTCGTCGACGATCGAGAAGACGAGCACCCTGGCCGCGTGCGAGACGGTCACGGACGCGACGAGCTCGTCGTTGTGCCGCGGATCGCCCGATCGCGCACGATATTCCGCTTGTGGCAACTGAACGTCCACCGAGAACGTGGGATCGGGCGAGCCGATCTCGCGTTCTACGGTGATGGCGAAGGTGGCGCGATAATACAATTGCTCGCCGATTTCGGGGGCGCGCGTGGTCTCCCACGCCTCGTCGAGCACCCGCGCATCGACGGCACGACCGGCGGCATCGAGCTGAACGATGCTGCGATAGGTGCTCCGCGTGGAGTCCCGATCCTCCGAGGTCGTGCTCACCGCGGACGAACGCACGCGGACCCCCGCGACCCGGCGGACCGCTTCAGCCATCGCTTCCTCGAGCGCGCGCCGCTTGGCGTCGCGCGGTGTCAGGCGGTCCTGCAGGAGGATACGCTGTTCGATCAATACGGTCTCTCCCCCTTGCGCGCTCCCGATCTTCGTCAGGCAGCCACTCAGCAGGACGAAGGCGACGACACAGCGACGATTCGTGGGCGTCATGGGCGCGGCGCCAGCCGGGCGACGGCGCGCAAGGAGTCGCGGGCAATCGTGAGGGGCTGCTGTTCGCGGTCCAGCGCGGCCGAGGCTCGTGCGACGTTGGTTTCGATGAACCGGCCGAGCTCTGCGACGGTGATCACGCGATCGTGGTCGGTGTCGGCGTCGCCGCGCAGGCCGCGTGCGACAAACCAGGTAAAGGCTCCATGCTGCGCCTCGGGGAGGTCCCCGGCGAGCTGCGCATCCCGCGCCGCGACGAACACCGCCATGTTTCGCCGGACCAGCGCAGGATGCTCGATGGAAACGACCGCCGCGCGTGTGCCCGACACCAACGGCTGTCCTGACCTGGCCAACCCGGAAAAGCATGCATCTAACACAACGGTGATGGAGCGCGCCGGGAGCCGCGCCAGACGGTCGAACAGCGCATGCAGGTCGATGCCGGTCTCGCCGACATAGTTGGCGTCGGCGTCGGCCGGCAGAAGATGCGGAACGCGCTGGGCGGCGTCGACTGCGCCGTGGCCGGCGAAGTACACGAAGATGTCTGCATTGTCAGTCGCCCGCCGGGCGAGCCAGCCGCGCTCCCCGAAGAGCCGGCGCAGCTCGGTGCCCGATGCCGCGGCGCCGGCGCGATAGGCCAGGTGCGCGGCATCGTCAGGTACTCCCAGTGTCTGCACCGCGTAGGTGCGCATCAGTGCCGCATCCCGATGCGCAAATCGCGCGTCGGTCAGACGCTGGTAGTCCTCGATGCCGACGATGACCGCCAGCGCGTCACCATTGCGCGCGAGGGCCGCCGGTGCGCTGGTGGCCGGATCGTCCGCGGCGCGACGGGCACTGTCGGCCGAGGCTGGTAGCCGCTCTGGGACCTTCGGGGTGGTGGGGATGCGTGTCGACAGCCTGATCGGCGCGCCCTCGTGCCAGATGAGGAGCGCCAGCTCGGGTGCGGGCGCGACGCCCGTCACGTACGCGGTCACGACCACCTCCGTCGAGTCTCCAGCGGCGATCGACGAGAGCCAGATGGTATCCGGCGCGCCAGCGATGGTGACGAGACCCGACGAGCGAACCAGGTGCGCGGGAAGCGCCGGCGTCGCCGTGCCGCCGTCGTTGCGAATGCGCAATGTGATGTCGGCAAACTCGCGAGGTGCGAGCCGTCCATCGCCTGACGCGTCTCGGATCTCCACCCCTGACAGGGCCAATGACACGCGGGTGCGCACCGGCGCGTTCAGCTGTGGCCGTCGGCTTGCGGCGGCACTCGGTCGCGCCGCGAGGGCGGCATGGGCGGCCGAGTCGTCTACGGCGGCGACGCGGAGTGCAGAATCACGGCGGATCCAGCCGTTCACGCGCTCGGTCGCGGCGTCGACACGAATCACACTGCGTCCGTAGGCAAGGTACAGATGCCTGCGGTCCGCATCGCGCGTGACCGCCCACGGTGTACCAACCAGGCGCGCCACATCGCCCAGGTCACTGCCTAACGTGACGGTCGACTCCTGCGTGTGGTGCTCGCCACGCAGCGTGGTGCGTAGGGTCCGCTGCGGGTCATTCCACTCCACCACCCGCCCCGTGGCAGGGTCGAAGGTGACCGACGCGCCGTCATACACCCAATGCTCGACGCCGAGGGAGTACAGGCGTTCGATGACCGTGGGCGTACCCTGGATCTGTCGCACCCGCTCGCGCAGGTCACCTAACGTGAACCGACTGGGCACTTGCGCCGCCAGCGCCGCGCCGGCCAGCAACACGACCGACGCCGCGCGCACGATCATGCGGCCGGCGAAGGACATGTCCTGGGAGCTGGAGGGAGCCATCAGTGGGAGTATCGGCAGCGAGGCGGGAGGGCGAGAGAGGCGATAGGCGATGGCCGCTAGGCGCTCATGGGCGATAGGCGGAACGCGGTGCGGTATGCGTTCAATCCCAACTGACATCTAT
>JBQTIW010000161.1:0-12511 GCA_052387735.1 Gemmatimonadaceae bacterium
CACCCAGTATGGCTCGCTGGCAAACCCGTGGTTCCGATTGGGCATCACGACCAGATCGAAATCCCGATTGGCCTTGATCAGCTCGTCGATCACCAGCTGTGTGGCCACGGGATGCACGTTGTCGTCCAGCGTGCCGTACGACAACATCAACTTGCCCTTGAGGTTCTTTGCGAGCCGCCAGTTCGACTGCGAGTCGAAGGTATCCACTGAATCGCTGAGCTTCTTCCACAAGCCCTGGTACTTCTCCCCCCAGGTATAGTCGTAGCTGCGATTGTCGTGGTTCCCCGCCGAGGATACTGCGACCTTGAAGAAGTCTGGATATCTGAGAATAGCGTCCGTTGACGAGAAGCCGCCGCCCGAATGTCCGTAGATCCCGACGCGATCGATGTCGATCTGCGGGTGGCGGGCCGCCAACTGCTTGATGGTGGCAATCTGATCAGGGATGCCATTGTCACCCATGTTGCCATAGTACGCATCGTGAAACGCTTTGGACCGCCCTGGCGTTCCCATCGCGTCAACCTGCACCACAAAGAACCCGAGCTCGGCGAGCGCATTGGCATTGCCGTTGGCCGTGGCCCGGAACTGCCGCCCACCTAACGAGCCGACCTGAGGCCCGGGGTAGATGTAGTCGACGATGGGATACGTCTTGCTCGAATCGAAGTGAGACGGGAACCACAACAGACCATACAGATCGGTCATCCCGTCCCGCGCCTTGACCTTGAAGGGCCGCGGAGGGCGATAGCCCGCGGCAAGCAGCCGCGAGACATCGGCCTGCTGGAGCTCCTTCACGCGCGTCCCGTCGGGACGACGAATCACCGACACCGGCGCGGTCTGCGGCCGGGAATACACGTCGAGCACGAACTTCCCCGAGGGCGACATCGTGATCTCGTGGTCCGCATCTTCCGGCGACAGGAGCTCGACCGCCGATCCGTCCAGCTTCGCCCGGTAGAGGTGGCGGAAGTACGGATCGCGTTCCCGCTCGCGCCCGCGGCCGGTGAAGTATGCGTAGCGCATCGTCTCGTCGATCCACACCAGGTCGCTCACGATCCAGTCTCCGCTCGTGATGCGATTCTTCACCGCGCCGGTTGCCGCGTCGACGAGATAGAGATGGCCCCAGCCATCGCGCTCCGACCACCAGACCACCTCCTTGCCCCCGGCAATCGGCCGCCAATTGGGTATGCCGCCCGAGTTCTGATTCGTCTCGACAAACGTCTTGTTCGTCTCCTTGAGAACGCTCTTCACCGTGCCTGCCCTGGCGTCCGCGACGAGCAGGTCCAATTCGTCAAACGAGCGCTTGCCGTGGGTGAAGAACACCTGATCGTTGCCGCTCCACCGCACGTCCTTCCACACCGTGTCGGTCATCATCCAGCAGCACGAGGTGTTGATCGCTTCCTGCGACGGCCGGTCGATCCTCGTCGCCGACTTCGCTCCCACATCGATGATGTACAGCTCGAACTTCGGGATCACGCTGTCGCCGGGAAGTGCATACCGGTACGAATGGAGAATCGGACCCGGGTTCTTCGATTCCAGCAGGTGCATGAGACGCACCCCTCGTTGATCCCACTTGTGCGTCACGATCCGCCGCGAGTCGGGAGACCACGCCACGATGGGCGCCAGTTCGGTCTTGTTGCGCTGGCTGGTCACCTGTCCGCAGCATCCGATGTTGTTGAGGCCATACCCGAACTCGGGCGTCCCATCACTCGTCAGGCGCACCTCGGCGCCGCCATCGGTTGCCCGCACGAAGAGATTGCCATCGCGTTCGGAGACGACCCACTTCCCGTCGGGCGACTTCGATTCCTTCACCCGCGTGAGCGGCACCGTGTCCGGCCCGGTGCAGGCATAGCTCGTGAGGGTGCAGGTCCAGAACGTGTTGCGCCCCGTGGATACACGAACCGCCTGCTCGTTCTGCACCCAGGTGATCTCGCGGAAGGGCAGCTTGGCCGCGTCATAGGTCGTGTCCGCCGCCTGCGATAGGGCCGCCGTGAAGCGCGCGTGATCGAACGCTACGCGCCGCGTCCCCGTCGCCATGTCCACCACCAGGAACTCGTACCCGCCGGGTCCACGATTGCGGAACCAGAATCGATCGCCACTCATCCAGCGCGGCCGCACCGCATCGTCGATCACCAGCTCGCTGGCGTTCCAGTTCAGGAGCTGCTCGGCGCGCGCGTAGTCGGTTCTGGTGCCTTGTGCCGTGAGGGTTACCGTGAGCAATGGGGTCGTGACGAGGATTGCAGAGAGTCGGCGCATGGTCGGAAGGTCAAAGGGGTATGCAAGCTCTGGCCGGTTTCTCAACACAGCGGGCGCAGCGGAAGCGGAGAGGACACAGAGGACAGCAACGAGCTTCGAAACAGAAACACACACAAGGACCGGAGAGTCTGCGTGGAATCGCGAGCCGCTGCCTCCTCTCTGTTTCCTCTGCGCTCTCTGCGTTGAACAGAATGTGAACTTCCCTTCGCTGCGAGCCGATAATCAGCCACAACGACCACAAAGCAAGAAGCACGGGATCTCGGGCCTCCCGTGCTTCTCCTGCTGCCCGTGCTTCGCTGCTACCGAGGGGCTTTGAACGGCTTCCAATACGGGAAGCCGAGGTCGTCCCACGTGTCGTCGTCAGGCATGGCCGGGCGACCCGGCGCACCCTCGACCGGTTGCCGGATCTCGTAGTTCTCCGGCGGTGTCGCGCCTAACAAGTGCTCGACGAAATAGTCCCAGCGGCGGCGAATGAAGTAGGGCTCGTTCAGGCCATGGTTGCGGTTGGGTGCCCACACCATGTCGAACGACTTGTTCGCCTTGATCAACTCGTCGATTACCTGCACCGTCATCGACGGATGCACGTTGTCGTCCATGTCGCCGTGCATCAGCATCAGCTTGCCCTTGAGGTTCTTCACCATCGTCTTGTTGGCCGACGTCTCGAAGTTGTCGGTCTTGCGGACGGTATCGCGCTGCATGAGGCCCTGATACTTCTCCGCCCAGTAGATGTTGTACGAGCGGTTGTCGTGGTTGCCCGCACCGCTCACCGCCACTTTGAAGAAATCGGGATAGCGCAGGATGGCGTCGGTCGAGGCGAACCCGCCGCCGGAGTGACCGAAGATCCCGACCTTGTCGGTATCAATGAAGCGGTGACGAGCGCCCAGCTGCTTGATCGCGGTGATGTGATCGGGCAGGCCGTTGTCGCCGAAGAACCCGTAGTAGTTGTCATGGAACGCCTTGGACCGGAGCGGCGTTCCGAGGTGGTCGAGCTGCATCACGACGAACCCGAGCTCGGCGAGCGCCATCGGCTCTCCACCATTAGTGAAATTCCACCCGCGCACCGAACCCACCTGCGGTCCGGGGTAGATGTGCGAGATGATCGGGTACTTCTTCGTCGAATCCATGTTCGTCGGCACATACAGCAGGCCGTATATGTCGGTCACGCCATCTCTCGCCTTGACGCTGAACAGCTGCACGGGCCTCCAGCCGATCTCCTTGAGCCGGCTGATGTCGGCCTCCTCGATCTTGCGAAGGACCTTGCCGTCGGCCGAGCGCAGCACCGTGACGGGAGGCGTCTGCAGCGTGGAGTACGTGTCGACGAAGTACTTCCCGCTGGGGCTGAACGTGATCGTGTGGTGCGCGTCTTCCGTGGTGATCTGCGTGACCGCGCTGCCGTCGTACGCCATCCGATACAGCTTCGGATAGTAGAGGAATCCATCGCGTCCGCGCGCCGTGAAGTAGATCAGCTTGGCCGTTTCGTCGACGTAGGCGATCTGCCCGACCTGGAACGCGCCGGTCGTCAGCTGCATTTTGGGTTCGGGCGCCATGGACATGCCGCCGTCGCCGTCGGTCGACGCGACCGTGGACGTCCCCGTGCCGTCGAACCGATAGAGGTGGCCCCACCCGTCGCGTTCCGAGAACCAGAACGCGTCCTTCTGATCCTTCGTCACATAGAAGCTGCCCGGGTCTTGCGGGTTCGAGATCTCCACATACGTCTTGCCGGTGTCGCGCGCGATGACCCGCATGTCGCCGCTCGACGCGTCAATGGCCGCCAGGTACGCACTCTTCGAACCGCGTGTGTACATCGAGACATTGAGCGTCTTGCCTTCGTCGGCCCACGCGGAATCGCGCACCGACCCACCGATGGAGAGCTGGTTGGGACGCGGGGAGATCTTCGCCATCACACTCTGCTTTGTTCCGACATCGACGATGTACAGATACGGATGCGGCACGGCGCTGTCGCCAGGCAGCGCGTATGGCTGGGAGTAGTGCTTGGTCCGTTGCGGCGTGTACTGGACGTAGTGATGGTGGGCCACGTAGCGCTCGTCGGCGCGGACCACGGCGATCTTCTTCGAATCCGGTGACCAGCGGAGGTTGGGACGGCGCTGACCGACTCGGTTGAGCTGCAGCTCGCTGGGCCGCGGCATCGACAGGCCGTAGGCGTAATAGTCCACGCCATCGGTGGTCAGCTGCGTGCTGTCCGTGCCGCCGCGCGGGCGCACCCACAGGTTGTGCTTCGAGACGAACGCCTCCATCTTGCGGTCGGGCGACAGGACCAACCGTGACTTGTTAGGCACCGTGTCGCCGACCGTGCACCGGTACGATGTGATGTTGCAGACGTAGCGCTTGCGATTGGCCGTGAACTCGATCTCGCTTTCGTTCTGCCCGTCGTCGGTGAACTCGAAGGTCTGGAACGGGAGCTTGTGCGCCTCGAACGCGGTGTCCCCCGCCACCGTCATCGCCCGGGCCAACTTCACGTGATCGAACAGCGGCGCCCGTGAGGCGGCGACCGTATCGACCACGATGAACTCGGCGCCGGAATTCGTCTTGTTGCGATACCAGAACTTGTTGCCGTCCTTGAGCCACGACGGCCGCACTTCGTCGCCGGCTACCAGTGTGCGGGTGTTCCAGTCCAGCAGCTGCTCCGCCCGCGAATAGGAGACGTGCTGCGCGGGAAGGACCGCCGCTCCCGCGACGAGCCACGCGCCGCCGAGCAGAACGCGCGAGAACCGATGTGTCATAAGACCATCTCCGAAGGGGGGATCTGCTGCGAAAGGCTACGCCTTGTGCACGAGAAGCGTTGTGGCTGACTCGAGGATCATGCGGTGACCCGCAGCGCCGCTTGCATTTGCGGTTGCGAGTACCTGCAATAGTAGGGGAACAGCCCCACCTGGTTGGCGACCCAAATGTAGGACTGCGTTTTCTGCAGGTCGCCGGAGTCGTTCCATGGACCTCCGGTGACCGAATGCGCCTTCACGCCGACGTTGTACCAGCACACGACGGCGCCGAGCCTGACGACCGTCTCGCCGTTCTCCAGTCCATCGGGCTGCAGTTGGTAGAAATCGTCGCCGCAGTAGATCTCCACCTGGTTCTGCCCGAAGCTGCCGCGCACAACGCGCACGGTGACGTCGGTGACCTTGCCCGCCTGCACCGAGAACTTGATCGGATGCTGATACGGCTCGGGGATGATCGCCTGGCCAAAGGCGTGGAACCGGATCTGGTAGTCGCCTGGCGGCAGGTTCTCGAACCTGAACCTCCCCGCGGCATCGGGTGTCACACGCACGCCAACATGCCGACCGCTGGGGAACATCAGGATCGCCTGGCCGAAATTGCCCTGCGGTGCGCCCTGCAGGTCCACGATGATGCCGTTCACCGAGCCGGTTGGTGTGGGCGCCGGACCGGTTCCGCCCACATCCCCGCACGCACTCGCGACGAGCAGCCCCGCGGCGCTTGTTCCCACGATCCCTACGAATCCTCGCCTCGATACTCCACGTGGCACCTCAGACATCTCTCTACTCTCTGACCAGCGATTTCTCAATCAGCACCCCCTGATCTTCTCTCCCGTCTCTTGTCTCCCGTCGGCAATGCGGGGGCGAACCCCGTGGGCCCACCCCCGCATCCCACTACCTGAGGCGAACTAGCTGATCTTCGGGCACGTCGCACCACCGACCTTCATGCTCGTGTTGTTGAGCACCTCCGTCGTCGACAACGGAAGCATCGTGGCGCGCCCCGCGCCTAACGTGGATGTCACCAGGTTGAACCGATGCAAGTCGTACATCCGCTGCCCTTCCACGAACAGCACGGCAAGCCGCTCGCCGAGCAGCGCGGCCTGCGCGTTGGCTGCGGTCAACGTGGGCAGGGGGGCCAGGCCATTGGCGGTGCGGTCGATGTTCAGCCGCGCGGTCATGTTCGCGTAGTCGTTCTTCCGCATGAAGACCTCGGCCGCGATCAGATTCATTTCCCGCTTGCTGAGCAGCGTGATGTCACCGGCGCGATCGGCATACTTCACGACACCGTAGTACGCGAAGCGGTTGTTGACGCCCAGTTCGCCATTGCGGCGGCTGAGAGCCATGCGCGGGTCGACCTTCGAGGCGTCGAACCAGTCGGGCAGGTAGACCGTCTGGATCGCCGTGCCCGTGGGACTCACCCCGAGCACCTTCGCGTGATGCATCCGGCGGAGTCCGCCGGAACGATTGCGGTTCTGGTGGAACTGATTGCCCGTCGTGCTCTGCTGAACGCCGGCACCCTCGGCATAAACCGCGAGCTTCACGAAACCCGTCGGGACCGCGTCGGCATCGGCCAGCGCGGCGTCGAACTGACCGGCCAGAAGGTTTGCGCGGGCGCGGGCAGCGCGGATCGCCGAGGCCCACCTGGTCTGATCTGCGGCGGCCAAACCTGAGGTTGCGGCAAGCGCACCCGTCAGTTTCGTGATCGCCTGCGTGAAGAACGCGGTGTTCGGCGAGCGAACACCGCCATTCTCCAGCGGACCTTCGCACCAGCCCTGACCGATCAGCAGATCCGCCATGCCATCGACGAACCTGGACTGCGCAATCAGTGGACTCTGCGCCGCGGCCGTGCCTAGTACTCTGGAGATGCGATCTGCTGCACTCTGCGCGGCAAATCGTGCTTGAAGCAAGCCGTTCTGCGGGCCCGAGAACGACCCCGCCGATGGCCAGTCACCGCGCACGCGGCCCTCCGAAATGTCTTCCCAGTCGATCCACGTCGACGTGGACTCCATCACGTCGCCAAGCAGGTCGGTGACGACGATGTAATCGTCGAAGGACTGGTGGAGCAATCCTTCGGCGCCATCGGCGACGTTCTTGAGGATCGCTGGGGAGTTGAGGTCTTCGTCACCGAATGCCTGCGGGTCTTCGACGTCGAAGATCCCGCTGCACGCGACGGAGCCGCTTACGATCGCGACCGCGAGCAGGCGCATGGTGCGCCGGGCCAGCAGTCCTGTACTTGAGATCTGGGTCATGTGTGATGTCCAATGGTGGTGTGGTGTGATGTCGGACCTCGTCCCGGGCGCGCCGTCATCGCCAGCCGGCGACGACGGCGCTCCGGATCGTTAGAACCGGGTCCGAACCTGCAGCCGGTACTGCCGCGGCGACGGTTGTGCGAGGAATCCGCTTCCGATGCCGAACGAGCTGGCGCCCGCCCAGTTCATGTTCGGATCCACGCAGTTGCAATCGTCCCACCACATCAGGTTGAAGCCGGACATCGTCACGCTCGACCGACCTACTTTGAAGATGTTGCTGAGTTTTTGAGGGATCTGGTACGTCATCGACACTTCGCGAATGCGGACGTTGTCGCGCGAGTCAAAGTAGTCGAGGATGCTCGCGCGCTGGGCGATCGAGTCCGAGGCGAAGGTCGGCTTGCCATCCTTGAAGGTGCTCAGGTACTCGTCCGAGCCACCCTGCCGGATCCGATAGGCGCGATCGCCATTGCTCATGAACGCACCGCGCTCCATCGAGAGCGTGCCATACACCTGGAAGTTGCGCCACCGGAGCGTGTTGCTCCACGAGCCATTGAAGGTGGGCAGCGGCGGACCGTGATAGACGTTGGTGTCAGATCGCGTCGTCACCGGCCTGCCGTTGACGACGGAATAACCCGTCGGCCGGCGACCCCACACTCCCTGCACGGGATAGCCCTTGCGCACCGAGCAGCACGCCAGCGTCACACCGCCGAGATCCTTGACTTCGTTCTTGTTGCCATCCGCCTTGAGCGACGTGGACCACTCGAAGCGGGCCTTGGACAGCACCAGGAAGTTCACGCTGGCTTCCCATCCACGATTCTCGAGCTCGCCGATGTTCACGCGCTTGGACGTGGAGAACCCGAGCGAGGGCGGGTTCGGCTTGTTCACGATCGCGTCGGCCGTGGTGGAGTTGTACATCGACGCTTCGATGCCCACCCGGTCATTCCACAGCCCGGCTTCGAAGCCGAACTCGCGTTCGGTGGTGACCTCGGGCTTGAGGTCGGCGTTGCCCGGATTGAGTGGTACGATGCCCGAGATGTCCTCGAACACCGGAGACGCCGCATAGCTGGTAAACGAATCGAACGCACCCGGGAACTTGCCGGCCTTGCCGACGGCCGCGCGCACACGGAATGCGCTGAAAACCGATGGCAAGAAGCCCTCATGCTTCGACAGATCGTACGAGAAGTCGGCCTTCGGATACTTCTGCAAGCCGTAGTTCTTGCCGAACGCCGAGTTCCCGTCGGCGCGCAAACCCACCGTGACGAATGCGCGGTCCTTCCAGGCGAAGCGGTTCTGGGCAAGCACACCGAAATTGATGGTCTCGACAAATGCTTCCGCGCCGTTGGTGACGGCCGCCGAGCTCACGGTGTTGACGCCCGGACCAGGGAACTTGTTGCCCGTCGACATGTTCAGGCGCTCCTGTTCCCAGAAACCCTGGGCGCCTGCCGAGAGATTGGACTCGATGTCAAACGGCAACTTGAAGTTGTACTGCGCCAGGTAGTCCAGCGTGTAGGAGCGGAACTGCCGCGTTCCGATGTTGCGCTGACCATCCGTCACGCCGGCCGGGCCATAGCCGCCGACAAACGGGAAGAAGCGCGACTTCTGATCGCTCACGGCGTCCAGACCGCCTGTGATGCGATGGGACAGCTGCGGCGTGAACGAGTACGACAGCGTCAGGCCGCCGGTCCAGCGGTCGGCATCCGACACCGTGGTCATTCTCTCGATGTCCGCCACTGGCACCCAGGCCTCACCAAAGGGCCGGGTCTTGGTCGCCGTACGCGGATTGCCGTTGATCGCGTTGCCTAACAAGGCCGTCCAGTTGTTACCGGCCTGCAGCTCGTTTACCATGTTGCGCGTGTAGGCCGACCGCACTTCCACGGTCCACTTGTCGGTGGGCAGGAAGGTGACGTTCAGCCGGAGGTTGCCCTTCGTCTGATCGTTCGGCTGGATCGAACCCGTCTCTTTGGAGAACAACCCGGACGCGAAGTAGGTGCTGCGCTGCGTGCCGCCCTGGGCGCTGATCGACCCCGAGTTGTACGGCCCACTCTTGATCAGCTCGTTGGCATCCCTCGCGCGCGTCCCGTCCGGACCGGTGAAGTTGGGGAACGTCGTGGTCGGGAGATTCTCGCGGAGGCGATTGAAACCCGTGCCGACTTCCACGTTCCACTGCGTGCGGCCCTCACCGCGTCCCTTCTTGGTGAAGATCTGGATCACGCCGTTCGTCGCTTCCGATCCGTAGAGGGTAGCGGCGGCCGCGCCCTTGAGAACTTCGACGCGCTCGATGTCGTTTGGATTGAGATCGGAGAGCCGGTCGGTCGAATTGCCACCCGTGAATGAACAGCAGGCGATCGTGCCGATGGCCCACTCGGTGCCCTTGGAGTCGACCCGCACGCCGTCGATGTAGATCACGGGGCGCTGGCTCAGCGAGAAGGAGGCGATGCCGCGAATGCGGAGATCCTGGCCGCCACCCACGCCGCCGCCCACACCCACCGACCGGACGCCGGTGACCTTGTTGGCCAGCACCTGCGAGAAGTTGACGGTCGGCATCAGCTCCTGCATCTGAGCGACATCGACGGATCCGATGGACGCACCAACCGTGCGCTTTTCGGTCGCGCCACCCGTGCCCGTCACGACGACCTGCTGCAGCTCCACCGCGCTCTGCGAGAGCGAGAAGTTGAGCGACGCCGTGTCGTTGGCCGCGATCGTAGCTTGCTGTACTTCCGGTCGATACCCGATGCGGGTAACGCGCACCGACTGTGCGCCCGGCGGAATGCTCCGAATGAGGTAGCGGCCGCGGTCGTCAGTGTTGGCCGCGAGGTTCTGCTGACCAACCACCTGAACGCGGGCGGCCGAGACGGGAAGTCCCGATGCCCGGTCGGTGACGGTGCCCGTCACGCCGCCGGCCTGTGCGAGCGCTTGCTGTGCTCCAGCAAGCACTGCCACGCCGATGATCAGCGAACGCCATGTTCCTGGTGAACGAGTCGAGTTCATGCGTCCTCCTGTGGGGAGACTACGGTAACCACGGCTTCAGCCATGGCGCGGTGGGATGCTGCGTCGCGACGGGGATTGGGAATCGCAAATTGTATACAAAAATCGGCCAGCGCGCACCCTGCCCCGCAAAGATTTGGGTGGACCCAGCGACGCTAGGGCCCGTCACACAACCTGTCAAGAATAGTTGTGCTCCGCCCGCGCACTGGGCTGAACGCCCGCAAACACCCGTCGTAGAGGACCGGGCTCGGGATCGGTGACCCGCGCACGCGAACGACCGTGCTCACCGCACCCTTTACGCCTCCTGTCGGAGTGCACGAACCACAGTTCGCGCGATATTGTCCCTGACTTCCTCACCAGTCGTGACGTGCTCCAACTCCCCGCCGACATCCTGGGAAACTCTCTTCGAGCGTGGACCATCGCCGGGCTGATCGCCGCCGCTGTCTTTCTGGTCCTGTTCGGCCTCAAGCACTTCGTCGGGCGTCGTCTCAGCCAGCTCGCAGAACGAACGGTAACAGACCTGGATGACCTCACCGCGGAATTGATCACCAACGTCCGCTGGTATTTGATCATCGCCCTCGCCCTCCGCTCCGGAAGCGTCGCTCTCACCCTCAACACGAGCATCGACCGCGCGGTCCGTCAGGTCGCTGCCATCGCTGTGCTCCTCCAGCTCGCCGTCTGGGGCAACACGCTCATCACGTATTGGATCCGGAAGTGGTCGGGTCGACGCGGCGCGGAGGCGGCCGGGGCTTCCACGCTGAACGCATTGCGGCTCGCGGCGAAAGGAGTGCTCTGGGCGGTGATCATCGTCCTCGCTCTCCGCAATGTCCTCGACTATGACATCAGTGCACTACTCACGGGCCTCGGCATCGGCGGCATCGCGATAGCACTCGCCGTGCAGAACGTGCTCGGTGATCTCTTCGCCGCCCTCTCCATCGTTCTCGACCGCCCCTTCGAAGTGGGCGACACGATCGCCGTAGACACTTTTACCGGGTCCGTGGAGCACATCGGTCTCAAGACGACGCGCATCCGATCGGTGACGGGTGAGCAGGTGATCTTCTCCAACGCCGACCTGCTGAGAAGCCGTGTCCGGAATCTCAAGCGCATCCAGGAGCGCCGGGCGCTCCTCACCCTGGGGGTCAGCTACGAGACGCCACCCGAGCAAGTCTCCGCGATTCCGAGTCTGCTGCGCCGCTGCGTCGAGGGACAACCGGCTGCGCGTTTCGACCGCGCCCATTTTTCGCGCTTCGCCGAATCCGCGCTCGAGTTCGAGCTCGTCTACTTCGTGCGCGACCCCGATTACCTCGTGTTCATGGATACGCAACAGGCGGTCAACGTCGCCATCCTGCGCGAGTTCAAGGAGCAGCGCGTCGAGTTTGCGTTCCCCACGCGAGTGATACTCGAGAAGGAACAGCGGGTAGCGGGAAGTGGTGGATAGTGCTCGCGGGTGGTGGGTACCTACGACCACTACGACCCACTACTTCCTACCCACTACCTGCTGCCTTTTGCGCACTCCTCCCACGCCGCCTTGCGCTCGGCGCGCTCCACGAGGTCGGAGCCCAGGCGGCCGTCATCGACACGCGCTGCGCGCCAGAGCAGCGCGTCCCGCAGCTCTCGTCCGATGGAGTCGGCAATGTCGGGACGCCAGGGTGCGCCGCCCAGAGACCGAAAGCGCCAGGTGCTGCTGGTGCGCTCGGAGTACTCGCCCCACCGCTGCAGCACGCCATCAATCCGCGCGCTGGCGGCGGCCTCCATGCTGCGTCGCAGCGCGTCTCGATCGTTGCCGGTGAGTGACGGCGCGCGCAACAGGCAGCTCCACCCCGATGACGCATCCGGTGCCATGCGCAGCATTCGCGAGGACGTCGACCACCCATCAAACCCGACTGCTTGGCCGGCGCGCGATTCGAACCGCGGCATCGGGGCAACCAGGACTCGGCGGATCGCCTCGGCGAGCCCAGCCCGCCGCCTGTCACCGTACGCGGACTCGAACCACGCCACCACGTGAGGCGCCACTTCAGTGATTTCGCGCAGCGCCATCATGGTCGCATCCGCCTGCGGCGCGTCGCGACGCGGGGCAGCCGCGGAGGCGTACCCGGTAAGCCACTCGTCCTGCACGGCGCTGAGGTAGCCGTTGAGAATCCCTTGCTTCGCCAGCGCCGAAGCTACGACCCAGTCCACACCGCGGGCAAAGGCTTCGGTCGGACGGTCGCCCCCCGGCGACACACGAACGCCCCGGCGGTCGTTCGAATTGTTCGTCGCCATCCGATCGAGGGTTGCCGCCAACCCGTCGCGATACTGGCG
>JBQTIW010000162.1:0-20015 GCA_052387735.1 Gemmatimonadaceae bacterium
GCTGTGCTCATGGTTGAATTCTAAATCCGCGGCTGCCTCGTGGAATGACCGTGATGACTTCACCGGCGCTGTTCAGGACGACATTCGCATCACGGCCGACATACATCGTTCTTCCGCCAGATTGTGCGACGGTCTTCACCGGGTTCTTGACCGCATCCAGGATCGCGCGAGATGAAACTCCCACCCCCTCTCGTGAGATCGCCTGGTTGATGCCGTGCTTGGTGAATCCGGTGATGCGCCCAGCAATCGCGCGGCGTGCAGCTCCTGCGGCAGCTCCCGCTCCTTTCGCTTCGAGACCTCCTACAAGCAGGAGAGGATCCGCCAAGCCTGCATCTTCGAGCGGTTTATCTTCTCGCAACAGCCGCTTGTATTCCGCCGAGCAGCCTTCGCCAGTCTTCTTGTTGCAGTCCCCGTCGGTCGCTTCCGCGAGGGGCCCGAACGGATCCGAGAAGTTCACCGGGTCGCCGTTGGCGAACCCGTAGAGATTGAGCCCCCCGGCGAGGCCGATGGGATCTTCTTGCGTGAACCGCCCGTTCTTCGGATCGTAGTACCGGTTCCTCCGGTACCGCAACCCGGACGCGTCCTGCTGGTCCTCGATCAAACTACCAAACCAGCTCCTCGGCACACCTCCGGAGGACCGATCCCCGTACATCCGGACGTCTCTGCCAACCCAGTAGATCTTCTCTCCCGCACTCCCGGGCGTGCCGTTCGTGCTCCCCACATCCGGCAGCCCGCGCCAGTTGTAGTATGGATACACCCGCAATCCATACACGCCGAACAGGAGGGTCGAATCGCCGTAGAAGCTGCGCACCACTACCAACGGCCGATCGATGCCACCGCCGTGCACATAGTCCACGCGCCCGTACCAGGGCCGGATCATGGTGTCGATCACCGGTGGCGGAATCTCCGTGACCGGCCCGCGCGGCTGCTCGTACGTCACATACCCCGTGTCGCGCTCCAGCGTGAAGGCGCTGGCGGTAGCGGAGCCGGGGTAACGGATCTCCGTCACGAGCTGATCGCCGTCCCACACGAAACGCTCGATCACGCTCTGGCAGGGTCCCTCGCACACCGCTCGACGGGCCCGCCGCAAGATGCGGCGACCTAACGCATCGTAACGGTACTCCTCGAACGTCCCGTGCTGCGCTGGGGTCAGGGTAACCCCAAACGACGAGCGAACGCGCTTGTCGAACACGCGGAGCTTGCCATCCGCGCCGTAGTACGATCGTGATTCGAACCACAGTCCACCTCCCGCACCTGCCTGGGAACCCCACGTGGCCGAGTCGTTGCCTGCGGCATCATACACCAGTGTGTCGGCAACCCAACTGGACTCGTGCGTTCGGGCCAGTCGCCCGGTCGACCGATGGTAGGTGAGGTCGCGCGGTGGGAAGTCGGCACCCGCGCCGTTCTTCCTGACGAGATAGCCGAGCGCGTCGTTGAACGCAGTTTCGAACCGCCGGACTCCCGTCATGGCCTCCCGGGTGGTCATGTCCGTCACGTGCCCAAGGGCGGAGTACGACAGCGTCACGGTATCAAGAACCGTTTGGGCAAAGAGGATGCGATCGCGCGCATCGTACTGGAGCGAGTCGTCGTGGATTATTCCCGGCCAGCCTGGACTGCTCTGAATCCTCCGCGCCAGCCGGCCACTCGCATCGTAACGCAGGATTTCCGATACGCCCCCGCCATTACTCGAGATGAGTCGACCGGCAGCGTCGTGCTCGAACACAACAAGGGCGCCGAAGCCGTTGACTCCGATCAGGTCTCCCGTGGTGGGGTCATGGTCATACGTCACCTGCAGGGGTGTTCCGTCGTTCAGTCTCACCCTTCTGCCGTTGAGGTCATACGTGTAGTTCTGCTCGTACTGATGTGCGGAAAAATCGGTCGATGTCGTGTCGTACTTCCGGATGTTGGCGATCTCCTTCTTCACTGCGCCGCCACCGAAGTATTGCCGTGTGACCCGTGCGTCGCGGTTGTTCGCGGTCAGTATGTTGCCGCGGTGGTCGTAGCCGAACCGCGCGGTGTCCGCCGGGATGCGAATCCCGTTGCCGTACAGCGGGAATGAGGGGGAGAATTGAAAGTTGGACGCTGTCTCGCCATACGTGATTTCGTTTGCGACACGCAACGTATCTCGACCGAGAAGATCGACGAAATGATACGTGGTCTGCCCTCGACGGTTGACGCGCTGCGTGATGCTCCCGGCCTCGTTATGCGCCCACACCTCGACTTTGTTATCGGGCGATGTCTCCCTCACCAGTCGACTCAAACGGTTGTAGGTCACCTGGGTCGTCATCGCATCGACCGCTGATGGCGCGGAGGCGGAGCGAGTGAGAGAAATCAGGTTGCCATGAGCGTCGTAGGTCTTCGCCACCGTTCCTACCTGCTGCAGCACCCAGTGGCGAGCCACTCCGATCGAGCGACTCACGGAGTCACGATCCATCACGTCGAAATACGTCGAGTCAATCTTCACTGCCGCACCAGCTGTCGTGTCCGCGTCGATATCTGTGCGGACCTCCACGACCCGACCCACAACATCACGGTTGTTGATCGTGCGAGCGCCCAGCGGCGACGTGGTCTTCCAGAGATTGCCGTACGCGTCGTAGTCGAGCACCTCCACCGGTCGCACGCCCTGGACATCAGGCGGCTGGGTCACGCTTTGCAGGAGATGCTCTTTGGCGCCGGTTCCAGAGCCGTAATACGCGAATCGAACCGTGTCGTCTCCCGCGCGACCCGTTTGCTTCCACCACAGGTTGCCCGTTGTGACATCGTAACGACTCTCCACGAAGTCGCCTTCGGGCATCGTCACGAGTTTTGGCATATCCCACTTGGAATCCCATGTGTACGTCGTGAGGGCGTCACGCCCATCGTCCAGTGGATTCAGCACCTTGATTGCCGTCGGAAGTCCACGGATCGGGTCATAAGTCGCGCTGGTTTTGCTCCCGTTGTGCTCTCTGACCGTGGCCGCGAGCGCGGGCCATGCCGCGTCACGCGTGACTCGAGTGCGCTGACCGAGGGCATCGATCACCGTGTCAGGCGCACCAAAGCGGTTGATGAAGAAGATCGTGGTGTCGGCGATCGGAGACGGGCGCGGGCCGTTCAGATGCGTGTACACACTGGCCAGGACTTGCGGCCCGGAGGCGCACGCCGTCACGCTGCCCTGGTTCACCAACTCCGCAATCCGGGCGTTCGTCGCAGCGATCACACGGACGTCGACGCGCACAACCCGATCGGATCCAAGAGGACGAATCTCCCCGTACTCGATCGCATGCAGGAGCTTCTGCTGGGTGGCGGCGGAGGCTTTCCCTATCTCGTCCAGAAAGAGTGTTCCCTTCTGTGCAACCGCGAAGGCCCCTGCTCTCGCGGCTCTCGCGTCGGTCTACGCCCCTGCGGAATGGCCGAACAAATCCCCAGCAAGCGAATCATCCAGGGCGCTGAGAACCACGGTCTCGAACCGTCCGGAACGTCGCGGCGATGACAGGTGAACGTGTCGTGCCATCAACGTCTTCCCCGTGCCGGTCTCTCCTTCGATCAGCAGAGCCACGTCCGGTGCCCGCGGGAGGCTTCAGGAGCCGAAGCCTCGTGTGGGCGTCGGTGAGATCGTGCCAGCCACCCACTCGCGCAGCGAGCCATAGGGATCCTCCGCGTCCCGTACGAGTCCCCGCACCAGGTCGATTGTCTGCCGCAGTGTCCCCCCGGCCCGGCGGTGCACCTCGTCGAACAGATACAGATCGCTCGCGTACACCCGCCTCGCGAGCAGCGAGGCGTTGTCCAGCTGAATCCTCTCCAGTCGCTCCGCCGACACCGTCGGCATACGGGGCGCGAGATCGTCGAGCAGCACCCGTCGCATCCGTGCATACACACTGTCCCGCGCGTTGATACGCTCGGTCGAATCGCGACCGGGCACGGCGAACACACTGTCGATCTTGTGCGCCGTGGTCTCCCAGAACGCGCCGAGCAGCTTGTCGTCCTCCCACTCGATCTCGACGCGACGCGCCGCACGGTCCGAGGATCGGCCCCGGAAGAACGCCGCTGCCCCGCGCGCCCCCACGAAACTCGCGAACGACTCGTTGAACGCCACGTGGCCCTTCACGAACAGGGTGTTGTGCACCAGCTCGTGGATCACGGTCGCGGCGAGGTCGGTCGAGTCGAGCGCCAGGGTCGTCGACAGGAGCGGGTCGTTGAACCACCCTAACGTGGAAAAGGCGCTGGCGGGACGGACATAGGTGTCCAAGCTCTGCGCGCGCAGCGACGCGGCCGTGGCCTTCGCCTGCGCGAAGTCGAAGAATCCCTTGTACGGAAATCGCCCCACGATGGGGAACCACCAGGTTTTCGCGACCAGTGAGTCGCGACGCGCCGCGGAGACCACCAGCACCAGTGTGTCGCGGTCCAGCGGCGAGTACGTGGTGAACGACTCCTCGGCGACCAGCCCGAGCTCGCGAACCGCAAAGGCTCGGGCCGATTGCACCACTCGGAGCTTCGCCGCCACTTCGCGTCGAGTCGTCGTGTCTGCCAGCAGGTCGCTGATTGGACGGCGACGCGCCAGGATCTTTCCCTCCGCCCACGCCGCGCGCGCGACATATCGACCCATCTCCGTCGCCACACCGACCACGACGACGAGCACGAGGATCACCGCTAGAGCGCGGACCAGATAGCGGAGGAGACGGCGAGGCACCGAAACGGGATTCGGGATTCGGGATTCGGGATTCGGAACTGCAGACGGAGGTGCTGACCAGGTTCAGAAACGCAAGATCTTGCGACCGAGAGCCAGATTGAGCGTTCGTAAGATGTACCCCGGAACCGCCGATCTCCCACCTCCCGTCTCCCGTCTCACTTGTCCTTCGTCCACCTCCACTGCCACTCCGAATACTCGCTCCTCGACGGCGCCAATCGCATCGAGCGTCTCATCGAGCGCGCCCTCGAGTTCGAGCAGCCGGCTCTGGCAATCACCGATCACGGCAATCTTCACGCGGCCTGGGAGTTCCAGGAAAAGGCACGGAAGGCGAAGCTCAGGCCAATCATCGGCATGGAGGCGTACGTCGCGCCGGGGGACCGGCGGCTCAAGGCGCGCGGGGTGCCGGGCCAGAAGCCGTACTTCCATCTCGTGCTCCTGGCCCGCGACCTCGTGGGCTACCGAAACCTCATCAAACTTTCCTCACTCGGCTTCACCGAAGGCTTCTACCTTCGTCCCCGCGTGGACCGCGAGCTGCTGCAACGATACAGCGAGGGGTTGATCGTCTCGTCGGCCTGCCTCGCCGGCGAGATCGCGCATCATCTCGAGCTCGACGACTTCGACGGCGCAACCGCGGTGACGGAGTGGTACCGCGAGGTTTTTCCCGATCGCTACTACCTGGAAGTGCAGGCCCACGATTCCGGTGGACAGGCGCAGCTGAATGCGCGGATCTTCGAACTGCCCCGGCGCACCGGTGCGCCGGTGATCGCGACCAACGATTCGCACTTCCTCGAGGCCGGCGATCATGATGCGCACGACGTGCTGCTGTGCATCGGCATGGGGAAGGAGCGGGACGACAAGGATCGCATGCGCTACGACGCCGGGCTCTACTTCAAGAGTGCGCCCGAGATCGCCGAGCGATTTCCGAACAACCCCGAGGTGCTGACCAACACGTTAGGCATCGCCGACGCCTGCGACGTGCAGTTCGGCAAGAAGTACTACCTGCCGGCCTTCCCGCTTCCGCCGGAGGCGACGTCCGAGAACGACCTGCTGGTGTCGCTCACCACCGCCGGAGCACGCGAGCGATACGGCAATCCCCTGCCGCCTCACGTGCAGGAGCGGCTGGACTACGAGCTGGGCGTCATCCTGCGCACCGGATACGCCGGCTATCTGCTGATCGTGGCCGACTTCATCCGCGCTGCCCGGGAGATGGGGATCCCGGTAGGGCCGGGTCGCGGATCGGCGGCGGGTTCGCTGGTCGCGTACGCCCTCCGCATCACCGATGTCTGTCCGCTCAAGTACGACCTGCTGTTCGAGCGGTTCCTGAATCCGGACCGCGTTTCGATGCCCGACATCGACGTCGACTTCTGCTTCGAACGACGGGGCGAGGTCATCGAGTACGTGCGCGAGAAGTACGGGAAGAGCGCGGTCGGACAGATCGTGACTTTCGGGACGCTCAAGTCCCGCGCCGCGGTGAAGGACGTGGGTCGCGTGCTCGGCTTCACTCCCGCCGAGACCGATGCATTGGCCAAGCTGATTCCCAATCAGCCGAACTACTCGCTGACGGTCCGCGAAGCGATCGAGAAGGTGAGTGACATCCGGAAGGTGTACGAGTCCGACGAGCGCTATACCAAGCTGCTGGACTACGCCGTTGCGCTCGAAGGCCTGTCGCGACACACGGGTGTGCATGCCGCCGGCGTCGTGATCGCGCCAGGGCCGCTGGACGATTACGTGCCGATCTGTACGCAGGAGTCCAAGGGCTCTGCGGGCAACGGAGACGAGCGCGTCATCGTCACCCAGTACGACATGAACGCGCTGGAAAAGGCGGGGATGCTGAAGATGGACTTCCTCGGCCTGACGACACTGACCGTCGTATTCGATACGCTGAAGGCCATCGAGGCACGCCGCGGCACGCGCGTCGACCTGGACGCAATCCCCTACGACGACCCCGAGACCTATCGGATGTTGCGCATGGGACGCACGGTGGGCGTGTTCCAGTTCGAGTCCCCGCTGGCAACCGACATGCTGCGGGCCATGCGTTGTGACCGGTTCGACGATCTCGTGGCCTCGAGCGCGCTGATGCGTCCCGGCCCGCTGGACGCGGGGATGCACAAGGTTTACCAGCGGCGCAAGCGCGGTGAGGAGCCCATCGTCTACGCGCTGCCCGAGCTGGAACCGATCCTCGAGCCAACCTACGGCGTCATCACCTATCAGGAACAGGTGATGCGAATCGCCCAGGTGCTGGCGGGCATCTCGCTTGCGGAAGCCGACGTGTTGCGCAAGGCGGTGGGCAAGAAGGACGCGGAATTGATCCGCGAAGAGTTGGGCAAGTTTGTCGAGAAAGCCGTGGCGCGTGGCTACGATTCCCGCATCATCGACGAGCTCGCCAGCCAGATCGAGACCTTTGGCCGGTACGGATTCAACAAATCGCATTCGGTCGCGTACTCGGTCATCTCGTTCCAGACCGCGTGGCTCAAGGCCCACTACCCCGCGGAGTTCATGGCGGCGCTGCTGTCCTCGGCAATCGGCGAGACAGACAACGTGGTCAAGTTCATCAATGAGGCACGTGAGCTGGGCCTTCAGGTGCTGCCGCCCGACGTGAACGAATCGGGATACAAGTTCACCGTGGTTGGGGACAAGCGGATCCGATTCGGCCTGGGCGCCATTCGGAACGTCGGCAAGACGGCCATCGACTCGATCCTCGAGGCGAGAGCGGAGCGCCCCTTCGGGTCGCTGTTCGACCTGACCGAGCGGGTCGACCTGCGGCTGTGCAACAAGCGGGTGTTCGAAGCCCTGATCCATTCGGGGGCGATCGACACGTTAGGCGGTCACCGCGGCCAGTACCTGGCGACGCTCGATGCGGCGCTGCAGGAGGCATCGTTCAAGCAGAACGAGCGCGAGACGGGGCAGTGGTCGCTGTTCGGGGAGACGGGAGACGGGAGATGGGAGGGGGGAGAGGGGAGACCGGAGGCGCCAGGGCCGCATCTCTCCCTGCCCAATGTCGGGCACTTGAGCGAATCGGAGCGCCTGACGAGAGAAAAAGAGATTCTCGGGTTTTACATCTCGGGGCATCCCCTCGAGCCCTATCGTGCGGAGTGCGAGCTGTTCGCGACGCACACGGTTGCCCAGCTCGGCCAGTGGCAGGAGGGGAGCATGACCCTCGGGGTCGTGGTCACGGCGATCAAGCGTCAGGTGTCCAAACGCAGCGGGGCGGAGTTCGCCCGATTGACAGTCGAGGATTTTTCCGGATCTTCGGAGTTGCTGGTGTTTCCGGAGGCGTGGGCCGCATTGGGGGATCGGATCCGTCCGGATGTGCCCCTTCTCATCAAGGGAGGGTACTCACGAAGGGATCAGGGGACGGACAACCCCACCTGCATCGTGGAGTCGGTCCAGCGATTCGAAGAACTGCGGGTGACGGGGCAGCTGGCAGTCGAGCTGTCGCTTTCTGACGAGAGACCCCTGCTTTCGCAGGGGCAGGCTTCGACGGGAGACGGGAGTGAAGGGGTATCGGACCTGGCTCCGGCGCTCCTGGCCGACGTCCGGACGGTGCTGGAAGGGCATCCCGGATCGGCGCCGGTGGAGGTACGTTGGTCGGATGCGAAGGGGGGCACGGCGCGGTTGCGGTCCCGCTCGCTCAAAGTTGCTGCGAATGGAGCTGCGCTGGGTGAGCTGCGCGCGCTGCTGGGGGCGGACCGGGTGCGACTGATACGCGTTGGAGGGTAACCGAGTGGCGAGCACTCCTACGCTCGAGTTCGAACGCCCGATCTTCGAGCTCGAGAAACAGATCGACGAACTCAAGAAGATGGCGGGTGACCAGCAGCTGAGCGTGGAGCAGGAGATCGCCCCGCTGGAGCAGAAGCTGGCCACGTTGCGAACAGAGGTCTACCGGAACCTGTCGCCGCTGCAGCGGTTGCAGGTGGCGCGCAGCAACAAGCGGCCGTTCACCCTCGACTACCTCCGGCTCTGCTTCACCGATTTTGTCGAGCTGCACGGCGATCGGTCCTATCGCGAGGACGCGGCGATCGTTGGCGGGTGGGCGCGCCTCGACGGCGAGACCGTGATGGTCATCGGGCATCAGCGCGGGCGTGATACCAAGGAGAACCTGCGCCGCAACTTCGGGATGCCGCACCCCGAGGGCTATCGCAAGGCACTGCGCCTGATGAAGCTGGCCGAGAAGTTCCACGTTCCGGTGTTCACGTTCATCGATACGCCCGGTGCGTGGGCAGGGTTGGGCGCGGAGGAACGGGGGCAGGCCGAAGCGATCGCGCGGAATCTCTTCGAGATGAGCCATCTCGACGTGCCGATCGTGGCGACGGTGATCGGCGAGGGAGGCTCCGGTGGCGCGCTCGCGTTAGGCGTGGCCGACCGCGTCCTCATGTTGGAGAACTCCGTCTACTCGGTGATCACCGTCGAGGGGTGCGCGGCCATTCTCTGGAAGGACGGGAAGAGTCCCGAGATGCGCGAACGCGCTGCGGGCGCCCTCAAGATCACGGCCCAGGACCTGCTCGAGCTCGGCGTGATCGACGAAATTATCCTCGAACCTCCGGGCGGTGCGCACACGAACCACGAAGTCGCCGCCGCTGCCCTGCAGGAATCCCTCATCCGTCACTTCGAAGAACTGCGGAAGTTCAAACCGGAGAAGCTGGTCCGGCGCCGGCGGGAAAAGTTCTTGAAGATGGGGCAGTTCACTGAATAGACGGCTGGACGAGCAGACGGGTTGCACGCCTATGAGAGGACGGCGGACGAGCAGCCGAGTCGTGGGCCCTCGCTTCGTGCCGCGGCTACGACCGTGTTATCGTACGGGTCGAGCCCCCACATCGGTCCACGTCCACTCGTCCACTGATCTACTCGTCTACTCGTCTACTCGTCTACTCGTCTCGAGTGCCCCACCTCATCGAAGTCGCGTTCAAAGGCAAGCGCAAGGAGTTCTTCCACTGGGAGGGTGAAGAACCCCTGCCAGCGCGCGCGCCGGTCATCGTCGAGGCGGACCGCGGCGAGGATCTCGGGTACGTCCACGCAACCGGGGAGCTGGCAGACAAGCGACTGAAGGGAGTACCCCACGCTCCGGAGGAGGGAGTCACCCGGTCGGTCCGCCGCGTGGCGACCCCTGATGACGTCAGGCGGGTGGAGGAGCTACGCGAGCAGGACGAGACGGCGCGGCGGAAAGCGATGGAGCGGGTGAAGGCGAACGGCCTCACGATGAAGCTCTCCGACGCCGAGTGGCGGTGGGACCGCCGCAAGCTCACGATCTACTTCACCGCCGACAAGCGAGTGGACTTCCGCAATCTCGTCCGCGAGCTGGCGTCGATGTTTCGCACGCGGATCGAGCTCAAACAGATCGGCGTGCGCGACGAAGCGAAGCGCCTGAGCGGCATCGGGCGCTGCGGGCGCGAGTACTGCTCGGCGTCGTGGCTCCCCGATCTCCGACCGGTCAACCTCGGCGTTGCCCGCGACCAACGGCTGTCACTCAACCCGACGCAGATTTCCGGGGCCTGCGGGCGCCTGATGTGCTGCCTGCGATATGAGCATGAATTCTACGTGCAGCAGCGGAAGCGATTCCCGAAAGAGGGAAAAGTGATCGAGACGTCACAGGGCGAGGAAAAGGTGCTGTCCAACGACATCTTCCGGGAGCGGGTCACGCTGAAAAACGTGGAGGGGGAAGTGCGCCTGATCGCCCTCGCTGATCTGCGGCGGGAATGGAAGAACGCGCCGGAGGCGAATCGCATCGTCGACGAGGAGACGCCGCCCATTCCGTTCGAAGGGCTGAGCGACGAAGTCCTGCGACTGCAGGATACCTCGGAGATGCCGGCATGGCTGCCCCGCAGCGCCAGCGACCCGAAGTCCGAGGCGCGCACGAGCGGCCGGCGTTCGCTGCCGGTTCGTGATGCGGCGCCGCGCCCGGGCGGCGTTGCCGGGGCCGCGTTGCCGGAGCGCCGTGAGCCGCAAACGTCGGCCGAGCCGGATGCCGCGACACGCGAGGGGGAACGGCAGCCCGGAGGAAATGCAGGCGAGGAGCGGAGACGCGGGCGACGACGCCGGGGCCGTCGCGGCGGCCGCCGGCCCGACGGGGGACCGAATGAGGGCCCGGGACCGCAGGCGCCACCGACCGGCGGAGAGCGCGCGTGACGTCAGAGCGTTCCTTTTATCTGACGACCGCGATCGACTACGCCAACGGAGCACCACACCTCGGACACGCCTTCGAGAAGATCGGCGCCGACGTGATCGCGAGATATCGGCGCCTGTGCGGTGACGACGTGCACTTCCTCACCGGGCTCGATGAGCACGGCCAGAAGGTGGCGCTGACGGCGGCGGAGCGCGGCATGTCCCCACAGGCGTTCGTCGACGAGATCGCCGGACACTTCCAGGCGATGTGGGAGCGACTCGGCATCTCGTACGACCAGTTCATCCGCACGACCGACGCTGCCCACAAAAGCGGCGTGCGCGCCCTCATCAAGCGCATCCACGACGCCAGCCCTGAGGACTTCTACGAGAAGACGTACGACGGTTGGTACTGCGTCGGCTGCGAGCTGTTCAAGCGCGAGAACGAGATCGTGGACGGCAAGTGCGTGATTCACCCTACGCGTGAACTGCAGTGGACCGAGGAGCGCAACTACTTCTTCCGTCTCAGTCGGTATGAACCGTTTCTGCGCCGGCTCATCACCGAACGGCAGGAGTTTCTGCGACCCGAGTCGCGACGCAACGAGATGCTCGCGCTGCTGGATCAGGGGCTCGAGGACATCTCCATCACGCGCTCGCGCCTGACGTGGGCGATCCCCTTCCCCCTCGCCTCGTCGACCGGTGAGGTCCAGGGCACCTGGGTCTGGTTCGACGCGTTGCCGAACTACCTGACGGCGACCGGGTATCCGAACGCGGGATACGAGGCCCGCTGGCCGGCACAACTGCACGTGGTCGGCAAGGACATCAATCGCCTGCATTCGATCGTCTGGCCGGCCATGCTGCAGGCCGCGGAGCTCCCGCTTCCGCAACAGGTCTGGGTCCACGGCTTCGTCCAGTTAGGCGGCGAACGCTTCAGCAAGTCGGCGGGAGTGCGCCTGGAGCTGTCGGAGGCAATCGAGCGGTTCGGGGTCGACGCCTTCCGCTACTTCCTCATGCGCGAGGTCCCCTTCGACGCCGATGGCAACTTCTCATGGGAGCGGTTCGAGGATCGCTACAACGCCGACCTGGCCAACGCGTGGGGCAACCTCGCGAGCCGATCTCTCGCGATGGTGGAGAAGTACTGCGGCGGCGGCGTCCCGTCCGCTCCTGGGACCTCGCTCGACGAAGGGGATGCCGCCGACTATGCGGCCTACCACCAGGCGATGGACGGACACGACGGCTACCTGCTTCATGAAGGCCTCAAGGCCGTCTGGTCGACGATCGGGCGGGGGAACGAATACGTGGACCGCCAGGCCCCCTGGAGGCTCGCAAAGGACCCCACGCAGCGTGCCCAGCTGGACGCCACCCTCGCCGCTCTCTGTCGCCATCTCGCCCGCCAGTGCGTCGCCCTCTACCCCTTCATGCCCAGCAAGACCGCCGAGCTCTGGAAGGCACTCGGAGCCCCCGGAGAGCTGTCTCAGCAGCGATTTGACAGACTCGGCGAACTGGACTGTTCCGGCTGGCGCGTGACGAAGGGGGTGGGGTTGTTTCCGAAGGAGCACGCAGGGAGCGGGGAGCGGGGAGCAGAGAGCGCGTGATCCGGCCCCGGCACGGCGGAGTGCCAAAGGTAGCAGTCGCGGGGTGATGCGATCCCTTGTGCCCGGCCCGCTGAGGCCGCATCTGAAGGGAGACTGAGAATCGCGTCCGCCGTCCCGTACCCGCTCCGCGCTCTCCGATCTCTTGAAACGCTGGACTCTCCTCCTCATCTCGCACGACACCGCGTCGCCACGGATGTTCTCGGTGACCGACCGGGCGCTGCGCCTGGTCGCTGCGGTTGGCGCCGCGCTCATGCTTGTAGCGGTGATCGGAATCGGGAGTCTCGTGGCGCAACTCGGCGATCTGCGGGGGCGGCCGGCCGCCCTCGTCGCCGAAGAGGCAAACGGCGCGATCTCGCCACAGGTGAACGAGCTTCGTGAGCGGGTCGGCGCGTTGCAGGGCATGCTCGACACAATCAACGGGGAGGACGCGCGCCTACGAGCGACGGTCGGGGAGCCGCAGGCCGATACCAGTACACTCCTCAAACGCCTCGTCGCGCGACTCCCCCGGTTCCTGCGAGAGGCCGTGCCGACTCCTCCTGCCGCGCTGGCGGTGACAGAGCGTGACACGGCGGATCGCCGGCAGATGGCAGGGGCTTCGGCAGCTGCCGACACGATGCTGGCGCACGCCGTGGGGCTTGCCGAGCAGTATCGTGCGATCGGACCACGAGGGATGGACCTCGACACGCTCGACGTGCTCTCGCTCCGACCGGAATCCCTTCAGGTGGCTGCATACACCGCCACACCGCGGGTGAAGCGGGTCGGACGTGTGGTCGAGTGGGCTCCGGGACGCGGCGGGGCGTTGCTTGCGGGCTTTGACGCCGAGGTCGCGCGCGCAGTGGAAGCGACTGCTGGTGTGTGGGAAATCGATCTGCGCGCGGCGGGCGGACTGGTCGCCAGGGTCAGCGCGCCAGGGCTGCCTTCGGTAAGAGTCGGAGACCGGGTCGTTGCCGACCAGCCCCTCATCGTCGTGTCCGCCCAGGGGAAGGCGGGGCCGCAGGTGACGGCTTTCTATGAACTCCGGCGCAACGGGATCGCGCTCGATCCGACGTTCCCTCGCTCGTTAGGTCGCACCGCCACGTCGCGCGCGCCGTAGGTGCCGCCGCCTCAGGGGGGCGGGTTCCCACCGCCCTCGCTCGGAGTTCCCGACACGGACGCAAACCCTTTGATCGCGAAGCCCAGAGCGACACCGCCGACCGTCGCAATGATCGCGGCGCGAATGGTCTTTGAACGATCGAGCACGCGAAGTTCCATGCGCGCAATTGCCGAACGCGGAACGGTGATCGGTTCACCTGACCAGGAGACCGCCCGTGCCTCCGCCGTGCGAGTCTGACTCACCGCGAACCGCCACGCGTTCTGTTCGTCGCTGAGGAGCCTGCCGTCGAAGACCGACACATTGCGACCGAGCGTCGTCGCCATCGACGTGGATCCCTCGGGCGTGAGGAATGAGCGCACCTCTGTGCCCGCTACGGGAGTGGGTGTTGGCAGCGGCACATAGCGGTAGCAGGCGCTCAAGCTCATTGACAACGACAGCGCAGACAGAATTCGGTGCATACAAGAGGGGCGAGCGGGTGAGCGCGTAAGGGGCAAGGGGGTGAGCGGTGAGCGGGTAAGCAGGGCGAGTCGACAGAAGGTGCTTCGGTGAGCGACACCTTGGGAGGTCCAACCCCCATTCCGATCATCAAGGACTGCCGCCCCGACAACCTGCAGAGAAGGCCACGAACCGAAGCTCGTGGCCCTCAACTCCAACCGCGTTGCCTAGGGGGCGTTGATCACGGAGGCGTGGCCGAGCTTCTTGGGGAGGTACCGCCCCAGGTGTACAGGGCCTGACCCAGGACACCCAGTTCGAGCGCGGGCACCGGCATTTCCGCGGGAGTTCCCTGGATCAGACCATCGATGCGGCGGCGGTTGAAGAACGGCAGAGAGCTGATGCCCATGAGCTCGATTTCTTGCTCGTAGTACAGCTTCGTGAGCAAGCCGGCCGTTCCGTCGCCGGCGGCAGCGGCCGAAAGGCCGCCACGCGTAACCCGCGTTTTGTTGAGCAGCTTTGCGGCCTCCGACAGCGAGCCATTTGAGCGGATGAGCGCTTCGGCCCACAGCAGGTCGTTCAGCGTCGCCGTGAGAGCGGGAGCGGGGCCGTACCCACCGTAGATCCCGGTTGGATCCTGGTTACCACTCAGATCATACCGCACGTGTCCGATGTTGGACTGGTGGTATGATCCTCGATCCGGCCTGAAGGGTGCGACACCGGACCAGGCGAAGTCGGTACCGCCCTTGTCCGTCTTGGGAATCGTGCCAAAGCCGTCCACGATGGACTCGTCGCCGAACGAGCCGTCTCCCATCCGCTTGTCGGGCGAGTTGGGCTGCGGGTTTCCGGACAGCGGCCACGGTGTTTTCTGCGTGACCGGGTCGAGCATGTTGGCCACGCGCGTGTGCACGCGACCGCCGTCGATGCCATCGAACCAGAGCAGCAGCTCATTGCACCAGGCATCGCAACCGTCGCCGGTGAATACGAAGTCGAATGGCGGGTCCGCGGACATGCCTTGCGACGCGTGGGTCGCTACCGTAGCCCACGACACCTGCGCATTCTCCGCCGCGTTCCGGGGCCAGTATGCCAGCGTCATTGCTGCCATGGTGTAGGCAATCTTGGCAATCTGAGCGCTGGTGTACGTCCGGCCGTTGGTCCAGCCCGCGGGCGTGGTGAACGTATTCGCCTTCGCCAGGGTCGCGGCTTCGAGCAGTTTGGTCAGTGCCGCGTCCCGCATCTTCTTGCGATCGGAATACACGAGGGCGGCGACATCCGTGTTCTCATCGACGATATAGCCCTTGTCGTAGTTGAGCGCGATGCCGCCAAGCGTCGCGCCCTGCATCAGCACGGCGATCGTCTCGGCGCGCTTGGTGTCCGAAGGGTTGTTGACGACGGCGTTGTCCTTGCGGATTGCCCGGAGCACGTCGTTGGCCGAGGAGAGCGTGCTGTAGTAGTTCGTCCAGAGCCATTGCACACTGGTGCGTCCCGCCGCGGAGGGATCGTTCTGCCACGAACGCGAATTGCGGGTCCCGTCCCCGTCGAGGCCCGAGTAGAAGTTCATGTTGAAGTTGTTCCACGACGACGAGAAGGATTGCGCCTGCGTGGTGAGCACGCCCGCGTGCTCCATCCCGAAGTACGCCCGTTGCCAGGTGCGCAGCGCGCCGCCAGCCAGCGCCTCGAGCGCGGCCGGGTCGGCGAGGGCCCGCTTGGCATCCGGCTCGTTAGGGTTCTCGATATCGAGCGATTGGCAGGCCCCCAGCGCGAATACCGCGAGGAAGCCAGCTGCCCGAGTCAGATTCGCCTTGATCATGGTGTGTGATCTCCTGGATTCCGGATTCGGGACTAGTAGCCGAGTTCGAGCATCATCGTGATCGTGCGATACGCCGGGTAGGTGAAGTAGTCCACGCGATAGCCAAAGGGGTTTCCGCCACCGGGGCCCGAGACGTCCGGATCGTAGCCGCTGTAATCCGTCTTGGTCCACAGATTCCGGCCGACGAGACCGAGCCGGGTGTTGCTCAGCTCTTCGAGGCCGATCTTTGCCATCCAGCTCTTGGGGACGTTGAAACCCAGGGCGAGCTCGCGGAGCCGGAGGTAGCTTCCGTCTTCGACGAAATACTCGTTGGCATCGAAGTTGTTGTAGAACGTGGAATAGTACGTGGTCGGCTTGCGCTCTGCAGCGGGCTTTCCGCGCTGGTCGATGACCGGGTCACGGAGCTCGTTGAAGGGCCACTGGCGCGTGTAGTTGTAGATGTTGCCGCCTTTGACCCAGTTGAACTGCGCCGATACGCTCAGCGCTTTCCAGGTGACGTTCGAGCCGAAGCCGAGGTTGACGTCGGGGTTCACGTCGCCGATTTCGCCCAGCGATTCGCCCTGCTCGTTGTAGAACTTGAGGGGCACTTCGTTGACAGTGCGATGCTGGGATTTGCGGACGAAATACCCTTCTTCGTTCCGGATGTAATCCGCTGCTGTTCCCGTCAGGCGCCTCGATTTGATCGTCGTCGCCAGCTGCGCATCGGTCTGGATCCACCTGGAGCCGTAGATGACGCCGAACTTCTGGCCCTTGGCGATGCGGAAAATCCGGGTGTTGCCATCGCTTTCGTCCGGACCGACCAGGAAAGGACCCACGTTGAGATCGGTGATCGTCTGACGCGTGCGGTCGGCCACCAGGTTCATGCGCCAGAAGAAGTCCCGGCTCGAGTACAGCACCGCGCCTAACGCGGCTTCGTGCGTGGTGCCCGACAGCTCGCCTGCGTTCTTCCACTGGTTCTGGTATCCCGACGCTGCCGAGACCGGAACCTTCAGAATCTGGTCGCTCGTCACCTTGTCGGAGTAGCTGTACTCGAAGGTGTAGTTGGTGAGGAAATTGATGTTGAGGCCGTACTCCCTCTCCTTGGACAGCGCCGGCTTGAGACCCGGGTTGCCTAACGTCACCTTGGACGGACTGCCGCCGACGATCGAGAAGACTTCGTATTGCGCGTTGAAGACGGGTCGCAGGCCGGCCGTCCCGTACGAGGCGCGCAGCTTGAACTCGTCGACGCCCGGGAGCTTGATGTCCTCGCTCAGGCGCCACACCCCGGACACCCGATAGTAATTCGCCGTCCGCTCGTCGGCGCCGAAGAGCGACGACTGGTCGCGCCGGATCAGTCCGTCGACGATGTAGCGGTCCTTGATGTCGAACGTGGTAATGCCGAAAACGTTCTGGTTGCGAATGGTCTCGGTCAGCGACCGCGGCGTGATGGGGAAGCTCGGGTCGCGTGATGCCGCGCCGAACTCCGTGACCCTGGGCACGATCAGAGCGGAGGCATTCACCGAGACGACGTTGTTCGTCTGGTCCTCCATCACCCACGCCACCTTGGTCGTGTTGTTCAGCCAGCTCAACAGTGATCGTTGTGCGGTGAGGGTGGCGCCAATGTTCATCGCGCGCTGATCGTTCAACTGCTGGAACAGCGATCCCTTGTCGGACGTGCCCGCCGAGTTGAGGAAACCGGTCGGCCGGAACGCTTTGAAGTTCGCGGATCCCTGGTCGAAGTTCACGTTGGCTTCGCCGGTGAGCCACAGGACGGGACGATATCGCGCCTTGAACGTCCCTGTGAATCGGTCACGACCGTTCGTTGTTTCCGCGTTGTGGAGCTGATACAGGGGATTCGAGACGTTCCCCGAGAGGGGCGGCTGCCGGATGGCCGCGTTGTACGGCGAGCCGTCCTTGTTCCGCGCCGTAAGGTCGATGTTCGGTTCGAGGAAGCGGAGTCCGAAGAAGATGTCGGCCGAGCCCTCGGCCTGGTCGGCGTTGGAGCGACCATAGAACGCGCCGACCTGGTAGTCCAGCTTGTCGGTGAGCGCCTGGTCGAGATTGAGGCGGAAGTTCTGCCGCTTGAACCCGTTGAGCAGGTTGAGCACGCCCGTTTCCCGGGTGTTCTGGAACGAGGCGTTGTAATTGAGGTTTCCGCGGCGCTGTCCGACGGATACGTAGTTCGTCATGAACTCGCCGGACTCGAACACCTGGCTGAGCTGGTCGAAATACTGCGGGTACGAATTGTCCGAGATCCGATCGGTCTCGGTGATCCGATTGCCGTTCGCGTCCTTCTTGAAGGTCCCGTCCGCGTTGAGCTGGTAGTTGTGGGACATGTTGCCGTCGATGAACTTCGGTAACTCGGATCTCCCATACTCGTTGCGAACCGTGACGACCGTCTGACCTTCGGCGAGATTCGAGCCACGCTTGGTGAAGATCTGCACGACGCCGTTCGCCGCGTCGGAGCCGTAGAGCGAGCTGGCCGCCGCTCCCTTGATGACCTCCACCCGCTCGATGTCTTCGGAATTGATGTCGGCGAGGCCAAGGCGTGTGATCGTTCCATCGACGATGATCAGCGGATCCTGGCGACCCGTCAGGCTCGTCGCCGCGCGCAGACGAATGGCCGGGGCGTCGCCGGGCTGACCACTCGTCGTCACCACACTGGCTCCGGCGATCTTCCCGCTCAACGTCGCAACGGGCGACGTCTGGGGCGCCTCCTTGATGGCGCTGTTGTCGATCACCGCGACCGAGAACGCCGTCTTGATCTTCGACGTCGCGTCGGAGACCCCGGTCGTGACGACGGCCTCGAGCTGCAGCACATCGCGCTCGAGCTCGAAGTCCTTTTCCGTGCGGCCGACGGCGAGCGTCATCGGGAGCCGCTTCGGTTTGTAGCCGATGAAGCGGGCCACGAGGTTCACCGACTGCCCCTTCGCCTTGCTCGCGTCCACGGTGAAGGTGTAGCGACCGTCGACACCGGTGATCGAACCGACACCTAGCTCGGGAATGCCGACGCTGGCGCCGCCGAGCGGGCCGGCGACGTCGGAGGTCACCCGACCGGTGAACACTGCGTTCTGCGCTTCTGCCACTGACGCGCCCAGCATGAGCGCGACGATGGCGCTTGCTCCTGCCACGTTTCGCCTGACCTTGACTCTTTGCATAAGGAACTCCTCTCCGCGGGGTGGTGCGGCACCAGAGACCTCGGACGGTGTACGCCGGCCGTAGGGGACGCGCCATATATGGAGGCGACAGCCGTCGGGCGCAACCACCCGGGATATGTCCGCCCCCGCGAGAATGCGTTAGGTTGGGGGTGACCGCGCCTCTCAAGGCCCGCTGCCTGCTTCCTGCGCGGTTCCGGAGCAGCCATGATCAGTTGCTTGCGTCGTTTCGGCTTCGCGCTGTGTGGGCTCGTCACGCTCGTTTCGTCCCTCGACGCTCAGAAGGGAAGCGCGCGAATGTTCGGGACAGTGGTGAACCGTCTCACCCAGGGACACGTGCCGGATGCCGTGATCGTCCACGCGGACGGACGATCGGTGCGCAGCGATTCGCTCGGCTTCTACCAGTTTCACGACCTCGCTGCCGGACTCGTGCGATTCACGGTGCGCGCGACCGGCTTTCCGCTCAGCACCTTTACCGTCGCGCTCACAAACGGTGAGCGGATGGAGCGGGACATCGAGCTCGATTCCGCCCAGGGCCCGATGGCGAGCCGCACGCAGTCGCTTCCCGAGGTCGCCGTCGAGGCGCCCGCATCGCTCGGTCGTCGGTACGTCGATTTCGAGCGGCGGAAGGCGTACGGGCGCGGTCAATACGTGACTCGCGCGCAGATCGAGGCCAACGGCTCGAACAACCTCCAGGACGCGTTGCGTGGGCTTCGAGGGGTGATCGTCGAGTGCGGGGGAGGGAGCGGCTGCTACGTCCGGATGGCCCGCGCCCCGATGCGCTGTCGTCCGGAATACATCGTCGATGAGCGGGCCGACAACTTTTTCGGGCCGAACGTAGCGGTAAGGGACATCGAGGGGATCGAGGTCTACTCGGGGCCTTCGGACGTCCCAGGCGAGTTCGCCGGCAGCAACGCCGGCTGCGGCGTGATCGTGATCTGGACGAGGTCGGGGCCGCCGAGGCGGAGGGGCTGACGGGCCTACGGACGCACGGGCGCACGGGTGCACAGGCGGACAGGCGGACAGGCGCACAGGCGCACAGGCGCACAGCCGCACAGGCGCACAGGCGCACAGGCGCACGGGCGCACGGGCGGAAGGACGGGCTGGCGCACAGGAGCACAGGCGCACAGGCGCACAGCCGCCCCCTACCTACCTCGCAGTACTCGCAGCTCCCTTCCTCCCTTCACCA
>JBQTIW010000163.1:0-19212 GCA_052387735.1 Gemmatimonadaceae bacterium
ACAGCCTATAGCTGGCTAGAGTGTCAAGCGGGCGGAGGCAGGCTGATCGGGTGGGAAACAAGAAATTCGGCCGGAGCGCGCTCGCCCGGGCGCGTATCCAGACCTGGGCGGCTGACGAGAGTCGGCCATCCCACCCATATTGGGACCTTCGGGATGAGGAGACACACACGATGACTGCCAGCGCGCGGGACATCGGCATATCGCTGCGGGTTGCGGCCTTCGCCGTCGCAGTGCCAACGCTCGCCCTCGGCGTCGCTCCTCGCCCCGGGATCGCCCGCATCGTAGCAACGGCCGCCATCGCGGACACGCAGCGCGTGACCATCAGGGTCGCGGGCATGTTCTGCGAGAGCTGCCAAGCGACCGTGCATGCGATGCTCAAACGGAGCCGCGGAGTCTACTCCGCCAGGGTCGACGTGAGTCGCGGTCTGGCGATGGTCGTGTACGACCCGGCGAGAACGACGCCTCAGGCGCTCGCCGACGTCATCAATCGGCTTGGGTACAAGGCCACGCTGCCACCAGCCAGCAAGCCGGCAACGCCCGGTCAGTAGCCGAGCGCCGCGATGCGGACGAAGTAGACGGCGACTCCAACCAGCGCCGTGCCGCTCACGATCTCGAAGGGCCGGCGAAGCCGCTCCACGCGCGCGAGCCAGCGCTGCAACTGACCGGAGAAGATCGCCAGCGCGAGAAAGGGAGCGCCACGTCCCACCGCGTAGGCGAGCGAGAGCAGCGCGCCGTACGTCGGTCGGCCAATCGCCGCGGCGACCGTAAGAAGCAGCATCAGCGGTCCGGCGGACGTCGTGATGGTGGCCACGCTGAACAGGACGCCGTACGTGAACGCCCCCGGGACTCCGGCGCGACGCGGCACTGGCGGGTCGGGCACGAGGCGCCGGAACGCTGGCCCAAGGAGCACGGCGATTCCGGCGACGGCAGTGAGCACCGCGGCGCCAAGCGCGAAGCCTCGACGCCAGCCCGCCAGCAGCCGACCGAGGAGCGCCGCGGCGGTGCCTAACGCGAGCAACGCGAGCACGAGCCCCAGGAAGAACGCGAGCCCGAGACGCGCCGCACTCGGAGCCGCGGCGTCTGGCGTGCCGCGTCTCGTGCCGACGTAACCGACGATCCCTACGCCCGCAGGGACGGTACAGGGTCAGGTGCTGGTCGACAGCAATCCACCCGCAACCGCGACGAGCACGGCGACGAGCGGATACTGCGCGACCGCGCCCGAGAGGCGATCGATGAAGTCGGCGGGATTCATGTCGGCTGGCTCGCTGTGGACGGCGCGGCCTGCGTCTCGTAGCCCGCGCTTCGCAGGCGCTCCGTGATGGTCATCGTGTCGAGCATTGCGGGGTCGAACTGCACGTCGATGCGCTGACTGGACGCGCGCGCCCGTACCCGCTCGACTCCCTTCAGCGCCTCGAGAAGGCGGGCGACGCGGTTCTCGCAACCCTCACAGGCGAGCCGGTGCTCGCCGATCACTTCAAACGTCGTGGATTTGAGCACCAGTAGACCTCCCGTCTACGCGGCCACGGGGGCCGGCAGTGCCGCGGGCGGCGACGACGGTTGCCCCACGCCCCTTATGGCATCGAAGAAGTAGTTGCCACGTCCCCACAGCGAGTTGATGAAGATCGCCGTCACGCTCACGGCCATGGCGACCATCCCCCACACCGGGTTCAGCAGCCCAGTCGCGGCGACAGGAATGCCCAGACCATTGAAGGTGAAGGCAAGGACGACGTTCTGCACCATCTTCCGGTAGCTGTACCGGCTGAGCTCGTACGCGTCGAGTACCGCGTGCAGCCGCTGGTTGAGGATGATGACGTCGCCAGATTCGATCGCAATGTCGGCGCCGCTGCCGAAGGCGATGCCCACGTCGGCCTGCATCAGCGCAGGGGCGTCGTTGATGCCGTCGCCTACCATCGCGACGCGAGCGCCCTCCTGCAGCTTGCGGATCATCGCCGCCTTCTCGGCGGGAAGTACGCGTGCGTGCACGTCATCGATGCCAGCGAGACGCGCGAAATGGTTCGCGGCGCGCTCGTTGTCGCCCGTGATGAGGCTCGTGCCGATGCCGAGGGCCTGGAGGCGGCGGACCGTGGCCGCCGCGTCGGCGCGCAGCGCATCGCCTAACGCGAGCAGGCCGAGGAGCTTCCCGTCCCGCGCGACGCCGATCACGGTGAGACCCTGCTCCTCGAGTTCGCGGATCCGTTCCTCCTCTCCCGCGAGGCCGACGCCTTCTGCCGAAAGAAAGGCCGGGCTCCCGGCGATGAGGCTCACGCGACCCTGGCGTGCCTTCACCCCGCGGCCAGCAGCGGCCTGGAAGTCCTCGACCTCCGGGTGGGCGATGCCGCGGTCGAACGCCGCGTCCACGATTGCGCGCGCCAGCGGATGCTCGGACGACGCCTCGACGGACGCCGCGACGGCCAGGAGCTCTTCCTCGGGGCAGCTCACCCGTACGATTTGCCTAACGCCCGGGCGGCCCTCGGTGAGCGTGCCAGTCTTGTCGAAGACCACACGGCGCACGCGCCGCAAGCCCTGGAACGCTTCGCCCGTCCGCATCAACACTCCGCGCTCCGCCGCTTCACCGGCGCCGCGCACGATCGAGAGCGGCGCCGAGATGCCGACGGCGCACGGGTACCCCATCACGAGGACGCTCAGTCCGGCGAACATCGCCCGTTGCAGATCAGGAGCCGACCCGGCGAGGAGCGGGACGACGAGCCAGAGCGTCGTTGCCGTGGCCGCGGTGAGCAGCACGAGCGGCGTGTACCCGCGCAGCACCCGGTCGACCAGGTGCAGGAGCCCGGGCTTGAGCGCGCGCGCGTCCTCCACGCTACGGACGACCTGCCTCAGGAAGCTTTCCTCGCCCACCACCGTCACGCGCACGAGGAGCGTGCCGTGCCCGTTCAGCGAACCGCTCAACGTCCGATCCCCCGGACGCTTCTCGACCGGGATGGGCTCGCCGGTCACGAGAGACTCGTCGACGTCGGAACCGCCGGATTCGACCTCCCCATCGACGGGCACGCGCTCGCCCGGTCGGATGCGAACCAGGTCACCAACGCGCACTTCTTCGAGAGGTACCTCTACCTCGATACGGCCACGCATGACGTGCGCGATGTCTGGCTCGAGGTCGAGCAGCTTCTTCACCGCCTGCGAGCTGCGCGTCTTCACGATCAACGACAACCACTCCGAGAAGATGTGGTACGTGAGCACCATGACGGTCACGGCGAAGAACGCCACGGTCGGGTAGCCGGCGGGTCTCAGCGTTAGGCCGATAGCGCCCCCGGCGAGTCCCGCGAAGGCACCGAACTCGACCAGCACGTGCTGGTTGAGGATGCCGCGACGAAGTGACACGCCCGCCATGCGCGCGATGTGCGCCCCCACGCCGAACACGAGGAGCAGCGCCATCGCTCCGGCGAGCCACGGCACCGCTGCGCCGAACGCACCCCGCAGCTTGAGGTAGTAGACGCCGGTACCGAAGACCGCGAGCGCAGCGGAGCCGCCTAACGCTCGACCGAAGCCGAAGCCGCGCAACACGGCGAAGGAGAAAACGACGAGGCTCGCGATGGAGAACACGCAAAGTGGGAACCACGGGCTGTTCAGCGGATACCCCGCGAGACCCATCGCGGCGATGCTCATCGCCAGGGCGGCGATGAACCGCCCCCGCTCCTGAACCAGGGCGCGCTCCTCTTCGTCGAACGGACGGAGCTTGCGCGGGTCGGAAATCGTGTAGCCGATGTCCTTGAGCGTCTCGAGCAGCTCTTCGGCACGGGCGACGCTCGGGTCGTACTCGATGAGCGCCTGCTCGTGCGTGAGGCTCACGGCGACTTGAGCGACGCCGGGCTGCCGGCGCAGCGCCTTTTCGATGGTGCCCGTGCAGAGGGAGCAGTGGAGGCCGCCGATCCGCGCCCGTATGCGGCGCCGGTTCGGGATCGCCGAAGGCTCGTCGGTCCACACGCGGGAGCTGGGTTCTACTGCAACGGCGGTACTCATCGTGGTAGCTCCTGTCAGCCATGAGGCCCGAGAGACGCGGCTCGATGTTCTCCGACATCGAGTTTATTCCCTCTAGTCGAGTAGAGGTCAATCTCCACGACCTATGCGAGCACGCATGAATACAGCCGAGCCGCTTCGGGCTCGACCACGGAGCTGGCGGGTAGCACGTAGCGGATGGGCGTGACGTGGGGTCGACTCCAACCGACCTCCACCGTTGCCACTCCCCACCGCGAGAGGATACGACGACAGTGGGCCATCGCGTCAATGGCACTCGAGATGACCTCTTTCATCATCGTGAGACAGCGACGCGCACGCGTGTGCTGATGTCGCTTGTTGCGGCAGTCGGGGTCGCGTCCGCGCCAGGTCCAGCGCCGCTCCGCTGGCACGACTGCGTCGTCGACGTGGACAAACCTCCCATCAGCGTCAGGGTCACCGAGGAAAGCCGACGAGTCTGTGTCGCGCGAGCTCGGCTAGTCGAACCAGCGCTCCCGTCCCTCTCCCACGACGCCATGCGCGCGGGACCGCCGAGCCGACTCGCGGTTCGACCGGGGGACCATCTCTATTGTCGGCTACAACCCCGACCGAAACAGGGGGGGAGCCTCAAGTTCCGCTGCCTGCGCACCAATGCGCGCAATCAACTGTATGACGAAGATGGTCACGTGGTTCGTGAGGCCATTGCATTCGATGCCGACGGCAAGTTGCTGGACGCTGCGAGGCGGGAGCTGCGTGACGAGGATGACAATCCCATCAAGGGGCTCGAGCTTCGCGTGAAGTATTTCCACGGTAGCGAGCCCGCACCGCGGTACCGCGAGATGTTCACCGAGACGGTAGTGAGTCGCCTTTTCTGGGCCCTCGGCATCCCTGCGGACGCCGTCTACATGCCGGCGAGCGTGCGCTGCTTTGGTTGCGCCCCTCATCCATTCGGGCAGTTGGTGCCAGTGACGTCCGATGAGCCGCACGTTTTTCCGCTCGCCTCGGTGGAGGTGCCTTACGAGGGAAAGAAGATCGCGGTCACACGGGGTCGTGGAGTGTTCGGGCTGGGAGGCCGATACGACCACGGATGGGGATTCTCGGAGATCAGCGTGAAGGACGGTTCAACGGCATCTCGACGTCTCCAGGCCGAGGTACTCGCATTGGCGCTGAACATCGTGGCGTACAACAATCTCCACAGCTACCAGAACGACCTTGTCTGTCGGCGCGGAGCATGGAACAAGCAGACGGGGGAATGTCACGAAGTCGTGGCCTACGTGTCCGACGTCGGCGGCACTCTGGGTGGTCGCCGTTCCTTCCTCGTCGATGGCGAGGGCGAGCCTGAGATGAAATGGTATCCGCGCGGGGACTTCATCACCTTTTCACAGGGCGCCGTCTTCAGCGACAAGACGGAGTGTCGCCTGCACTACGAAATCGGCGCGATCGAGCAGGTGTCGGAAGACGCGCGACGAATGATGGACGAACGAATCCGAGGAAGGCTCGGCCGGGAACAACTTCGAATCATCTTCGAGGCGGCGAGCATTCAGCGTCTGGAGCAGCGGGTGAACGATCTGGTGGCTGCAACGTACGGCCTGACACCCGGTCCCGAGCTCGACTACGCGGTGCAGCTTCTCTGGTCCGACGAGCTCTCCTCTCGTATGCAGGAGTTACTGACCGCCCGTTGTCCGTCCTGAGAGTGCTGCGACACCCGCGTGCGGTAGCCAGCGTGTGGGCAGACGTCGACCCCCCTGCTGCCTTCATACTCGTCGAGCACGCCCGTAGAGCGGCGGTAGTGACGTGGCGGCAGGGTCCGTTGTGAGCGACGCGCTCGTGCGTTAGAGTCATCGCCAACGCGCCCTTCCTTCGCGGTGAAACATGATCGAGCAGGTCACGTTCTTGCTGGCGTTGGTGGGATACGCCGGCCTCACGTTTACTGCCGTGCGCAGCGCGCTCGGCACGTTGCCGCGCGGCCTCTGGCGAGGCGTCGTGCTCGTCATCGTGCTCCACGTGTTGCTCGTGTGGACGGTGCGCTACGAGTGGCGACTCGGCGAGGCGACGCGCAACGGGTTCGGCGGGTTTGTCCTCTTCCACGGCGCGCTCATCGCGATTCTGGCCTCGACCGTGCTTTCGGAGCGGGTGGCGCGCGTGCTGATCTGGGCCGCGTTCTTCGTGGTATCGGCGGGCGTCATCGGCGCCACGCTTCGCTACGACGTCGTCGCCGTCTATCGCATTCCCGTGTTGCTCGTCGCCCTCGTCGGGCTCGTCGGCCTAACGATCGCGCTCCGGCGACGCCGGCCTGGCCTTGTCCCCGCCGATTGAATCTCTCACGCACTCCTGCTCAGAAAGGCGGGCCTCATGGCGTTCGTTCGATATCCTGCTGACTCCGAGATTCCCGACGCGGACCGCGTTCCCGATACCGATCACATCATCCGCGTCCACGGCGTGCACTCGGTCGTCATGCGCCAGCATTACGAGCTTTATGTGGAGCTCATGCGAGGCCCCGGTCCGCTGACGCGAGTGCAGCGCGAGATGATCGCCGTGGCGGTGTCCGCGGTGAACAGCTGTCACTATTGAATCACCCATCACGGAGCGGGTCTCCGTCGGCTTCTGTCCCTGGCCGGACGCCCGGCTGACGAGTGCGCGGCAATGGTGATCGACCTGATCCGCGATCCGCGATCCGCCGATCTCAAGCCGGCCGAACGAGCGATGCTCGACTACGCTTTGAAGCTCACGTCCGCACCAAGCACGATCGCCGAGCGCGACGTGCAGCACCTCCGTGACGCCGGCTTCGACGACCGCGGGATCCACGACATCTGCGCGGTGACGGCCTACTTCGCGTTCGTCAATCGCATCGCGGACGGGCTCGGCGTGGAGCTCGAGACGCCAGACGACGGGTGAGCCTCGTTCACATCGCCCCGCTCGACGCCATGGTGCAGGAGCTGCAGCTGGAGACGTTTCTTCCCGCCAGGTTGGTCGCTGCACGCGATCGCCACCCAGTATCGAGCGGCCGTGTTCCGCGCGCAAGCGCGAGTCGCTGCCGCACACTCGCGGCCGCCATACACGATTGCTGTCACGCCTCGCACGATGAACCGACCGGACCTTCAAACCGCCGCGTCCGAGCGCGCCGCGGAACGCGACCTCGACCAAACAGTCGATTACCGGCGGCCGGTTGGACCGAGCCGACGAGCGCTCCTTCGCTCAGAACGAAGCGCCCGCATCGGATCGACCCGCGCGGCGCGACGAGCCGGAATCAACATCGCAACCAGCGCGGAAGCCGCGAGCAGCGCCGGCGCCATCACGAAGGGTGCCGGAGCGAGCGCACTGATCTGAAACACGAAGCGTGTCAGGAGTCTGCTCAGGCCCGCTGTCGCGACTGCGCCGATGACGATGCCCACGAGCACCAGCCGGCCGCCCTCCCCGAGCACGAGTCGGCGAATGTCCACGTTCGTCGCGCCGAGCGCGCGCGGATTCCGAGCTCGTTGGTGCGCGGAAGGCGATCGCCGACTCGTATCGGACCGTCGTTCCGGCTCCGCGCTCCTCGTATCAGCCGTCGAGCACGAGACAGAAGCCGGCGCGATCGTGCTCATGGCGCGGAACCGTCTCGTGTGGCCAATACCGGCACTCGGCGACCTCGAAGCTCGACGTCTCGACGCAAGCGATCGTCTGCCCGCAAGACGACGAGCAACACCGCTCGTGCGACATCGTTCGCTGGTTGTGTCGACGACCAGCCCGCGTCAGCTCTCGACGACCGTGGCGGCGAAGCCGAGCTTCTTGATCGCCGCGATCATCTGGTCGGTGGTGACGCGGGATGGATCGAAGGTCACGACCGCGTGCTTCTTTTCGAGGTCGACTTCTGCCTTCGTCACGCCGTCGAGCCGTGTCAGCACCTTGCGCACCCCGAGCGCGCATCCGCCGCAGGTCATGCCCTCGACGGTAAACGTGACGGTGGTATCGGTTACCGGCGCCAGGCGCGTGCCCGCGGGTTTCCTGCCACCCGCGCTTAGCGCGGTGCGCGCGAGCGGCGAAGCAGCCGACACCGAAGCCGGCCCGCAGAGATCGCAAATCGACAGCGCGCCCGCGGTCCCGATCAGGGCGTAGATAGCAATGGTCTTCATCGGAATAGCCTCCATCGAAACAGAGTTGGCGCCGCCGCCTCGAGGCTGCTCACACGAGCAGCTTCGACCACTGGGGAAATGTGAGCAGCGCGAGAACCACCACGGTCGCGACCCAGAGGACGACCTTGTCGCGCGTACCACGGCGCGGGACCGCGCAGGAGCCGGTGGCAGCGCACGCCGCATCGTACTCGGTCGCCGGTGCGCGCCAGTACACCGCGCGGAAACCGCCGGCGAGGAGCCCGACCGAAAGGATCGTGAACACCGGCCGCACCGGCTCGAACCGTGCGGCGAGCCCGGCACCGACGCCGAGCGTCAGGAACAGCACCGGACCGATACAGCACAGCGACGCGAGCGCTGCCGCACCAACGGCGCCGACGGAAGTGAGCACGCCGCGACGCGCGCCAATCTCCCGACGAGGTCCGGCGTGGTGCTCCGGAGACCGGGTCGCTTCATCCATGGTGATCGACCGCAAGCGCAGTCATGCGCAGCAACTGAGCTTGCTCACGTCACGCGCGAAGCCCTGGGCCGCGAGCTTCACGCTCTCGCCCCACGTGAGATAGGCGTGCAACACGCCCGTGAGTTCCCGCGCCGTGAGCCCGAGTCGGATCGCGAGCGTCGCCTGGCCCATGAACTCTCCGGCGTTAGGCGCTACCGCGTGGACGCCGAGGAACCTCCCCGTCCCCACCTCGGCCACGACCTTGACGAGCCCCCGCCGGTCGTGGCTCACGAGCGCCCGCGGCACGTGCTCCATGGCGAGCGTCGATACCTCGATGTGGTGGCCCGCTGCGCGCGCCGCCGCTTCGGTAAGCCCGATCGACGCGACCTGCGGTGACGTGAACGTCACGTTCGGGACCGCGCTCAGGTCGAGCTCCCGGCGCTCACCCGAGAGCGCGTTCTCCGCCGCCACCCGCCCGCCCGCCGCCGCGACGTACACGTACCCGGGCCCGCCCGTCACGTCGCCCGCCGCGTAGACGTCGGGGTTCGTGGTCTGGAGCGTCGCGTCGACCCGAATGAACCCTCGCTCACTCAGCTCCACGCCGGCCTCCGCGAGCCCGAGGTCCCACGTGTTCGCGCGGCGGCCGGTCGCGACGAGGATGTGCTCCGCTCGAAACCGCCCTTCCCCGCTCCCCTGCCGCACGCGGGCCACGATCTCCCTGCCGTCGCGCTCGACGCGCGTGGTGGCGACGCCGGTGTGGATCTCGATCCCCTCGGCGGCGAGATGGGCGCGCAGGGTCTCCGCGATTGCTTGATCCTCGTTAGGCAGCAGGCGCGGCGTGAGTTCGAGCACGATGACCTTCGTGCCGAAGCGCGAAAAGGTCTGGCCGAGCTCCAGTCCGACAGCGCTCCCGCCGAGGACGATCAGCGACTTGGGCAGCTCGTCGAGCGCCATCGCTGTGGTGCTGTCGAGTGCACCGACCGCGTCGAGCCCCGGGATCGGCGGCATCGCCGGCGACGAGCCGGTCGCGACGATGACCTTCCGCGCGCGGTACTCCGCGTCGCCGACGCGCACGCGGTCGCCGGCGAGGAGTCGCGCGTGCCCGGACAGCACATCGATCTCCGGATACGACGCCAGCACGTCGGCGTACTTCGTCGCGCGGAGCTCGGCTACCAGTGCGTCCTTCTGCGCGACGACGGCGTTCCAATCGAGTGCGGGCGTGCACGGTGCGATCCCCGGGAAGCCAGTGCGAGCGGCGTGGTAGTGTACCGCCGCTTCGATCAGGTTCTTGGACGGGATGCACCCGACGTTCACGCAGGTTCCGCCGAGCGTCCCACGCTCGACGATGACCACGCGCGCGCCCAGTTCCGCCCCCTGGATCGCCGCCGCTACACCGGCGCCGCCGCTCCCGATGACGAGAAGGTCGTACTCGGCCGTCGGGCTGGCGGAATGCGCCGCCAGCTCGTTGCTTCGGTGCGTCATCGCTGTGTAGAGCGCGGTGGTCGCGACCTGGACGCGAGCCGCGTCACGCGGGACGACCCATTCGCTTCTTCGACCGAACGGTCCAGGGCGCGGAGCAGCGGGCACTCCGCGACCGGCCGGCCCCGCCGGCAGCTCCTGACGTACTGCGACAGCGCCGCGCGCATCTGCTCGAGGTCGTGAATCTTCTCGCCAATCCGCTCGAGGGTGGCCGAAGCGCGCGCCTCTACTTGTTCGCACGCCGTTTCCGACTGCTCGCGGAGAGCAAGAAGGTCCGCGATCTCGCTGAGCGTGAAGCCGAGGTCCTGAGCGCGCTTGATGAAGCGCACGCGGCGCACGGTGTCGACGTCATATTCGCGATACCCCGACGACCGGCGTGCCGGCTCCGGAAGCAGCCCCACGCGCTCGTAGTATCGCAGCGTCTGTGCGTTGACTGCCGCCGCGGCGGCGACCTCTCCGATCCGCATCCGATTCACGTCGATCAGGTTCACGTCGATCATGGTGACAGGATAAACCTCGCACCATGGTATAGGGTCAAGGGCGTTCCTCGAGACGGTGGCACGGCGCGCCGCGAGCATTCCGATCCGGAGCGGGTCCGGCGTCAGGTGCTGACGGGTCTCCAAGCACAGGGGTTCGCCGCGGCGTGACGGAGACGTGAAGAAAAAAGACGCTCCCGGTGTCTGGAGTGATGGAGAGGACAGCAACGCCGAGGAGGAAACGATGAGAGCGTCGAGATTTGTCGCGGTGCTTTCGGTGTGCGCGGCCGTGATCGGATGCACCGGTCGAGACCAGAGCGCCGCGGCCGATACCGCAGCGGTCGCTTCGCCCGACACCGCGGCCGCCGCCATGGCCCGCGTGGACACGACCGGCGAGGCGCTGTGGGCGCGCCTGCAGCGAGAGAACTACCGGAACTGGCCGCTCTGGCCGGGAAAGGGGAAGCTCTACAGGGGTCAGGAGCCGCACGGCGCCCTGCTCACGACGTACGTCAACACGCTGGCGCAGGACGCTCTCACGAACGGCGCGGCGCGAATGTCGCCCGGCGCCATCTTCGTGAAGGAGAACTACGGGCCCGACAGCACGTTGATGGCGATCACCGTGATGGAGAAGGTTCAGGGCTATGACGCGCAGCACCAGGACTGGTTCTGGGCCAAGTACCAACCCGGCGGAAAGGTGGAGGCGGCGGGTCGTGTCGACATGTGTTACCAGTGCCATCAAGGAGCCGCCGACCACGACGGCCTCTGGACGCTGAAGATCGCGAAGACTGGGACGAAGCCCCCGCCGATGAAGATGTAGGGCGTCCCGTCATGGCCTTTCGCTGGAAGTCACCGCAGAAGTCACGGCCGCCGGAGCCACGAGCGTTCGAGGAACTCCTCAGCGAGCAGCTCGATGCGCTCTATCGCAGCGCGCTGCGCCTGTGCGATGGCCACCACGCCGATGGCGAGGACCTGCTGCAGGATGCGGTGCTCCGTGCCTTCGAGCACTACGGCGAGCTGCGCGACCCCGCGGCGGCGAAGGCGTGGTTCTTCACGATCCTCGTGCGGACGAATCTCAACCGCCTTCGTGCGCGGCGCCGGCGAGCGGAGACGGTGGCGTCGGATCTCGACGAAAACGCGTTCGAGGAGGCGCTCGCGTCCTGGCGGAGTGCGGAAAGGCCCGACGAACACACGGACCGGCGCTGGGTCGGCCAGCGTCTTGCCGATGCACTGGACGGGCTCGATGAGGACCTGCGATCGGTGATCTGGCTCAGCGACGTGGAAGGATTCAGACAGCGCGAGGTCGCGGAGATGCTACGCATTCCTGAAGGCACGGTCGCGTCGCGGCTCTTCAGGGCACGCCGCAGTCTTCGTGACGCGCTTCACTCCGAAGTTTCCGGAGCGAGCGCATGGAGGAACACGTGAGCAGGGGCACGACCTGTGGGCGCACGAGGCGTCTCTTGTGGCCGGACGGCGGGCCGCGCGCCATCTCGCCGGAAATGATCGAGGCGCACGACCATCTGTCGCGATGCCCCGCCTGCCAGCGATTCGTGCGCGACATGCGCGCGCTGGCGGAGGTCGTGCGCGAATCGGCGGCACATGAACCGGCACCTGGCGAGGTCCGCGAGCGACTGTTCACGGCGATTGCGCGGGCTCGTGCCGGCGCACTCGAGCCGCGTCGGCGGCGGCTCAACCCGAGGGTGCTCGCCGGAGCGGCCGCCCTCGTGGTCGTCATCGGAGGTACGCTCGCTACGCTCGCCGTGCGTCGAGAGGCGCCCGTCGATCCGCTGTCCGCGCTCGTCGAGTACCACGCGGGCGCCGTTGGTGAGACGCACCTCGCGTCGGGAGACGCGGGCATCGTGCAGGGATGGATCGAGCGCCAGGTGCACTTCGCGATGCTCGTGCCGGTACTGCCTGAGGCACAGCTGCGCGGCGCACGGCTGGTGGTGAGCGAGGGGCGGCGCGGCGCGGTCGTCGAATACGACGTGCACGGCATCGCGCTCTCGTACTTCGTGGTCCCCGACCGGGGGGCATCGGTACGCGATGCGACACCGATGCGCTTCGAAGGCGTTAGGCAGTCAGGGTACCAGGTGGTGGCGTGGCGCGAGCCGGGACTCCGTCACGCGATGGTCGGGAACCTCCCCGAGTCCCGGCTCGTGAGTCTTGCGAAAGCTTGCGTCGAACAGGCGCGGCGGACCGTCGCGTCGCTCGGCGCGACGCCGATCACGAGGGAAGGATGACGGTGCGATCGAGAATCACCGCCTCGAAATCGCTCGCCGGCGGACTGTTCATCGTCACTGCCGCTGAGAAGTCCCGGGGGCCTCTGCAGCATGGGCCCGAAGCTGCCATTCTCCTCGCGGGGGCATTCGGATTCGCGGGCGCCGCGGTCTTTGCGATGACCGTTCGTGTCGGCGAAGCGGCCTGAAGGCCTGGAACAGCCGTGCGGTTCGACTCGATCCTGGCATCGCAAGCGGAGAGTCGGCCCGATTTCGCGCCGGCAGGTACCTCGAGCTGTGAGTGTGAAGAAATGAGAGCTGGACGACTGCTTCTCGTAGTGGTGAGCGCGGCTGCTTTGCTCGCGTGCGATCGCGGCGACGATGATCGTGGGGCGCTTCTGCGGCGCGCAGACGCAGCAGAGGCCACGACACCGGCGCCGCAGGGCATCGACTGGAAGGCCGTCGAGGCCGCGATCGGTCGGCCAGGCGCCGCGCAGCCTGGCGAGGTGTACCGGTTCAACTTCCCCCGCGGCGACCTCCGCGTGACGGCGGGCGGCGTGCAGATCAAGCCGGCGCTCGCGCTCGGCGGCTGGGTCGCCATGAAAGCGACGACCAGCGGCGTGATCGCCATGGGTGATCTCGTCCTCACGGAGGACGAACTCACTCCCGTGATCACGACATTGCAGGAGGGCGGCGTCGAACAGACCGCGATCCATCATCACGTGATGCGCGAGTCCCCTCGCGTGCTCTACACGCACATTCACGCCCACGGCGACGCGAAGAAGATCGCCGAGACGATCCGCGCGGCGGTCGCGCTGACGAAGGCGCCACCACCGGCACCGCCAGCCCCCGCGTCGGGCGAACTCGGGATCGACACCGCGCAGGTCGCGAAGGCGTTAGGCTACGCGGGACGCATGAACGGCGGCGTGTACCAGGTGAACGTCCCGCGCGCCGAGACGATCCGCGAGGGCACCGTCGAAGTCCCGCCGTCGATGGGCCTCGGCACCGTCATGAACTTCCAGCCGACGGGCGGCGGGAAGGCGGCGATCACCGGAGACTTCGTGCTCACGGCGAGCGAGGTGAACCCCGTGATCCGCGCCCTCAGGGAGAACGGCATCGAGGTGACGTCGCTGCACAGTCACATGCTCACCGAAGAGCCGCGCCTCTTCTTCATGCACTACTGGGCGAACGACGACGCCGTGAAGCTCGCACGTGGGCTGAAGGCAGCGCTGGACAAGACGAACTCCCGTCGCGCCACCCCGTGATCCGTTTCCGCCGGGACACACCCGAGCGAACACAGCGGCAACCCTGAGAATCATCGCAGTGCTATCTCTCGTCGTTCCTCAGTCCTTGCTCAAGGGGCGACTCCTCGCCAGCGCTACCGTCATTGCTCTCCTCCAGGTGACCGAAGTCGCGGCGCAGACCGTCGATGCCGCGATTCTCGGCAGCGTGCGCGACGCCGCGGGCAACGCCCTGCCTAACACGGCCGTCGTTGCACGCAATACGGCCACTGGGGTCGAGTGGTCCGTCGTCACGACGCCGACGGGCAGCTTCGCGTTCCTTCAACTTCCGCTCGGGGGACCGTACACGGTCACCGCCAGGCGCGTCGGCTATCGTCCCGTGACTCGCGACGGGTACGCGCTCGCGCTCGGGAGTCGGGCAGTTGTCGAGATCGTGCTCGAACCATCGACGACGACCCTCGAGCCGGTCGTCGTCGCAGGAACGACGGGCGAGCGACGTGCGCCGAGCATCGGGGCGAACTTTCGTGTGAGCTCCGAGGAGCTCACGGCGGTACCGGCCGTGAACCGGAACTTCACCGACCTCGCCGCGCTCGCGCCGACGTCCGGCGTGCAGTCGTCGCTCCTGGGACAGCGCTGGACATCGACGGACATCCGCATTGACGGCGCTCAGGCGCGCAACCTCCTTCGCGCGGGCGACTTCGGGGCGGGGCCATTCACGTTGTCGATGGAGGCGATTCGCGAGTTCGAGGTCACGAGCGCGAGCTACGATGTCACGCAGGGCCGCCAGGGCGGCGGGTCGGTGCGCGCGGCCACGAAGGCGGGGACGAACACGTGGACCGGCTCGGTGTTCTCGTACTACCGGGGCAGCGATCTCACCGCAGCCCACGACTTCCAGGCACGCTCGAGGGCGCAGCGGCAGTTCTCGGCGCTGCAGTGGGGCGGGAGCATAGGTGGTCCAATCGCGCGAGACCGCGCGCACGTCTTCGTCGCGTTCGACCGGTGGGACTCGAACGAGCCGGTCTTCTCAGGGTTGGTGCAGACGCCGAACGACGAGCTCGCGACCGGCATCGCCAGGGACTCGCTCGCGCGGCTGGTGAACATTCTCGGAACGAGCTACGCGCTCGACACGACGTCGGCGCAGATCGGCCGGCTGGACCGGCAGCCGGTAGCGAACACGATCTTCTCGCGGCTCGACTGGAGTCTAAACGCCCGACATCGGTTGACGCTCACCTACGACTTCAGCGGGTGGGACAGCCCGCTCTCGGGCGGTGTCGACCAACCGATCACGCTCTTCGACGCGCGCTCGAACTATCGCACGAACGAGTATCTCTCGATGGCGACGCTGCAGACGACGTTCGTGTCGGGGCTGCAGAACACGCTGAAGCTGGGGCTGTCGCGCTCGAGTCGCGAGCTCACCCCGAACAGCCGGCGCCGCGCGGATTCGTTCGCGTGCAGTCGGCGCTGCCTAACGGGTCACGAGGTGACGTCCGCGTGCAATTCGGCGGCAACCGTCTCGCGCCCGACGACAGCCGCGAGACGCAGTTGCAGCTCATCGACCAGTTCCACCTGCAGCGGGGCGACATTCTGTGGACGGCAGGCACCGACAACAGCCTGAGCCGGATGTCGACGTACATCGCCGAAGCGCAGTCGGGACTGTTCGAGTTCAACTCGCTGGCGGATCTGGAGGCCAGGCGCGCGTTCCGCTACAGCCGCACGCTGCCGCTCGCCGAGGCGCGCCCGACCACGCGTCAGAGCGTGCTCGACGTGGCCGCGTTCGTGCAGGCGGAGTGGCGACTGACCCCGCGGGTGAGCGCCATGCTGGGGCTTCGGTGGGATGGCAGCGCGTTCCTGGGGGCACCGGCCCGCAACGCACTCGTGGAACAGCTGCTCGGCGAGCGGACAGACCGTCGTCCGGCCGACTGGAATAAGCTGCAGCCGCGCGCGCAGCTCGTGCTGGACCTGGATGGGTCAGGGCGGGACGTCATTCGGATCGGCGGCGGACGCTTCACCGCGCAGGCGCCGTACTACGTGCAGCACAACCAACTGCTCAACGATGGTGCGCGCATTGCGGACATCACGCTGACCGGCGCGACTGTGCCGGTGCCCGACTATGCGGCGTACCGCGAGGACCCTACGAAGAGTCCCGGACTCCCGCCGGGTGCTCCGACGCCGGCGCCGTATGTGAACCTCGTCGATCCCGGGTTCCGGACGCCGAGCGTCTGGAAGACGAGCGCAACATATCGGCGGCGCGTCGGCGCCAGGCTCCTCGTTACGGGCACGCTCCTCTACTCGCGGACGACCGACAACTACATGTACTTCGACCGGAACTTGCGCGCGTCGCCGGCGTTCACGCTGGCCAACGAGCAGGGGCGGGCGGTGTTCGTGCCGCCGAACACGATCGACGCACAGGGCAGAACCCTCAACGCCAACGCGCTGGCGACATCGGGGTTGGGGCGAGTGCTGCGGCTGACGAACGGCGGCGAGGGTCGTCAGCGTGCCGCCATCATCGAGGCCATCGCGGCGCCGTGGCGCAACACGACCCTCAACGCGTCGTACACGTATAACAAAGCCGAGGACAACTCGACGTTCGGGTGCTGTCTGGCGCGCACGGCGACGACGTTCACGGCGGTCAGGAGCGACCCGCGCGATCTCTCTGGCTCGTGGGGGCCGGCGGACACGGACTTCCGCCACAAGGTCGTCGTGGCGGGCGCGCTGTCGCTGCCGTGGGAGATTCAGCTCGGCGGTCGCTACGTGGGCTCGAGTGGCCGGCCGTTTTCGGCGATCGTGAACGGCGACATCAATGGGGACGAGGCGACGAGCAACGACCTCGCGTTCGTGTTCGATCCGAACGATCCGGCGACGCCACCGGCGATTGCCGCGTCGATGCGGAGACTCCTCGACAATCCGCGGAACGTGGCGCGCGAGTACCTGCGACAAAACGTCGGGCGCATCGCGTCACGCAACGGCGTGTTCGCGCCGTGGACTGAGCGGATCGACATGCGTCTCACGAAGCGCATCCGCACAGCTCGACAGCAGTACGCGGAGCTCGGCGTCGACGTCTACAACGTCGCGAACCTGCTCAACCGGCACTGGGGCGCGGAGTATCAGTTGCCGGTGGGGATCTCGAACCAGAACCCGGTCGTGCAGCGCGTACCCTTGCTGAATGTGATCGGGTTCAACCAGGCGACTCGACAGTACACGTACACGGTCAACGAGAACTTCGGCGTGCTACAGAAGGGCGGAAACCCCTATCAGATCCAGGTGGCGATCCGATACGGGTTCTGACGACGCCAGCCGACTGAGGCTCCAGGACGGCCGGCGCCGCGCGGAGGCCACGTATCAGTGGCGAGAACGTTCACGCGCCGGCCTGACTTGCTACCACCGCCCCGCGACGGTAGAATCTCAGCCACAATTGCTTGGTCGCCTCACGGCATGTCGCTCGTCGTGAAGGTAAAAAGGGAACCCGGTGCAAGTCCGGGGCGGCCCCGCCGCTGTAAGGGTAGACGCTGGAGAGCATGCAGTGCCACTGCGAGTGAGGAGCTCGTGGGAAGGCGCTCTCCAGCGGATGACACCCGAGCCAGAAGACCTGCCAGGCAACGGACGCCCAACATGCCCTCGTGGGAGGGGCAGCGGGATTGCTCTCGTCGTGAGCCGACGGTCGCACGCGTACGCATCACTCTGCGTCGCGGGGTGTTCGGTCGTGCGGGCATTTGGGTTTCCGGATACGTGGTGCCGTCCGCTGGTATCCGCTTACTCGCCTCATGAGACCCGTCATGCCACGCACAATCAATCTCGGCTTTTCTCGTATCGGCGCCCGCCGCGAGCTCAAACGCGCGCTCGAACAGTTCTGGAGCGGAAAGACCGATGTCGTTCCGTTGCTCGAGATGGCTCGCACCCTCAGGCAGCGCCACTGGCAGCTTCAGCGCGACGCGGGCATCGACAGCATCCCGAGCAACGACTTCTCGCTCTACGATCACGTGCTCGACATGGCGCTGGTCGTGGGGGCCATTCCGGATCGCTACGCGCGACTCGGCGACGACCCGCTTACGCGTTACTTCGCGATGGCTCGCGGGCATCAGGCCGGCGACATCGACGTGCCGGCGATGGAGATGACGAAGTGGTTCGACACAAACTACCACTATATCGTGCCCGAGTTCACCCCGGACATGAACTTCCGGCTCACGTCGACCAAGCCGATCGATGACTATCTCGAAGCCAGGGCTCTGGGCGTCGAGACACGTCCCGTCCTCCTCGGTCCGGTGTCCCTTCTCCTGCTCGGCAAGGTTAGTCCCACCAACACCGCGGCTCCATCGTCGCCGCTCACACTCCTCGACCGTCTCCTTCCCATCTACGCCGAATTGCTGCGGCGCCTCTCGGCGGCTGGCGCACAGTGGGTGCAGCTCGACGAGCCAATGCTGGTCACCACCTTGCCTGATGCCCGTCGCGCCTACTCGCGCGCCTGCGAGGTGCTACGCGCCGCTTCGCCTGACCTCAAGCTGCTCCTGGCCACGTACTTCGGTAGCCTCTCCGCCAACCTGTCGCTCGCCACGTCCCTCCGGGTCGACGCCCTCCACGTCGATCTCGTTCGAGCGCCTGAGCAGCTCAAGGAGGTCGCACGGGCACTCCCCCAGGATCGCGTCCTCTCCGCGGGTGTCGTAAACGGCCGCAACATCTGGCGCAACGATCTCGGCGGGACGGCGCAGCTCCTGCGGCGAGTCATCGAGATTCGCGGCGCCGAGAACGTATGGATCGGGCCTTCCTGCTCACTGCTGCATGTACCGGTCGATCTGAGCCATGAGCATCGCCTCGATGCGGAGACAAAGAATTGGCTCGCCTTCGGCACGGAAAAGCTCGCAGAGATCGCCGCTCTGCGCGCGGCGGTCGATGATCCGTCGGTGCCCAGCACCTCGCCGGCATTCGTCGAGAGCCGGCGCGCCATGGAAGGTCGGGCGCGCTCGCCGCGTGTACACGACGAGCGCGTTGCCCAGCGGGTAGCGTCGATCACGCCGGCCATGCGATCACGAGCGAGCAACTTCCCCACTCGCCGCGAAGCACAACGCTCACTCGGACTGCCGATTCTTCCGACGACGACCATCGGATCGTTTCCGCAGACCGCCGCTGTCAGAACGGCCCGCGCTGAATTCAAATCGGGAGCGCGCTCCGGCGAGGATTACGAAGCATTTCTCCGGAAGGCTACCGAGGAAGCCATTCGCATTCAGGAAACCATCGGCCTCGACGTGCTCGTCCACGGCGAATTCGAGCGGAACGACATGGTGGAGTACTTCGGTGAACAGCTCTCCGGCT
>JBQTIW010000164.1:0-8996 GCA_052387735.1 Gemmatimonadaceae bacterium
TCGGCTCCCGCCTGCTGCACTGCGCGGTAGATCGCCTCATACCCCGTGCAGCGACAGAGATTCCCGGCGAGACCGTATCGGATCTGGTCCGGCGATGGGCGGGGTGGGAGGCACAGGGCCGCCAGGATCATTCCGGGGGTGCAGATGCCGCACTGTGCTCCACCTTCGCGGGCAAAGGCCTCCTGCAGCGGATGCACGGCGTTCAATCCTTCGATCGTGAACACCACTCGATCCTGCACCTGCGCGAACGGCACGAGACAGGCGCAGACCGGTTCACCGTCCAACAACACCGTGCAGGCGCCGCATTCTCCCTCGCCACATCCTTCCTTGGTCCCCGTGAGGGCGCACTCCTCGCGTAGCACGTCGAGGAGCCGCTTCATCGGAGGGGCGTCGACGTCGACGATGCGTCCGTTGAGCGTGAGCTTCACGAGGCGAGCGCTCCCGTGACCGGCGCGCGCGCCTCACGCTCGACCACGGCGCGCATCACACGCTCAGCTGGAGCCGGAACCTCGCGCACGTCGAGGCCCAGGTGGCGCATCGCGTTGGCGATGGCCGGTGCGGGACCATCCATCGGAATCTCGCCGACACCCTTCGCGCCGAAGGGTCCATACGGATACGGATTCTCGAGCATCACCGTTTCCATGCGAGGCGTGTCGAGTGTCGTGGGGATCGTGTAGTTGGTGAGCGACGCGTTGGCCATGGCTCCATCCTGTATCACCACCTGTTCGATGAGGGCGAATCCGACCCCTTGCGCGGTGCCCCCTTCGATCTGACCCCGGGCCAGCACCGGATGAATGGCACGTCCGAACTCGTGGACCACGGTCATCTTCGTCGTCCTCACCTCGTAGGTGTCGGGATCCAGCGTGACTTCGGCGACGTCACAGGCCCACGCGTACGCCGCGTACGCATCTCCGCGATAGTGTTCGTCGTCCCACTGGATGCCGGGTGGCGGGACGTACTCCTTGGTGATGACCATCGGCCCGTACCGCCGCCAGTGCTCGGCGGGTGAGAGCGTCCCGAGTTGGTCCTTCATCTCGATGGCGCAGCGGACGAGGATGCCGCCGACCACCATGCAGGTCCGCGACGCGACCGTTGGTCCGCTGTCGGGTACCACGGCGGTGTCGGGAACGGCCACGTCGACGTCCTCGTAGGCCACGCCTAACGTGTCGGCGACCATCTGGGCGTGCATGGTGCGCGTCCCCTGCCCGATCTCGGTGCTGGCCACCAGAATCCGCACGCCCTGCTCCGTCGTGGCGAGCGAGCACTTCGACGCCAGGCGAACTTCCCCGGCCCCGGTGAACCCCGAGCCGTGATAGAAGAGGGAAAGTCCGATGCCGCGGTTCGTCCCCGCCCACGTGCGTCGCTTGCGACGCCAGCTGCTGCGGCGCACGGCTTCTTCGAGCACCAGCTCCGCCGAACAGTCGCTGCCGAGCACTTGTCCCGTCGCCGTCGTGTCGCCGGGGCGCAGCGCATTCTTCATCCGCAGCCGCGCCGGGTCCATGCCTAACGACTCGGCGATGCGGTCCATGTGCACTTCCATCGCGAACTGCGTCTGTGGTGCGCCGAAACCGCGGAACGCCCCGTTGGGGTTGGTGTTCGTGAACACCGCGCGGCCATCGATGCGCACGTGGGCGCAGCGATAGGGCCCGGCGGCGTGGATGCACCCGCGCGACAGCACCACCGGGCTCAGCGTGACGTAGGCGCCGCCATCGAACAGCACGTCGACCTCCATCCCCAGCAGGCGACCGTCGCGCGTGACGCCGGTCCGGTGCCGAACGACGGACGGGTGGCGCTTGGTGGTTGCCCACATGTCCTCGGCCCGGTCGTACACCAGCTTCACCGGACGCCTGGACTTGAGGGCGAGGAGCGCGGCGTGACCGGCGATCATCGAGGGGTACTCTTCCTTGCCGCCGAACCCGCCCCCGGGCTCGGTCTGCACCACTCGCACCCGGTCTGCTGGCAGCCCCAGCAGCACCGTCAGCGCTTTGTGCACGTAGAACGGGCACTGCACCGACCCGTAGATGGTCACGCCTCCCGTTGCGTCCGGGACCGCAATGCAGCCGTTAGGCTCGATGTACACGTGCTCCTGATGACCCGTGCGGTACTCTCCTTCGACGACGAGATGGGCACGCTTGAGTGCGCGATGCGCGTCTCCCTTATCGATCGTGATGTGCTTGTGGATCTGCGCCGATCGCTCGGGGTCAAGCAGGGGAGGGAGCGCTTCGTACGTGAGGTCCACGGCTGCAGCGAGCAGTTGCTCGCGATCCGCATGAGCCAGCAGGAGGACCGGCTCGGCGACGTGCCGCACCTCGTCCTGCACGAGGCAGGGTTGATCGTCGGTCAGCAGCTCGATCACGTTGCGACCAGGGACATCGCGCCAGTCGACCACCGTAAAGCCGGAGGACGACGGGTCGAACCCCAGCTGCACGTGCGTCACCCGACCGCGCGGAATGGTGGCGCGAACGGTGCGCCCGTACAACATGTCGGGAAACGTGAGGTCGTCCACGTAGCGCGCAGCACCAGCGACCTTCTCTGCAGCATCCTTTCGGAGCACGCTCTGACCGACGACCGGCACCCAGCCTCGCCTTCGTGTGATGGCCGAAGATCGCGTGAGCCAACGGCTGCTGGCAAGTGAGGTCTCTCCTGTGGCAGTCCGAGGCCGTGCCGTTCGCGAGGCTGGGTGAGCGCTGTGTCTTGATGGGCAGGCCGTTTGGCGCACATGATCTGGCGACCGCGCGCTGCATGCTGGATGGCGAACCCGACGCGACGCGAGCAGAATTGCGGCCGGGGCGCTCTGAGCCCCTCGATTCGCGGCCCCCTCTCGCGGGCTTACGCCATCGAGGGGGCGCCGATGGGCCGCAGCGCCTGAACGGCCGCGGCCAGAGCCAGCACGCGCTCCTCGCCCTGTGGAGGCCCAACGATCTGCAGCCCCACCGGCAGTCCTTCGCCGTCGAGGCCTGCCGGCACACACGCGACCGGTAGTCCCGTCATGCTGAGCACGAAGGTCGGCGCCAGCCAGTCCACGTACGTTTCCATCTGCTGCCCGGCCACGGTCGCCGGATAGTTCTGCTCCACCGGAAAGGGAGACACCGGCATACAAGGGGTCACCAGGGCGTCCACCCGAGTGAACACCTCGCGCATCATGTGCCAGACGCTGCCCCTTGCATGCTCGGCGGCGGCGAAGGCGCGCATGTCGGTGGACAGCCCGGCTTTGATGTTGTTGGCGACGTTCGGCCCGAACTCGGTGGACCGCTCGAGTCGTGTGAAGTGCTGGCTTGCGAACCAGTACCCCCGCAGGGCCAGGAAAGCGGGCCTGGCGAAGGCCAGGTCGAGCGCAGTTTCCTCGACCAGCGTCCCCTGGTCGCGCAGGGCGAAGGCGCCTTCCCGGCACACACGCTCGATGACCGGGTCGACCCCGATGCCGGCCACGTCCGGACAATAGGCAACGCGGAGGTTGGTCGCCTCCGCGCTCACCGCGGCCGTCAGGTAGTCACGTCCCTCGTCTGGCGCGGCCAGCGGCGCGAACCGGTTCCGGCCGGCGATGGCCTGCAGCATCAGGGCGACGTCGACGGCAGTGCGCGCCATCGGACCGGTGACCTGCAGCGTGTCCCATACGTAGTCCGACGGGTGCGTGGGCACGAGTCCGACCGAAGGACGCAAGCCCACGACGCCACAGAACGACGCGGGGATCCGCAGGGAACCCCCCAGGTCCGTGCCTTCGGCTAAAGCGATCATGCCGGTGGCCAGTGACGCGGCGCCACCGCCGGTGGAACCGCCGGCACTCCGCTCCAGGTGCCAGGGGTTGCGCGTACGCCCGAAGACCGGATTGAAGGTATTGCCTCCGGCTGCAAACTCGGGTGTGTTGGTCTTGCCGATGACGATCGCGCCGGCCGCGCGCAATCGCGTCACCACCTCGGCGTCCTCGTCAGGCACATGGTCACGGTACATGGGTGATCCGAAGGTCGTCCGCACCCCGGCCACCGGCGTGACGTCCTTGATGCCCACGGGGAGTCCGCCGAGGATCCCGATGTCTTCGCCGCGGGCGAGCCGGCGTGTGAGGGCCTCCGCATCGGCGCGGGCGCGCTCCGCGTCGAGCGTGACGATCGCGTTCAGCTGCGGATTGCATCGCGCGATGCGTGCAAGCGTGGCATCGAGCAGCTCGACAGGCGACAGCTCCCGGCGCCGCACCATGTCGCGCAGCGCAATGGCCGACCTCAGCGTCAGCTCGTCGTGTGACGGCATCGGCAACCGGAGAACCGAACGCGCGAGTGGCCCGCGCTGCTTCCCGTCTCCCGTCTCCTGTCCCCCGTCTCCATCGGCCCCTACTCGGGCAGGAAGGCGACCGCACGCGCAAAGGCCGCTTCGCCGCCTTTGAACTTCCACGGGAAGCACCCGATCACGAGCCGCCGGTTCTGCAGCTCCGGCCTGTCGATGTCGCCGCCCATGTTCTCGATATGGATGCAGTTGTGCGGGAACAACGCGTTATGCGTCAGCTGGTAGTCGGAGTCGGGGAAGAGCTTCGCCACGGCATCGGGGCCACCAAAGCGTTGCTCGGCTCTGGCGCGCACACGGTCGCAATGTCCGTGCATCCCTTTGCCCAGGAAGCGGCCGATCGGGAGGTTCATTGGATGGTCCGTGGAGATCGCATCGAGTCCCCACACGTGCACCCGCTTCTCCAGGAGCCACGGCACCAGATCGGGGTGCGGACCCGGGTGATAGTGGACGTACCGTTCCTCGTCAGGCGTTTCACCAAACTGGCCAAAGCGTCCCCACCCCGTGTGGAGGATGATGATGTCGCCCTCCCGCACCTCGACCCGCTGCTCGATCATGTGCGGCGTATAGACCGCGAGGTCGTCCATCTCCTCGCGCAGGTCGACGATGACACCAGGCCCATAGAGCCATTCCAGGGGGATCTGGTCGATCGTCATGCCGCCGGTCACGAAGTGTCTCGGGGCATCCAGGTGTGTGCCCATGTGATTCGACGTCATGATGTACTGCGCATTCACTCCGTGTTCCACCTTGCGCTTGATGTACTTGACCTCGAAGGGAGGATAGTAGGGCCAGAAGAACGAGTCCTGATTCAGTGGTTGGGACAGGTCGAAGATTTTCATGAGGCGGGAGACGGGAGATGGGAGATGCGACGGCAGACGGCAGCAGCTCCGAGGTTCGGGGAAGGCGGCGTCAGTGCACTGCGGACAGCGCGCGGGAGAGGGCTCGCCGCGTGAGGACGCCCGCGAGGTGACGCCGATAGACGGGGCTCGCGTGAACGTCGCCTGCGACGTCGATCTCAGCAATCGCGTGGGCGACAGCATCGGCGATTGAGGCTGCGTCCGGAGGACGCCCGGCGATTGCCTGCTCGGCCTCGAGGAGGCGCGTTGCACCTGCTGCGGTATTGATCGCCACGAGCCTCACGACGGCGACCGCGCCGGCGGCATCGAGCGTGAGCGCCGCCGCGATGCCAAGCAGCGCAAAATCTCCGTGTCGGCGCGCCACTTCTTCAAAGGCGTATCCGCTGCGTGGGGCAGGGGTGGGGAGCTCGATGGCCATCAGCAACTCGTCGGGCGCGAGGACGGTGGCAAACAACCCGGTGAAGAAGTCGCCGGCAGCGACGCGGCGCGAACCGGCACTGGATTGCAGTCTGAACGTTGCCCCGGCGGCGATCATCACGGCGGGAAGCTCGGCGGCCGGGTCGGCGTGGGCGAGGCTGCCGCCTAACGTACCGCGGTTGCGGATCTGAGGATGCGCCACGTGCGGCAGCGCATCGGCGAGCAGCGGCGCGAGGTGGAGGATCGCGGGCTCGCGTTCGAGCGTCGACTGACGGGTCATCGCCCCAATATGCAATGCACCGTTCGCTGCCTGCACGCCGGCCAGGTCCGGGATCCGGTTCAGGTCGATCAGCACGGCCGGCCGCGCCAATCGAAAGTTGAGCACCGGGATCAGGCTCTGCCCTCCGGCCAGCGGCCTGGCGTCGCTGCCAAATCGGGAAAGCAGCGCGAGCGCCTCCGCGAGTGTATCCGGGGCATGATAGTCGAACGGGGCCGGCTTCATGCCGATTCCGCCCCACGGGCAGACATCAGCTCGAACAGACGATCGGGGGAGAGCGGCATCTCCAGCGTCTCCGTTCCCAGCGCGTCGTCGACGGCCTGCGCGAAGAGCGCCCCGACCGGAATGGCCCCCGCCTCTCCCACTCCCTTGACGCCGAGGGGATTCAGCGGCGACGGGGTGACCACGTGATCGGTCTCCATTCGCGGGACATCCAGCGACGTCGGGAGCAGGTAGTCCATGAACGACGCGCTCAGCAGCTGACCCGTGTCGTCGTACGCCAGGCGCTCGTAGAAAGCATTGCCGATGCCTAACGCGACTCCGCCGTGCACCTGCCCCTCGACCAGCAGCGGATTGATCACCGTGCCGCAGTCGTGCGCCACGACGTACCGCCTGATCGTCACCATGGCTGTCTCCCGATCGACCTCCACGATCATGGCGTGCACGCCGTTGGCCGTGCTCCCACGCTCCGGTCCGAAGTACCGCGTCGCCTCCAGTCCCGGCTCGGTGCCCGGTTTCACCGCGCCCCGCAGCGGATTGGCCCGCGCCGCCAGCACGCCTAACGCGATGCTTCGCGACGGCGAACCCGCCACGTGGGCCTGGCCCCCCTCGAGGACGATGTCCTCGACCGCCGCCTCGAAATGTTCGGCCGCCAGGCGCGTCACCTTGTCCCGCACCACCACCGCGGCCTCGTGACAGGCGCTGCCGGCCACCACGGCGCCCCGGCTCGCAAAGGTGCCCGTCCCCCAGCTCATCTCGCGCGTGTCGCCGGTGACCACGCGTACCGCCCCCACGTCCACACCCAGCTGGTCGGCGACGATCTGCGCAAAGACCGTGAAATGCCCCTGGCCCTGTGTGCCCACACCCGTCGCCAGCGTGACAGTCCCATCGGTTTCTACGGTGACCCGTGCGCCTTCGTAGGGGCCGATCCCCGTTCCCTCGACGTACGACACGATGCCGATCCCGACCGCACGACCCTCTCGCCGCAGCGCCGGTTGTTCCTCGCGCGTGAAGTGATCGTAGTCGATACGCGCGACCGCCAGATCGAGTGCCGCGGCGTAGTTGCCGCTGTCGTAGGTGAGCGGCGCGCTGTCCTGATAGAGGATCCCGTTGTCGTAGGGGAAGGCGCTTTCCGGGATGTAATTGCGTCGCCGGATCTCCACCGGCGTGAGCCCGAGCTCCGCCGCAGCAAAATCCAGGAGCCGCTCCATCACGAACACTCCGTGCTGTCGCCCCGCCCCTCGCACCGGGGTCACGATCGTCTTGTTGGTGAACACGACTGTGAACTCGCTCTCGTAATGCGGCACGACGTACGGGCCCAGCAAGGTGCACTGGGTGTTGATCGGCACCGTCAGGCCGTACGGATCGTACGCCCCCGTGTCATGCAGGAACACGTCACGCACACCGAGGATGCGGCCATCCGCATCCACCGCAAGCTCGGCGTCATGCACCTGTCCACGTTCCTGCGTGGTCGCGACGAAGTTCTCGGCCCGGTCTTCGATCCATTTGATCGGTCGCGCCAGCTGCATCGCGATCCACGGGATCAGGACTTCCTCCGGGTAAAACATGATCTTGGGGCCAAACCCGCCGCCAATGAACGGCGCGATCACGCGCACCTGTGAGGCCGGGAGGTTCAGCTGTGCCGCCAGTGCATTGCGCACGGGAATCGGTGCCTGTGTGGTGTCCCAGACGTTCAGCTCTCCCGAGCGAGGACTCCACTCCGCGACCACACCCCGGTTTTCGATGGCCGCCGATGCGCCGCGGTCGTAGAGGAAACGCCGCGCGACGAGCAGCGCGGCGCTTGACCGCGCACGTGCATAGTCTCCACGGCACTGCTTTACGTGGGCGGCGACGTTTGACACCAGATCGCCGTGTACAAGCGGCGCCCCCGCCGCGAGTGCCTTCTCCAGATCCACCACCGCCTCGAGCGGCTCCATCTCCACTTCGACTAACTCAGCGGCATCCTCGGCGATGTAGCGGCTCTCGGCCACGATGAGGGCGATGGGTTCGCCGACGAAGCGCACCATGTCCCTCGCCAGGGGGTACTGGGTTCGCAGGTTGAAGACGTGGCCGGGAATTGGCGGCGGTTCCACCAGCAGCGGGCCCGGTTTCCAGAGGTCGCCCAGGTCATCTGCCGTGTAGACCGCCATCACACCCGGATGCGCGCGTGCCGCGTCGACGTTGATCGACGTGAGCCGCGCGTGAGCGTGCGCGCTCCGGACGAACGCCACGTGCAGCATCCCGGGAAGCTGCACGTCATCGACAAACAGCGCGCGGCCGGTGAGGAGTCTGGCGTCTTCGTTGCGGCGGATGCGCTGGCCGAAGGATCGCGTCGTCACGAGGCCGCAGGTGCGTTCACACCGGCCATCCGCTGCGACGCCAGTCGCACGGCGTCCACGATGTGCTGGTAGCCCGTGCACCGACACAGGTTTCCTGACAGGGCATGACGAATCTCGTCCTCGTCAGGCATCGGGTGATCACGCAGGAACGGGATCATGGTCATGAGGATCCCCGGCGTGCAGAAGCCGCATTGTAACCCATGCGCATCGCGAAACGCGGTCTGCAGCGGGTGCAGGGTGTGCTCCCCGTCCGGCGCCAGCCCTTCCACGGTCATCACCTCGTGACCTCGAGCCTGCACCGCGAACATGAGGCAAGAACGCACCGCCTGACCGTCGAGCAGTACGGTGCACGCGCCGCACGCGCCGTGCTCGCACCCGACATGCGTGCCGGTGAGTCCCGCGGACTGCCGGATGAAGTCACTGAGGAGTAGCCGGACGTCGACCGTGTCGGTGTATGTGACTCCGTTGATGCGCACGTCCAGGGCAGTCGAGACGGTCATGCACGTTAGGGAAGCGAATCCGATAGGGTGACCCCCGTCGGCCGCGCGCGCAAGATGACGGGGCTTCTCTTCACGATCCGTGTCGTTCGCGTCTGCGCGTTCCCGCGTCCCAGCA
>JBQTIW010000165.1:0-43210 GCA_052387735.1 Gemmatimonadaceae bacterium
ACGGGCTGGTTGTGGTTGCGGAGTGCTGGCACTTGCCCTACGAAGAACTGAGGGTCGTGGTGTCGGAGCTCGCTGCGCCAGAAATGTATGCCGTCCTTGCCCGAGAGCGACCGCCGGATCCACTTTGTTCGCCATGGCTCACCATCGCGATCTGTCCCGCCGTGAGTTCACGTCTCGCGCCGCGCTGGGCGCACTCGCGACCGCCACGTTCCCGACCGACTGGCAGGTCCGCTGCGGCCCGAGCCTGGCTGGCGCGCCCGACTGGCCAGGCTACGACCGCGCGTACGTGCTCGACCTGCTCGCGACCCCCGGACCGTTCAACGTACCGGACTGGTTAGGCAAGCCGCTCACACCGGCAATGGTGGAGAACGCGCGCGGCTCGGGTATCACCGCGGTGAACTCCACGGTTCATGCGATGGGCGCGACAGCGGAGATGAGACGCGAGACGGGAGACCGTGGAAGCCTAATGTGAGACAGCGTGCCGGCAGGGCCTCGGGCGTCGTCGCCATCATGTGCCTGGCCGCGGCCGCGCTCCAGGCGGAGGTCTCGGTCGGGGGCGCGACGGGCGAGCCGGAGAGAGGTCTGGGGCCTCGAGGTTCCGGCTGGCGCGATTCGGCGACGGGGATACCCATTTCCATCATCACCGGGGCACCGCGATCCGTCGAGGAGAGCCCGAGCCGTTCGTCGGCGAACCGCGCAGCCGGCCGTGAGGCGATGGCGATCGGCGACAGGCGATAGGGGATGGGCGAGAGGGGAGTGGGCGGTGGCCGGTGGCGAGCCGTTGATCATGCCGCTCATCACCCATCACCTATCGCCCACTGCCTATCCCCTAGATTTCTTCCCCATGGACTTCACCCGCATCACCGACCAGCTCTCGGGGAGCCCGGCGACGGCGCTTCCCCTCGTTTTTCTCGCGGGCGTCCTTACCAGCCTCACGCCCTGCATTTACCCCATGATCCCCATCACGGCGGCCATCGTGGGAGGGGGGGAGGCACAAGCCGGCGCGCGCTCGCGACTGCGGCCGTTGCTGCTGTCGCTCACCTACGTGATCGGGCTCGCACTGGTCTATGCCGCACTCGGCCTTTTCGCTGGCCTGACCGGCACGATGTTCGGGCGCATCAGCACCAATCCGTGGCTGTACTTCGCGATGGCGAACCTCCTCCTCGCGGCCGCGCTCGCCATGTTCGACGTACTGCCGATTCGGCTCCCCTCGTCCATCGTCCAGCGTGCCGCAACCGCGGGGACAAGCGGCCGGTTTGGGGGGGCACTGGTCATGGGCGCCATGTCAGGATTGGTCGCGGCACCTTGCTCGGCGCCGGTCATGATCGCAGTTCTCACATGGGTCACCGAAACCCGCAGCGCGGTTCTGGGGTTCTTGTATTTGTTCGTGTTTTCGCTGGGGATGTGTACCCTGCTGGTCATCGTGGGCGTGTCGTCGGGGACGCTGTCTCGACTGCCCCGCGCCGGCATGTGGATGGTGCGCATCAAGAAGCTCTTCGGCGCGGTCATGCTCGGCGTCGCGGAGTACTACCTGATCAAAATGGGACAGCTCCTCATATGATGATGCGCCTGACGCTCGCCATCGCATTGTGTTGCGCGCCGGTGTTGGCCGCCGCCCAGCGCACGATCGACCTCCCCCTGGGATCGACCGCTCCCGACATGATGCTGGAGACGCTCGACGGAAAGCCGGCCACCCTGGCCGCGTACCTGGGAAAAACGCCGCTGCTCATCGAAGTGTGGGCCACGTGGTGCGAGAACTGCGAAGCGCTGGCGCCACGGATTCTCGAGGCGAAGAAGAAGTATGGCGACAGGGTGAAGTTCCTGGGCGTCGCCGTCTCGTTCAATCAGTCACCAGCGCGCGTGAAGGCGCACATGGAGAAGCACGGCTTCGACATCGAAACACTGTACGATCGAAAGGGCGAGGCTGACGTGGTCTACGGCGTGAAGGCGACGTCCACCGTGATCGTTGTGAACAAGTCGGGGAAGATCGTGTATGCCGGTGCCGGAGGCACTCAGGACATTGAGGCGGCGGTCAGGAAGGCCCTGGAGTAAGAAGAGCGCTCGTGAGTTGAACGACGGTTTTCCCACGCGGTGAAACGCCTTCCGGCGTCACGGTGAGGACCGTCGCGCGGCCTGGAACAGCGCGCTACGCCCCCTCCTCCACCGGCGGCCCGCCCGAGCGTGCCACCTGATCCGCACGGATCTTTCCCGCATCAAAGCGTTTCGCGCTCCCGATCATCTTGTCGATCGTTTCGTCGAAGTCGGCCGTGGGCTTGCGTTGAAAGCGTAGCGGGTTGATCCGCGCCACGACGAATGCCTTGAGGTACGGGCTCTCCAGCCCGCGTCCTTTGAGTGCCGCCACAGCGGCGTTGACGGCGTCGTTGAGCTCGAGAAGTTTGGCGGCGCGTTCCTTCCGCATCAGTAGCGCGTTCGGGAGTTTGGCGGCCGAGAACTTGTCGCAGCGCTTGAGGACCGGGTGGTACACACCACCGGAAAACCGGCCATTCTGCAGATAACAGAAGCCCAGCGTGACGAGCGCGGCTTCCTCGAATTCCGTTTCGATCTCCCGTTCCGGGCGGTCATCAAGGGCCGCGAGGCCCTCGGCCAGGCGCGCCACTTCCGTTGCACGCTCGCGAAGGTTGTGCGCCTTCTCCGTGTTGAGGGCGAGAATGCGGTGTGCCACCTCGGGCTCGGGAACGACGATCGCGACGATCGCCTTTGTGCCGAGCAGCTTGAGCGCTCCCATCCGGTGGTAACCGTTAGGCGACCAGTACGTCCCATCGGCAACGGGCACGGCCACGATCGGATCGAGAAACCGTCCCACCTTCTCGATCGCCTTGGTCAGCCGCTCCACGTGCGGCTCCGAGAGGTTGCGCTGGTACGGCGTCGGCTCCACGCGATCGAGGGGAAGGGCGGCCAGGATTTGCCATTGGCTGCCGAGAGGATCGCGATAGGTCGCAAGGACGCCGCCCCCGTCTTTTTCGATGCGCTCGGCCAGCGCCTGGACGCTCGCTGGGGGATTCGCCCCCGCCAGCCGTCTGGCATCGAGCCCTCGAGAGCCGGCTTCCGCCCGCACCTTCTTCTTTCGTGTCGCCATGCCCTCTCCCCGGGAAGTGAAACCTAAGCAGAGTGTGCTGTCATCTGGTGCGCCGTGCGACTCAGTCCTTCCAGCAGTCGCTCCAGGTGCCCAGTGGTGGTATGCGGATTCATGACCGTTGCGCGGAGTACGCGACGATCATCCAGAATGGTCCCCGTGATCCATCCCTCCCCCGACGCATTGTAGCGCTCGCGCAGTGTTCCGTTCAGCTCATTCAATTCCGTTGGTGACTTGTCGCCGGCACCAACCCAGCGAAAGCAGAGAATGTTGCAGTCGGGCTCGTGCAGGACTTCGAAGTCCGGGTGTGCGGCAACCAGTCGGTGCAATGCCTGCGCCAGGCTACACAGGAGATCGTACACGGCCGCCATGCCCTCGGTGCCATAGCGCTGCAGGACGATCCACGTCTTGAGCGCATCGCCGCGGCGAGAGCACTGGAACGAGCGCGGACCGATGTTCCAGCTCGTCGCTTCCGCGCTGTCGCCGAAGATGTACGGGGCGCGCTGCCTGAAGGCGGCGTCGAGCCAGCGCTCTTCACGCACGAGGACCGTTCCCGCCGCCAGAGGCAGGAGCATCATCTTGTGCGGATCCCAGGCCAGCGAGTGCGCGTGCTCGATCCCTCGCATGCGCCAACGATGTGCAGCCGAGAAGAGCGCGGTCGCACCATGCGCTCCGTCCACATGCAGCCAGGCGTCAAACGCCCGGCAGATCGAGCCGATGGCGTCGAGGTCATCGAACGCCCCTGTTGCCGTCTGACCCGACGTCGCAACCACGGCCAGCACGCGCCGGCCGCTCTCGCGCAGTTTCTGCAGTTGCCGTCGCAGAGCCTCTGGCGACATTCGATAGTTGTGCGTCGCCACGGTGATCACGTTGCGCACTCCGATGCCCAGCTCTCCCGCCGCCCGCGACACGGCGTAGTGTGTGTGCTCCCCACAGAGCATCACCGGCGGTTCTGCACCAATGCCATGCTCCCACCCGTCGGGCAGGACGACGGCGCGTGCGGCGAGGAGTGCCGTGAACGACGCTTCGGTCCCCCCTGACGTGAAGGTCCCCCCCGCCCGCTCGTCCCATCCGATCAGGTCGCACATCCATCTCACCACGCGTCGTTCCACATGGCTGATGGTGGGCGACATCTCGTTCACCGCGAGCGAGTTGTTGATCGATGAGATGAGCGCATCGGCCCAGACGCCCAGCGGCAACGGCGCCGAGACCTGATGGCCGAGATACATCGGGTGTGACAGGTGGTTCACATCCGACATGACGTCACGCCGCACGCGGTCGAGCACCTCTCGGAGTTCCTGACCGTTAGGTGGCAGTGGCTCGACAAAGCGCCTGGCGATCACCTCCGGAGCGAGTGACGGCGCCACCGGGCCCTGGCCCGATGTCGACGTGGCAAGGAAGTCGCTGATGAGATCGGTGAACGCGCGGGCCACTTCTGGGGCCGCATCGGCCGCCAAGCGGGCGCGAATGTCAGCCGCGGTCATGACGGACGCACGCCTAACTGGAGCTCGATCAGCGTGCGCGGCGGCAGGGGCTCATTGGTCAGCGAACACCGCAGCGCGTCGACCACGACAGGTTCGTCGATTCGAAGGGCCAGCAGTTGCCGGGCGTCCCGCGGCTCCAGCGTTCGGTAGAAGGAGAGCGTGATGTGGGGCGTGAACGAGAACCTGGGACGCGCAAACGGCAGCCCCGAGCCGGCAATGCGTTCGTGCAGACTGCGGAGCGGGCCATGCGGGTCGAGGGGAAGGACGACGATGTCGGTCTGCATGAATCGGTGCGGCTTCTGCAGAGAGAGCGTCAACGGTGGCGTGGACTTGCAGATCGGCTCCAATCGGTCCCGCAGCTCCTGAACGCCGATCGCGGCGGGGATCGGCCCGACGCCTGACGACCCGGCAATTGTGATGTGAGGCGGAAGCGAGTTTGCCAGCTTGGGATCGTACCGTCGCTGGATGTCCCGGATCTGCGCTCCTACCACACCTCCCACTTCGGCAATCACGAAGATGCCGGGCGGTTGGCGCCAGTCCTCGGCGAGTTCGAGGTCGATGGAGGAGGTCACATGGGGACGGGAGACGGCAACCGAGGAGGCTACGACCGTCGCTCCAGCAAGGAAAGGGTGCATGGCGCGCCTTGACGAGAGCGGAGGCCCGGCACATATATAAGCTGTGACTTATGTATCTGCGCTCACGGCATTGGCCGATGGCACCCGTCGCGAGCTCCTCGATCGGCTGCGGACACGCCCGCACGCCGTCGGCGAGCTGGCGACCGCTCTCCGCGTCACGCAGCCGGCCGTGTCGCAGCATCTGCGCGTCCTCGAGCAGGCGCGCCTGGTCGCGGTCCGCGCCGAGGGCCGCCGGCGCATCTATTCGCTGTCGACTGACGGCCTGCTCGAACTGCGCCGGTATCTCGAGTCATTCTGGACCGACGTCCTGGCGGCCTTTGCTGCCGACGATCCCGCACCACCCCCACCCATCGCTCCGGCAGCGGCGTCCGCTCGCTCGCGCCGCCGGACTCATCGCCGAGGTCCGCGTTCATGAACCACGCCTATCGCCACGCTATCCCCGATCCACACATCCGTCCGCGTGTCCTGGACTCAGCAGCAGTCCTTCGAGCGCTTCACCACCGGGATCGCCACGTGGTGGCCCTTGCGGTCACATTCTGTTGGCGGGGAGAACGCCCAGACGGTCCTGTTCGAGCCGCGAGTCGGGGGCGAGATCGTCGAGAAGATCGGTGGCGGAAAGGAATCGCTCTGGGGCACGGTGCTCGAGTGGGATCCACCGGCACACTTTGCGATCACGTGGCACCCGGGTCGTGAGCGGAATACAGCGCAGCGCGTGGACGTTCATTTCGTCCCCGACGCCGGCGCTACGCGCGTGGAGCTCACGCATTCCGGCTGGGAAGCCATGGGCAAATTGGCCAAGGTCGCGCGGAGGGGCTACCCGATGGGATGGGCCTATGTGCTCCGACTCTACGCTGACCGGCGCTGGAGTCCGGTCGTGGTGAGCATCGGCACATTGCAATGGCTCCTGCAGCCGCTGGCGAAACGCCTGGCCGAGAAAGAGGGGCCGATGGTCGTCAGGCCGCAATCAGTCCCTTGAGCCACAGGACGACAAACGCTCCGTAGAAGAGGGCAAACACGACAAGCGCGACACGTCGCCACATCGGCGGCCGGCAGTGCACGGGCAGGAGTCGCGTGTTGACGTACAGCAGATGGAACGACGCGATCACGAACACGACTCCGCTCACGTTCGCCCCGAGCTGCAGCAGGAAGATGGGCTGGGCGAGCTTGAGTGCGGTCACCCCCCACACCACGAGCGCAGCAAGCACGGAATAGTACACGACGCGCACGTCGCCGCCGCGCCACGTGCGTACGCGCTTGCTTCCCGTCCACACGATGTCAGTGATGGCACGGGCCATACCTTCGAGAACGTCGAGCTGCGTCTTGAACAGGATCCAGGCCCCGATCAACGCCACGGCGCCGCCTAACAGGGGCACGCCAGCGCTCGCCATGGCCTGCGCGAGCGCCGCCGCGATGCCGTAGCCGCGGATGTCGGTGCCCGGCGGCAGGAAGGTCACGTACAGCAGCGCCGGTAGCAGCATGCCGGCCATGGCACCGATGAAGAAGACCCCCCACTGGTCGGCGTGCACCACGCGCCACCAGCCTCGCCATTTGCGCGTTTCGTCCGGGGTATCGGCAAAGCGAAAGCCGGTGTGCGCCAACTCCGTCTTGTGTCCGCCCACGGCCGCAGGGATGTAGCCCGCGACACCCCCCATCCCGTAGCCACGATCGCGCGCCCAGTTGGAGAGCGTGAGGTTGACGACGCCTCCCGCGCCGCAATACCCGGCGAACGCGCCAATGAGAAAGAAGTCGGCTCCTTCGGGGATGAAACGGAACTCCCGCGCTGACGGCGAGTAGCCGATGAAACCAGCCAAGGCCTCGCCCACGGTCCCTACCTCCACCAGCCAGAAGGCGAGGACCAGGAATCCCGTGAGAATGCAGGCCACGAGGATCCAGTTGAGCATCTCCAGTGTGCGCTCGATGCGGCGACCGATCAGCAGGACGATCACGCACACGAGAAACAGCGAGACACCGATCGCATACACGGTGTTTGCATCCGGTGCAGCAGAGAGTCGTTTGGTGAAGAGAAAGAAGAAGGCCCCGGCGGCGGTGCCAGCCCACGCCGGCCAGCCCACCTGGAGGAAGTACAGCAGCGCATAGATCCAGGCCCAGAACGTGGCATGGGGTTTGGTGCGCATGAAGCCCGTGACCACCGGCTCGCCCGTGGCCAGCGTGTAGCGCATCAGCTCCTGGTTGAAGATCGTCTGCAACACCATCGCGCAGCTGGCGACCCACAGCATCGTGAGTCCGTACTTCACGAACGCCGCGGGCCCGAGCAGAAACTCGCCGCTGCCTATCGAGGCGCCAAGCACGATCACACCGGGGCCGACGACGCCAAACCATTGCAGACCACGTGGCATCGGGGGCTGCGGCAGGGCAGCGGGCTTCCACGGGTCAAGGCCGGATTGAGCTTCGGCAGGCGGCTGTTGAGTCATGTCATCCTTAGAGCGAAACACGAGAAGCCCGAAAGTGCGGGCCATACGGTCGCGCGCATTCGCTCATCCCGCTAGGTTCGGATCGAGTCCTCCCGGGCTTCTCGTCCTTCCTGTGCTTCCCTCATGAACTCGATCTCCACCGCCCGCGATCGGTTGCTCGCGCTGCCGTCCGTGGAGCTCGGCGCCCTTCCGACGCCCATCGATTTCGCCTGGCGCTTACGCGATGCGATCGGTATGGGCAGTCGACTGCTCATCAAGCGCGACGACGCGCTTCCCTTCGGCTTTGGCGGCAACAAGGTGCGCAAGCTCACGCTCGTCGCCGCAGAGGCGCGGGATCAGGGCTGTGACACACTCATCACCTGCGGCGGGGTGCAATCCAATCACGCCCGAGCCACGGCTGCGGCCGCGGCCAGGCTTGGCATGGCGTGTCACATCGTCGCCAATGGCAGCAAACCCGACCGGCTCACCGGCAACGCGCTGCTCAACGACTTGTTAGGCGCGCATGTCACGTACGTCGCCGGCCGCGGCGACCGCAACCCGGGTATGGAGTCACTCGCCGCCCGGCTGCGCGCGGAGGGCCGCTCGCCGTGCGTGATCCCGCTCGGCGCATCCACTCCCCTGGGGGCGATGGGACTAGCCCGCGGCGTGGGGGAGCTCGTCTACCAGGGCCTCGTGCCCGACGTCATCATCTCCGCGTCCTCGTCAGGCGGTACGCAGGCAGGATTGATTGCTGGATGCGCGCTGTTCGAGATGAACACGCGCGTTCTCGGCATCAGCGCCGATGATCCCGCTGAGGAGATCGGGCGGGTGGTGGATGGCATCTGCAGCGGCATCGAAGAGCGACTTGGCCTCGCCCACGGCGCGCTGGCGGCCCGTGATCGGTTCGAGGCCGACGCGTCGTTTGTGGGCGAGGGTTACGGCGTTCCCACGAGTGCATCACTCGAAGCGCAGCGGCTTGCCGCGCAGACGGAAGCCCTGTTCACCGATCACTGGTACACGGCCAAGGCGCTGGCTGCCGTCGTCGCCTACGGTCGGGCCGGGCGATTCAGGGATGGCGAGACGGTGATGTTCTGGCACACCGGGGGGCAGGTCGGGCTGTTTGCCTGACGTGGTGCCCTCGAAGTCCGGATAGTCCAGCGGTGGAACGGGGCTCCCTGCTCACTTCTTTTTGAGCTTGAGCGCAGGTCGCGGTGCCGGCTGTTCCAGCGTGGCGCCGACCACCTTTGAGCCCTCCATTGCGAAGTCGAAGTAGAAGCCCTCGGGCATGCCGGGTGGCCCCGTCAACCGAAATCGTGTCGGCGTCACCGCCACGAGCGTGTAGGTGGGCTGCCCCGGTACGGTGAGCTTGAGCGCATCACCGACCAATTGCACATCGAGCTCGATCGGCGCCGTCTCTGCCGTGAATTTTCCGGTGAGCGTGTTCAGCTGATCCAGGCTCAGCGCCACGGCCGGTCGCGTGTCGGCCCTGGGCGGTACGCGGCGAAATGTCGCCTCCGGCATCGATTCCACCTTCAGCTCCTCCGGCTTGCCCGACGCGTTGAGCACGAACGTCGTCATCATCTTGCCGAACCGTCTCGGCTCCATCACGGCGCGGAACGAGTCGTAGTGCCAATGCTCCAACGTCCCGTTCATGATGCCGAACACGAGACGCAGGCGATCACCCACCTTCGACACGGTGATGTCGCCATACATCGAGTCGCTGTAGATGCCCGCGTATGTGTCGAGGGACAGTGAAGGCGACGTGCCGGCGACGCGTGCTTTCACCAGTGCCGACTCTGCCGCGGCGGCGGCGGCGGCAGCGCCACCGAGCAGCTTGCGGTATTCGGCGCTCCAGTCACGCGGGGCATCGCGCGTATAGAGATCGAAGACGTATGGAAAGAGCGTCACCGGCGCCGGCGTTCCATCCTTGTTGGTGAGCACGACGACACCCAGCTTCTCGTCAGGCAGCATTGCCACCATCGCCGAGAACCCGTCGATATTACCGCCGTGATGAACGGCGAGCCGGCCGTTGAAGTCCTGCAGGAACCAGCCCATGCCGTACGCCGCGAGGTTCGCCCCGGGCGCCAGGAAACGCGTCTCCAGCCCAGCGAGCCGGATGTGCGTGTTCGCCCCCCACATCTCGCCGTGATTGCCCTCCGAGACGAGCTGCTTGCCGGCGATCTTGCCGCGCCCGAGCTGGAACCGGAGCCAGCGTGTCATGTCGTTCACGCTGGAATTGATCGACCCGGCCGGTGCGATGTTGTCGATGTTCTTCCACGGAATCACCAGCAGGGCCGAGTCCTGCTCGGCATGGGGAGAGGCCACGTTAGGCTTCCCCGCCAGAGCCGTGACCGACGTGGAGGAGCTCGTCATCCCCAGCGGTGCGAAGAGCCGCGTGCGGATCTGGTCGTCCCAGGACGCACCCTGCACTCTTGCCGTGGCTTCACCCGCCGCGAGAAACATGATGTTCTGATAGCCGAAGCGGCCGCGAAACCCCCAGGTGGGCTCGAGGTATCGGACGCGCCGCAGAATCTCGTCCCGTGGGAATCCGGCCACATACCACATCAGGTCACCGCGCGCGAGGCCGCTGCGGTGCGAGAGCGCATCTCGGATCGTCAGGTCGCGCGACGCGTAGGTATCGTACAGTTGAAAACCGGGGAGGTACTTCGACACCGGGTCGTCCCACCGCATTTTGCCATCGTCCACCGCCAGCGCCGCCAACGCGGCCGTGAATGCCTTGGACGATGATCCAATGGCGAAGATCGTGTTCGCGTCCACCGGAGCAGCCTCACCGACCTTCAGGACGCCGTAGCCTTTCGCCAGAACCACCGAGTCGTCCTTGACGACGGCGATCGCGATCCCGGGGACTTTCCAGTCCTTCATCACCTTGTCGACGTACGCATCGAGAGGGGCGAGGCGACTCGGTTGCCTCGCCCGCGTCTGAGCACCGGCCAATGTCCCAAGGCCCAGCAGGGCCAGCGTCGACAGGCGAACCATGAGGAATGCCATGTTCAGTTGCTCCTGCCGGGACCGTAGAGCACGCGGCCTGCCCGCGCGCCCGTGTGCGTCCCGTGGTCGATGGTCAGTGCGCCGTTCACGATGACGTATTCGATACCTGTGGGATACTGCATCGGCTTCTCGTAGGTGGCGCGATCGTCGAGGACTTCGAGATTGAAGATCGTCACGTCGGCCCAGTTGCCTTCCTTGATCGAGCCTCGATTGGCGAGCTTCATGCGCGTGGCTGGCCACGACGTTTGCTTGCGGATCGCCTCCTCGACGGAAATCACCTTGCGCTCGCGCGCATAGCGGGATACCACGCGCACCGCGTTGCCGTACGCCCGCGGATGCGGCAGCCCCGTGCCGTCACCGGCGCCCGGGCTGAGCGCCGCGCCTGCATCGCTGCCGATGGAGGTCCAGGGGAACCTGAGCGCCGTCTCGATGTCCTGCTCGCTCATCATGTGATAGATCGCGGTTACCCGTCCGGTGCCTTCCAGCATCAGGTCCCACGCGGCATCGGCGGGGTCCTTGCCCAGTTCCCGGGCAATCAGCGTGAGGCTCTTCCCTTCCCATTTAGCGTTGTCAGGGTTTCGCGCCGCGGCGAGGACGACGCCATCCCAACCACCGGCAGCCTCGATGATATTCCACCAGCCCGGCGAGCCCGTTTGGATCTCGCGTTTGAGCCGCGCACGGATGTCGGGATTCCGCAGGCGCGCACGAAGCGAATCGCCCCCGCCTTCCTGCGCCCAGCTCGGCACGGTCGCATCGAGCCCCGTGCCGCCCGCGGTGTACACATACATGTCGGCCGCGACATCCACATTGCGCGCGCGGGCTGCTTCGATCGCCTGGCGTACGCTGTCCATCAGGATGCCCCAGCCCGGACGATAGGCGGCCTTGAGGTGGAACACTTCGCCGGTGAGACCCGCACGCTCGGCAATCTCGATCAGTTCCTTCACCGACTGTACGACCTCGGCGCCCTCGCCGCGGATGTGGCTCGCGTAGACACCGCCGTACTTCGCGGCCACTTTCGCCACCTCCACCAGTTCATCGGTCGTTGTGTAGGAGCTGGGAGGATAGATCAGCGCCGTGGTCATTCCCATCGCACCAGCGCGCATTGCCGTGTCCATCAGCGCTTTCATCCGCTCCAGCTCGTCAGGCGTCGGGTTCCGTGACACATACTGCATGACGGCCACCCGTGCCTGCGTCTGCGAGTAGTAGTTACCGAAGTTGATGCTGATGCCCTGCCGCTCGAGTGACTGGAAGTACTCGGGGATTCTTCCCGCGGGCACCGGAAAGCCGCCTTCGCCGCCGATCGCGGTCGTGACCCCCATCTTCAGCTTGTTCTCGGCGAGACCGTTGCGAGGCAGCACACCTCCCGACTGATCCATCATGTCGATCCAGCCCGGTGAGACGTACAGCCCCTTGGCGTCGATCTCTCGTATGCCGCGCTCAGAGATGCGTCCGATCTTTGCGAATCTGCCCTCACGAATCCCGACATCGGCGAGGATCCAGGGGTTCCCCATGCCGTCGACCACGCGCCCATTCCGGATCACAATATCATACTCCGCCATGCGTACCCCTGGCGTGGCGTCGTTAGGCCTGGCCACGGCTTGTGTCACCACCGCCGGCGTCGGGCCCGTCTGCACAGGCTGCGTCTGGCAGGCGACCGCCGATGCAAGCAGCAGGACGCCGAGTCGTTTCCGTATCATTTCACGCGTCTCCATCCCCATGCTCTGGTTTCTATTCTCCATTCTCCATTCTCTCATCTCCAGTCTCTATTTCCTACGCCTGCGAGCTGGAACCCGGGAGGTGTTTCGTGGCGGGATCGTCCCAGGCGACCTGCGTCGCATCCACCAGGATACCTACCGCGGCCGACGTGAACGCCTTGGAGGTGGACCGATCGCAAAGACCGTGTGCGGCGTGACCGGCGTGGCCTTGCCTGCTTCTCGTACGCCAAAACCGCGCTCATACACGATGGAATCGTTGCGGACCACGGCGACGGCGACCCGTGGCAGCTGCCACGCTGCGAGCGCAGCCGTGACCTGGCTGGTCGGCACCACGCCGGGATCGCGCGCCGGTTGCCCGGTGTCCTGCGCGCCGAGTGGAGTCGCGGTCGCCGTCGCGGCGAGGATCGTGGCGGTGATGAAGCAACGCATGCCAGCCTCCAGCAGAAGTTCCGTTCTCAGCTCAGGGATCGTGAGTGCAATGGGCCGCTGCCTGACGACTTGCCGGGAGATCGAGCGTCGGCGCCGTCGTGCGGAAACGGCTCGCGCCGCGGCTCACCCCACCTTGGGCACCCAGATCCTGCCCAGCACCCGCACGAAGTTCCCGCCGAGAACCCCGGAGATCTGTGGATCAGTATAGCCGCGGCGAATCAGCCCTTCGGTCAGATCGTACATGCGCTTCGGATGATCGACCTTCTCGATGTCGATCTTTTCGCGGAACGCGTAGCTTCCCTTGTATGCCGCCTTGAGCCGGCGATAGTCCTCGGGCGGCATCGCGTCGTAGCCGAACAGGTCGATGTCGCTCCCAATGCCCACTTGCTCCACCCCGATCATCTTCGCGACGTAGTCGAAGTGATTCAGCAGGTCCTCTATCGTCGTGGGCTCGGACCCCTTCACGAAGTTGCGCACGCCGGTGATGCCCATGACGCCGCCGGATTTGCCGCAGGCCCGAATGACGTCGTCTGGCTTGCACCGCGGGTGGCCCGGGTTGAGAGCACGTGCGTTGGAGTGCGTGATCAGTACGGGACGCGTCGACACCTCGAACGCGTCGAGCGACGTCTTGTCGCCACAATGTGAGACGTCGACGGCCATCCCCACATCGTTCATCTTCTGCACCACGGCGACCCCGTAGTCGCTCAGCCCTTCGTCCCGGCGTTCGGTCGAGCCGTTGCCGAGCATGTTGCGGGTATTGTAGGTGAGCTGCGATACCCGCTGGCCTAACGCGTGGAACTGCTCGACGTCCGGCAGCGTTCGAAAGTGCTCGGAGTTCTGCACGCCGAGAATCACGCCGATCCGGCCGCTGGTCTTGGCTCGCGCGAAATCATCCGCGCTGTCCACCCGAACGAACTCGTCGCGGGCCGCGACGAATCCATTGATCATCGAGAGGAACCGGAGCGTCGAGTTGTAGACGTCGGGCCCACCAGTCCCCGTCGCCGGGTGCAACGCCGTGATGCCGGAATCCCGGAAGCGTTGCGCATCGGCCACCGTGAAGGCGTCGGGGTTCCGCATCCATGTGGTGTTGTCCGGACCGAGAGAGAAGAGGCCCAGCATATCCACGACGATGGATTCGCGGATCAGCCGGATGCACCGCTCAGAGTACTCGGCGACTGTACCGCCAAAAAGCGAGAAGCGACCACGATTGATGAGGGGTGCCCCCACGATGGCGGTAGCCAGAGTGCGGATGGCGGTTCGGCGGGTGGGCATGGGTGGACAATGGAGAATAGAGAATGGAGAATGGAGACTGAATGATCGCTACCGCCTACCGCCTATCGCCTACCATCACCCACTACCAGGACCCCCTCTCCCCCACACTCTCGATGACCGCGCCTAACCGCTCGGCGGCGTTGCGCCAGTTTGTCTGGACCGCGGCTTGGGCGGCGTCCGAGTTCCCGCTTCGGACCGCGCGAATGATGGCCGTATGCTCGTTCACCGAGGTCGCCAGGTCACGGGCCAGAAGGCTGACGTACAGGCGCTCGTAGCGCTCGGCCTGCGGCTTCACGGCATCGTGCAGCGCGATGAGTCGTGCCCCGGCGCCTGCTTCCACGTAGCGGCGATGAAAGCGCTCATCGAGCTCCCAGAGTCGGTTGTGGTCCTGGTGTTTCGCCTGCGCTGCACGCTTGAAGTCGTCGTTGATGGACGTGAGGTCGGCGGCCAGGGCGTCGCGCTGCTTCGGCGGACGTGCCGCGGCGAACCGCGCGGCCAGTCCCTCGATTTCCGCGACGATGTAGAACAACTCGCGTGCATCCTCGCGGGTGAGCGGCGCGACCATGGGTCGCGACTGTTGCAGGCGCGGTGTTTCCACGATGTAGCCTTCTTGATTGAGTCGCTGCAGCGCACCTCGAACGGGCGTGCGGCTCACGCCGAGCCGTGCGGCGACATCCGTCTCGACGATGCGAGCCCCTGGCGCGAGCTGGCCGCGCACGATCAACTCGCGGAGTTTGTGATACACGACCTCAGGCCGGGCGCTGCGGCGCGCGCGGGCGCGCGGCGTGGCACTCATGGCGTCGCTCCCTTCCACCCCTGACCGCGCAGCACGCGACCCGGCTTGGCTCCAGTGTGCGTCCCCTCGTTCCACACGTGTGTACCGTTGACGAACACGTGCTTCATGCCGGTGGAGATCTGATGCGGCTGGGTGAACGTGGCCTTGTCACCAATCGTGGCAGGATCGAACACCACAATGTCCGCGAAGAATCCCTCTTTCAGCAGGCCGCGGTCGCGAATCGAGAGGCGCGTGGCGACCGCGGAGCTCATCTTGCGTATGGCGTCCTCCAGCGGCATGAGCCTTCGCTCGCGTACGTAGTGGCCGAGAATCCGCGGATACGTGCCGTAGGCCCGCGGGTGCGTCAGGCCCTTGGCCGAGTCGGGATCCCATCCGTCGGCGTCGGTCCCGATCTTGATCCACGGCTGCTTCAGCTGCATTTCGACGTTGGGCTCAGACATCATGAACACGAGCATCCCCACCTGCCCGTCGGTCGCGAGGATCAGGTCGATGACGGTGTTCGCCCAGTCCTTCTTCATGTCCACCGCGATCTCGCCGATCCGCTTGCCTTCGTACTGCTTGAGCTCATCCTTCGTGTAGCCGACGGTCATGACACCGGCCGGCGTCGCGAGTCGGCAGAGGTTCTCCCACGTGGTGCGTTCCTGACTCATCTCGGCGATGACCCTGGCGCGCGTGGCCGCATCTCGCAGGTTGGGCAGCAGCTTGTCATCCGCCGAGGCCCAGGGAGGCGTGCAGGCTGCCAGGCCGGTGCCGCCGGCCACGTAGGGATACATGTTCGCCTGCACGTCCTGGCCGGCCGCACGGGCGGAATCGATCTTGGCCACAGCCTGCGCCGCTTTAGGCCAGTTTCGCACACCACCCGCCTTGAGGTGATAGATCTCGGTCGCCACGCCGCCTTCGCGGCCGATGCGGAGCAACTCGTCGATGGCTTCGAGATACTGGTCTGCCTCCGAGCGCATGTGCGAGATGTACACACCCCCGTACGGTGCCATGGCCCTGGCGATCTCCACGAGTTCTTCGGTGCCGGCAAAGTTGCCGGGCGGATAGATCAGCGCGCTGGCAACACCAAAGGCGCCATCCTCCATCGCACGCCTCACCACCGCCCGCATCGTGTCCAATTCGGCAGAGCTCGGAGCCCCCGCCGCCGCGCCCTTGGCGTAGACACGGATCGTCGTCGCCCCGATGAACGACCCGATGTTGGGGGACACACCATGTTGCTCCATCGCCGTGAGCCACCGGTCAAAGCCATCCGGGCCGACAAACCGCCGTGCCACGGAGTCGGCGGCGTTGCTGGGATCGATCGCCGAAAGCGCAGCGAGGGTCTTGTCGTTAGCCGGTGCGTTGGTCCACCCCTCACCCATGATTTCCGTGGTGATGCCCTGACTGATCTTGCTCACCACGCGCCCATCCCCCGTGAGGAAGGGGTCGCGTGAATGACTCTGGATGTCGATGAACCCGGGGGCGACGGCGAGGCCGGATGCATTGATGCGAGTGGTCGCCACGGCATCCTGGAGCAGCCCGGCCGGAGCGATTCGCACGATGCGGTCGCCGCGAATCCCCACATCGCCGAGGAACCACGCGTTACCGGCGCCATCGATCACCCGGCCGTTCGAGATCACGACGTCGTACGGCCGCGCGGTCGATGGGCGATCGGCGTCCCCGGCTCCCGCGCCGCACGCCGCGGCCGCGGCAAGTCCTGTGGCGAGCCGCAGCCCCCTGCTCCACTTGCGCATGACACAGGCTCCTGTCATTCTTGCGGAGAATTTTGTATACAAATCGGTCCTGCGCTCTGATTTACCCGCATTCCCCGAGTTTGCAAGTGCTTCTTCACGCCCCATCGCGATGACGGCTGCTCCGGACATCATCATTCGCGATCTCGACACGTTGGCGGAGTATCAGGAGTGTTGCGAGATCCAGGAGGAGACGTGGGGACGCGGGTTCTCCGAGCGCGTTCCGGCTGCCATCCTGCGGGTCTCCCAGAAGGTGGGCGGTGTCACCGCCGGCGCCTTCGACCAGGGCGGCCGCATGCTCGGCTTCGTCTTTGGGCTCACCGGGGTACGGGACGGCCGCCTGGTCCACTGGTCCGACATGCTGGCCGTTCGGGAACACGCGCGGGGGCATCATCTGGGCGAGCAGCTCAAGCACTTCCAGCGACAGCGGGTCCTGGCGCTGGGGGTCGAGGTGATGTACTGGACCTTTGACCCGCTGGTCGCGCGTAACGCGCACCTTAACATCAACCGACTGGGCGCTCGTGCCGTCGAGTACATCGAGGACATGTACGGATCGAACACGGGGAGCAGCCTGCATGGAGCGGTTCCGACCGACCGGTTTGTCGTCGCGTGGGAGCTGCGAGACGAGTTCCATCCCACTCCGGGACTCGATCTTCCCGGGCCCTCTGACGCAGCGGCACTGTTGATCAACCCGCTCGACGATCACGGACGACCGACCGTGCGTTCGGCCGGGGGGGCCCGCTGTGTGCGCGTGCAGATCCCCCCCGATTCGTCGGCCCTTCGGAACCACGGCGCCGACCTTCCCGGCGTGTGGCGGCATGCGGTGCGGCGTTCCGTGGTTCCGTTACTCGGCAACGGCTATGCCATTACGCGGTTCGTGCGTGCGCACGAGGGCACGCTGCCGTACTACGTTCTGTCACGATCACCCTGAGGCTCGATGCTGCACATCGTCCGACTCACGCTGCGGGAGATCCGGCTGCCCTTGCGTGAACCGTTTCAGATCTCGTCCGGGACGATGTCGGAGCGCCGCATCGCGCTCGTTGAGCTGGAGGACGCAAGCGGCGCGTCCTCGTGGAGCGAGTGCGTAGCCGATGACGCACCCAACTATCTGCCGGAGACGATCGACACGGCATGGCTGGCCATGCTCAAGTGGTGCGCGCCACGGGTGCTCGGACAACGCTTTGCCTCGCCAGGACAAGTACACGCCGCGCTCGAGCGCGACTTCCGCGGACACCAGATGGCCAAGGCGGCCGTGGAGATGGGAATGTGGGGCGTGGAGGCCGAGCGCCTGGGACTTCCGTTGGCCCGGCTCATCGGCGGCACGCGCCAGGAGATCGACGTCGGGATCTCGTTAGGCATCCAGGATTCGCCGGATGCCCTCGTCGAAAAAGCGCGCGCGGCGCTGGCGCAGGGATACCGCAAGATCAAGATCAAGATCAAGCCAGGGCGAGATGTCGACTTCGTGAGCGCGGTTCGCTCGGCGTTCCCCGAGGCGCCGCTCATGGCCGACGCGAACAACGCCTACACGCTCGAGGACTGTGAGGCGCTGGTGGCGATGGATGATCTCGGTCTGATGATGTTCGAACAGCCACTGGCCTGGGATGACATCGTGCGGCACGCCGAACTGCAGCGGCGCCTCAAGACCCCGGTCTGTCTCGATGAGTCGATCACGAATCTCGAGCGGGCACAGGACATGGTGCGTCTGGGCAGCGGTCGGATCATCAACATCAAGCCCGGGCGCGTCGGAGGCTTTACCTCGTCGATAGCCATTCACGACTACTGCGCGTCGAACGGCGTTCCCGTGTGGTGCGGCGGCATGCTGGAGAGCGGTATCGGACGGGCCTACAACGTCGCACTCGCCTCGCTGTCCAACTTCCTGAAGCCGGGTGACGTGAGTCCGAGTGCACGCTATTGGGAACGCGACATCGTGACCCCGGAGTGGACGATGACATCTCAAGGGACGACCATCGTACCGCTGAACCGGCCCGGGATCGGCGTGCGCGTGGATCGCGATCGCGTGGACGATCTCACGGTCCGGATGGAACTGGTGGCGGCCTAGTGACCTCTCCGCTCCACCGCGCGCGCGCGCGCTTCTCCGACGCACAGGTCGATCAGCTGTTCGCCTTGCGGCGCGAGTTGCATCAGCATCCGGAACTCTCCTGGCAGGAGGTGCGCACTGCGACGCGACTGGAGGAAGTCATGCGAAACCTTGGTGCCCGTGACGTCAGGCGCGTGGCGAGGACCGGGGTCGTCGCGCGCATCCCTGGTCTGGACCCGCGGGCCCCGGTGCTGGCGTTGCGCGGTGACATCGATGCGCTGCCCATTCACGAGGAGACGGGGCTTGCGTATGCCTCGTCGGTGCCGGGAGTGATGCACGCCTGCGGGCACGACGTGCATGCGACGTGGACGATCGCGGCAGCGATGCAGCTGCTGCAACGCCCATCGCCTGGAGACGTCGTGGTCGTGCTTCAGCCGGCGGAGGAGGTCGGCGCCGGCGCTGCCGCGATTCTCTCGTCAGGCGCGCTCGACGGCGTAGCGGCAATTTTTGGAGGACACGTCGACCGGCGATTCGCGGTCGGCGATGTGATCGCCGAGTCTGGGCCGCTGGCCGCGTCCGCGGACACGTTCGCGATCGAAGTCCATGGGCGTGGCGCGCATGGAGCCCGCCCGCACGAAGCGGCCGATCCCATCGTCGCCGTCGCCGCGATCGTGTCGGCCCTGCAGACCATCGTATCGCGCCGACTCGACCCCGCCGCTCCGGCGGTGGTGTCGGTCGGCTCGATTCACGCGGGGGCGGCGGCGAACGTGATTCCGGAGCGAGCATCGATCACAGGCACGTTGCGCGCGATGGACCCCACCACCCGACAGCGGTTGCTCGACGAGGTCGCGCGTCTGAGCGTCGCGGTGGGTGAGGCCCATGGGGTCCACGTCACGGCCATCGTGGAGCGCGGGACACCGCCGATCGTCAACCCGCCGCGGGAAGCGGGATGGGCTCGTCAGGCTGCGGAGAACACGTTGGGCAGCGGCGCGGTCGTCCCGTTCGGAATCATCAACATGGGAGGCGAGGACTTCGCCTTCTACATGGAACGCATTCCCGGGTGCTTCTTGCGCATCGGCGCGCGGGAATCCGGTGGCGAGCGTATCGCGGCCCATTCACCACGGTTCTATGCCGACGAGGGGGCGATCCTCGTCGGGGGGGCTGTCATGGCGGAATGTGCGAGGGTGGCGGGCGAGGAGCTTGCGCGTTAGGCCCCGCGCATGAGTGTGGGAAGCCCTCGGATCAGGACCGCAACGGCGAACCCCTGGACCTCAACACAACTGCTTCAATGCACCGCGCCCCGCGAGGCAATCAGCGGAACAGCCAGCGGAAGTCGGAACGGACTGCCTCGAGCGCCCCGGGTGGAATTCGCACGTCTACGATCGTCCCTCGGGCATCGACGACCTTGGCAACGAAGTTGTTGCCGGAGCGGAACTCGAACGGCGAGTAGACCGCAATCGCCGTCGACTTGATCTCGCGCCTGCCGTTGCTCGTGAGGGCCGGAAACGTGCCTGTCTCGATCGACGCGACCAGGCTGTCGTTGCGGAACAGGCGGATCGATCGAATATCCGTGTTTCCGAAATCCAGGTCCCGTTGCGTCCAGGTCGGGAACGACGCGTCCTTGTGCGCGGCGTTCAGCACCACAACCGCGCGGCGTTCACCAACATACGTCCGCCACGGGGACCAGGCACGGATCGGATCGGCGGGAATGTTCATCGGGTTGTTGTTTTGATCCTCGCGGTACTTCATGACCTGAGGCGTCATGATGACCAGCGTGAGGCGGTCTTTCGGGACCCGATAGACCTCGATATCGGACCGCAGGCGCGCCATCACGTCGTCGCCCAGCAGGGACCCTCTGACCGGCGTCGCGGGCCAGATCGGCACGACCGAATCCCGCGGTGTGCGGGTCCTGGCGGCAATCTTCCCCGCCACGATCGCGTCCCGGAGTGCGGTCGGGGCGACGAGCCTGGGCGAGCCACCTAACGCGATGAGCCGCCCCGTGCGCCGCGAGACGACGGGAGCGCCGGCGACGTTGCGCGGAGTCTCCGACGTCGTGATCCGGCGCCCGTCGAACGTCGCGATCGTCGCGGTGCTGGTATCCCCTTCGCTGCGCGCTCCCGCTCCTGTCCCCACCGGGAGAAAGAGCACCGTGTCACCCACCGCCGGATCAGCCGCGTCTGCGGGCAGCAGTGCGCAGCTTCTGCACCGGCGCATCGGCAGCAGGAGTGTTGCCAGTCCCGCCGTCTTATCGATCGAGAGCACGGTCGCCCGAATGCGCGTGTTCTGATCCGTGAACACGTCGACGCCCGAATCCGACGACACCAGCGTCGCGGCGGTGAGGGCGAGGCCGGTGCCACCACTGGAATCCGTGAGCACGGCCACTCCGCGCTGCTGCCCATCGGGGGACCACGCGGCCAGCGTTGCCCGCCGCATCGTGGTGATCAGCAGCGAGTCGCCGCCAGCTGCAGGTAGTTGGACTGGCGTCGGCACCGGCGACTCGACCGGAGGTGGTACCGCAATCGCCAGGGAGTCGGCGGGACGGGACGGAGAGGCTGGCGCCTCGTCGCCCCCCTGGGTCACGAGCACCACGGCCAGCGCCGCGACGCCAACGCCGGCGAGGGCCAGCGGTAACCCTCGACGTTTCCTCGATGCGTCGCTCCCAGCGGCCGACGCAACAACCGGCGCGGGCTCATCAGGCTCACCGGCGATCGGGGCCTCGGGTGCCGCGGGCTTCGCCAGCGGCGGAACCACCGTCACGCCGGCAAGGGGTTGCGTGATGATGCGTTCGCGCTCCGGCGGTGTCAGGACGGCCGAGATGGGCATTGGGGTATCCGCGCGAATCGCACTGGTGCCCCGCACCGGCGTGGCGGCGTCGAGCACCGCGCCCTGCCGCGACGGAGTCGCGCGCTTCTGCGACAGCGCCAGGAGATATGCCTGCTCCTGCTCGCCTAACGGCATTTCGGACACGGCCGCGTCCAGCTCGGCGACGAACTCCATCGCGTCGGAGAACCGGTCCTTGGGATCGGCGGCAAGCACTCGGTCGAAGGCCGCCTGCAGTGCACCGGGCCAGGACAGTTCAGGGCGGACCACCGCCAGCCGCCGGGGAGGACTCGTCAGGCGGGCGATCATCGCCTCGCCGCTCGACCCCTCCGGATACGCGCCGCTCCCCGTCAGCAGCCGGAAGGCGATCAGCCCCAGCGCATAGAGATCACTCCGGCCGTCGAGCTCATCCCCGGATAGCTGCTCGGGGCTCATGTAGTCGGGAGTGCCGACGACCATGCCTGTGGACGTGAATTGCTGCGTGCCGCGGTGCATCGCCCGCGCGATACCGAAGTCCACCAGCTTCACGAGGTCGGTTCCGTAGCGAGTCCGACCGACCATCACGTTGTCAGGCTTGAGGTCCCGGTGGAGGATCCCCATGTGGTGGGCCGCGGTCAGCGCTTCTCCGACTTGCCTGACGAGTTCGGCGGTTCGCACCGTGTGCAGGCTCCCCTCGCGTTCGAGAATCCGCGACAGCGGTTCCCCGTCGACGAACTCCATGGCGAGATACACCACGCGTTCCGCCGTCTCCCCGAAATCGTAGACCTGCGCCACGTTAGGGTGAGAAATCTGGCTCGCGTTCTCGGCCTCCCGATGGAAGCGCCCCACGGCCACGGGATCGCCCAGCATCCACGGCCGCATGAGCTTGAGTGCGACCTTTCGCTTGATACGGACGTGCTCGGCCAGGTACACCTCTCCCATCCCGCCCTCGCCGAGCTTCTCCATGACGAGAAAGCGGTCGGCGACTACTGTGCCAATCAGTGATGTACCACCGGCGCCAATGAGCGCCGCGCCATCAACCGTACAAAACCGGTCGGCGCTCCCGTAGGTCCTACCACACTGCGGACAGGTCTTGGTCTCGGTCACCAGCGGGCTCGACGGCTCAAGCGATCGGGGAGATGCCCAATCTAACGCTCCTGCGCATTCTTCATGAACTGTGCCCAGAACCTGATGCCATGGGCAAAATCAGCCGTGCGCACGCGCTCATCAGTACCGTGTGCCCCGGAGATCATCTCGGACGTCACGACCGCGGGAGCAAAGCGGAAGACGTTTCGGGTCAGGGACTCGTAGTGTCGCGTGTCCGTCGCGGCCGTGAGCAGGTATGGGGTCGCCAGGACACTGTCGTAGAGCTGCACGATCGTCCGCTCCAGAATGCCGAATTCCTTCGACTGAAAATCGGCGATCGGCGATGGTTCGCGGGGTGTTCCCAGAGCACGGATGTGGACGGACGTGTCGTTCACGGCCCTCCGGACGTGCTCGAGCACACCCTGCACCGAGTCTCCGGGGAGAATTCGAAAGTTCACCATCCCGACCGCGCGGATCGGGAGCACGTTCTCCTTGGGACTTCCCGACGCCATCGTTACCGCCGTGCTCGTTCGCACAGTGGAGGCGGTCTGCGGCCGGGACAGTAACTGGCGCACGACCATGGGCTCGAGGACCGGATTGGCCAGGGCCAGCCGCATCGTGAAGTCGCCTTCGGCGGCAATGTTTCTGAGGAAGGCCGTGGTCACCGGCGTCAGGCGCGCCGGCATCTGTGCATCCTCGAGTCGGGCCAGCGCGCGGGCGAGAATGCCGAGCGCCGAATGGTTAGGCGGAACGGACGAGTGACCGCCGGCGCCGATCACGGAAAGCTCCACCGTCATCGAGGATTTCTCGGCGACGGCGATGAGGGCAACCGGCCGCTCGACGCCTGGCACGAGTCCGCGTGAGACGAACCCGCCCTCGTCCACGAGCATCGATACCGACCCGTATCGCTCCCGAATCAGCGGCGCCATGTGCCCGGCGCCCTGCCCCCCGCCCAGCTCTTCGTCGTGGCCAAAGGCGAACAGTATCGTGCGGGTGGGGGTGAACCCCTGAGTGAGCAGGAGCTCCGCGCCTTCGAGCACCCCGATGACCGAGACCTTGTCATCGAGCGCGCCGCGTCCCCAGACGAAGCCACCGGCCGTATCGCCGGCGAAGGGCTGATGCGTCCACCTCGACTCCGTCCCTGGTTCCACCGGGACGACATCGAAGTGACCAGTGAGCAGGAGCGGAGCGAGTGTCGTGTCCGATCCTTTCCAGGTGTAGAGCAGCGAGTGACGGTTCACCAGCTCGCGCGTGAGCGTCGCGTGGACGCGTGGATACGCCGCGACGAGCCAGTCACGGAACTCGACGAAGGGCAGGGAATCCCACGTCGCCGTGTCCTGCGAGGAAATGGTGCGGAACCGCACGGCCTCTGCCAGGCGGGCGGCGCTCGTTGCCGCGCTGGTGATCGACGGATCCGCGGGCGGCGCCGTCACGCGACGTGGCACGAGGCGGGTGGCGCGCCAGGTCATCCAACCCGCGGCGCCGGCGACGGCTACGAGCAGTACAGCGAGAAGGCGGAGAATGAAGCGCACGATGGTCGGAAGGTGACTGGATGACAAACGAGCTCTCGCATCACGGTGTATACCCCGGGCCCCGTAACGCCCGACCGGGCCTGGCATTGGTGTGCCTGCCATCGCGCAGCACGCGTACACCGTTGACCCAGACCTGCTGCACACCGCGGCTGATCTGGTGCGGGCGCTCGGGCGTCGCGACATCGATGATCGTCGCGTCATCGAATACGACCACGTCGGCCTTGAGCCCCTCTCGGAGCAGGCCACGATCGCGGAGCGAGAGCCGGGATGCGACCGCCGACGACATGCGCCGCACGGCGTCCTCGAGCGGGAACAACTTCTCCTCGCGCACGTAGCGGCCGAGGATGCGCGGATAGGTGCCGTAGGCCCGCGGATGCACGATCCCTTTGGCACTGTCGGGATCGACTCCGCCGGCATCGGTGCCGATCACGACCCACGGATACTTGAGCTGCGCCTTCACGTTGTCCTCCGACATCGTGAAGTTGATCTTCGACAGGTCATGACCCTCATCCAGGACGATCTGGATGATCGTCTCGGCCCACGGTTTGCCAAGGTCGTACGCAATGTCGCTGAGCCGTTTCCCCTCGTACTTCGCATGTTCGGGTCTGGTGAATCCGGCGATCATGTATGCCGTCGGGCCCTCCAGCTGGCAGAGTGGCGCACCATTCGGATCGGTCATGTCGCGCACGATGCGGGCGCGCGCCGCTGCATCCTTGAGGTTGTCAAACAGCTTGCCGTCCTCGGATGCCCAATCGGGGAAACACTCGCCGAGGTTGTTGCCGGAGAACGGATACGGGTACATGGTGCCGGCCACGTCGAAGCCGCTCGCGCGCGCCGAATCGATCTTGCCCATCATCGCCGGCGATTTGTGCCAGTTGCGACGCAGCGACGCCTTGAGGTGGTAGATGTCGAGTCGCACCGCTCCGTCCCGCGCAATGCGGAGCGCCTCGTCGATCGCCTGAAGCAGCGAATCGTCCTCGGAGCGCATGTGGGTGATATAGCTGCCGTGGAATGGCGACATGGCTTTCGCCATTTCCGTCAGCTCGGCGGTGCCCGCGTACGCACCGGGCGGGTAGATGAGCGCGCTGGAGATCCCGAAGGCGCCGTCGCGCATCGCGTCGCGAACGACACGACGCATGGTGTCGAGTCGCGCCGCGTCTGGCGTGCCCGCCGCCTGTCCCATGGCGTAGGCGCGCACGGTGGTGGCGCCCAGGTACGATCCAACGTTGACGGACACGCCATGCCTCTCGATTGCGCGCAACCAGGCGTCAAAACCGCGCGCTCCGCGGAAGGAGCGCTGCAACTCGGCGCGGCGCGGCGCCATCTCTCCGATGTCCGCGAGCGCCTCGAGGAGTTCGTTCGATGGTGCGGGAGTCGTGGCCTCGCCAAGGATCTCGCTGGTGACGCCCTGCGTCACCTTGGAGACGACGCGCCCATCTCGCCAGAGGAACGCTTCCCAGGAGTGGCCCTGAATATCGATGAAGCCCGGGGCCACGACGTGACCTCGTGCGTCCACGCGCTCGCGCGCGGGCGCGTTGCGCAGCGCACCGCGCGGTGTGACCGCGGCAATGCGATCGCGGCGAATGCCCACGTCCCCGTAGAAGTATGGATTGCCCGACCCGTCGACGATCTTGCCGTTCTCGATCACCACATCGTACGGCCGCCGGTCGGCGGCGCCGCCTAACGCGGATGGTGGAGAGCAGGCGAGCAACAGGCCGAGCGCGATGACCGCGGAGCGACCGATCGACGGATCGACGGGTGGACGGATCGCTCGCCCTTCGCAGCAGTCGGTCATTTGCCCTCCAGCGTGGCAGTGATCTGGCCGATGTGTGCGGCCGCGCGCTCGATGACGTGCGACAGACGGGCCACTTCGCGTTCAACCGTCGCCCAATCTTTCTGCTCGATGGCCTCGCGAACCCCGGGGAGTGTCTTCACGCCATAGCCCGTGTAGAGGCCGGGCGCGTACAGCAGGTGCTTATACCAGGGGCGTTTGGGCAGACCGTCCGGGGAAGTGAAGACGCGCTCGGTGGCCCCCAACATGCCGTTGGCCCGTGTCACGGCCGCCGCTGCGGGCAGTTGCCGCATGGCGGCACCGAGCGCGCGTTCGTAAGCCGCAGCGGTTCGGGTGAGCGAATCCACGGCGTTGTCGAGCGGTGCAAAGTTGAGGTGCGGCACCACGGACTCCTTCCGCGGCGGACGCACCGGATCCTTGGGATCCGTCGTCGCGGTGAACACGCCTTCGTCGATCATCCGGTTGGTGTCGGCGATGCGCTGTGCCGTCTCGTCGCGCAGCCCCTTCACCTCACCGACATAGCCTCGAATGGTCTCGGCGAGATTGGTGAACTCGTACGGCAGGATCTCGGCACTGGCCAGTCGCATCACCGAGATCCCGACCAATTGCGACAACGCGCGCCCGTACTCGAACGAGGTGTCGCTGAACCGTTCGAACCAGGCCGGCGTGTCATAGATCGAGTGATAGATGCCGCCGCCGTCCTCCCCGCCGAAGCCGAGGTTGAGCGAGGCAATCCCGAGGTGCTGCACGAAGGGGGTGAAGTCCGAACCAGAGCCTAACGCGGCGATGCGCAGATCGGCGCGCTCGCGGGCTTCGCGCTTCTGCACGGGCCCCCCGGCACGGATCGTCTGCGCCTGCAGCCGCTTCCACACCGTGAGCTTCGTCTCGGGGTCCTCCACCTCACGGGCGATTTCGTTGATGAACCGCTCGAGCGAATGCGACCCGCCGGCGCCGAGGTATCCGCGCCCGTTGCCGTCGGTGTTGATGTAGGCGACCGCCTTCTGTTTGAGCTCGTCGGCGTGATGCTCCACCCATTCGGTCGACCCCAGGAGCGCGGGCTCCTCCGCGTCCCACCCGGCGTAGACGATCGATCGCTTCGGCCGCCATCCCTGCGTGTACAGCTCACCGAGTGCGCGCGCCTCTTCGAGTTCGGCGGCCATGCCGGCAATCGGATCCTGCGCCCCGTTCACCCAGCCGTCGATGTGGTTCCCGCGCACGACCCACTCGTCAGGCGCGGTCGCGCCGCGCAGCGTGGCGACGACATTGTAGGCCGGCGTGAGGTTCCAGTCATGCTCGACCGCCAGGCGCACGCGGGCCGGACCCGCGCCGAGGCGGTAGGTGATCGGCAGGGCGCCGCGCCAGCTCTCGGGCGCCACCGGGCCGCCTAACGCGGCGAGCAGCGGCTGCGCGTCCTCATGCGAGAGGGGCAGGACCGGGATCTTCATGATCGTCACGGCGTCCCGGCGGTCGACGCGCGGCGCATCGCGCGTCGCTCCCGTGCCAACGGTCAACGGGTCGCCGGGAGCGACCGGCATGTCCAGCACACTCCCCCGCTGCACGCCGTCCTTGGGGCGCCACGGGCCCCTGGGATACACCTCGCCCTGGGCGTAGCCGTCGTCCTTCGGGTCGGAGTAGATGAGGCACCCGATGGCCCCGTGCTCGAAGGCGACTTTCGGCTTGATGCCGCGCCAGCTCCCGCCGTACCGCGCAATCACGATCGCGCCGCGCACCGAGATCCCACGGCGCTCCAGCTCCTCGTAATCGGCCGGAACGCCGTAATTCACATACACGAGCGGTCCCGTCACGTCACCATCCCCAGAATACGCGTTGTACGTCGGGAGCTGCTCGGCTTTGAAGTCGGTCCCCGGATCCTCCTTGAGCACCGGTTCTTCGAGCCTGGCGACATACCGCGAAGGACTGATCAACTCCACCCGTCGAAGTTTTGGCGTCGGAAAGAGAACGTGATACTCCTCGATTTTCGCGTCCCATCCCCATGAGACGAACAGGTCACGCATGTACGCTGCATTCTCCTTCTGGAACGGCGATCCGACGTGGTGGGGCCGCGCGCTGATACGACGGACATAGTCCCGCTGGCGCCTGCTCTCGGGGATCGCCCGGAATTTCGCCTCCCACTCGCGTTGAGTACGGGCGGCGTCCGACGTGAAGCCACGAAGGCCGGTTGCCTGCTGAGGGGCGCGGATGTCGTAAGCCTGAAGGCCGCGAGGGATCGGCTCGCGAATGAGCGCGGGGACGAGCAAGCCCCCGAGGACGGGGGCGAAGTAACGCAATGTGAAGGACATACGGAGAAAGTGGGGAGGCGATCTGTGCACCCGTGGGACACGGGAGCGGCCTCGAAGTTTGTGGGAGGCGCGGGCGGCGGCTAGGGGCGTCCCCGGGGCGGTCCTCACCCCGAAGTTCAAGGGAGGCTGGCTGGGAGAGGAATCTGGTCGGCGGAACCGGTCAGTACTACCTTGCAAGTGCGTAGCGGACCTCCACCCCAGCGCCCGCCCCGCCCCTGGAGTTTCAGTGGCAGGTCTTGAAATGGTCACACCTGTGGCGGGTCGACGAACCGTTGGCTGAACGGTTCGCGACGCCCAAGCGGGGAGGTCTTGATGCCGTCTTCTGTTTGTTTTGTTGTCCGTCGGTCGCTCGCGCTACGCGTACTGTTCGCCGCGAGCCCCTTCGTGGCGCTCGCGTCGGTGGAAGGCCAACGCGGGGAGGTCGGCACCGGAGGCGTCACCGGTGTGGTCAAGGATTCGTTAGGCACCCCGGTGGTCGGCGCCCAGATCTCGGTTGGCGGGACCACGCTCCTCGCTGAAACCGACGAGAAGGGCGAATTCCGGCTGGCGAAGGCCGCACCGGGCGAAACGTCGATTCGTATCCGTCGCATCGGTTACAAACCCGACACCGTTCGGGTCAACGTGCTTGCTGGTGAAACCCTTCCGATCGACATCGTCCTGGCTCGCGTCGCCGTCGAGCTGAACCCGCTCGTCGTGTACGGGCGCAGGAACATGACCGGCCGCCTCGCCGGATTCTATGAGCGGCTCTCCCGCGGGATGGGCCATTTCATGACGCGCGAACAGATCGAGAAGCGCAACCCGATGAACATGACGGACCTGTTCCGCATGATTCCCGGTGCCCGCGTGGAAACCCGAGGCTTCGGGCACCAGGCGGTTCGCTTCCGCGGCTCGCGCAATCCGCCATTGGTTTGGCTCGATGGCACGCCGCTCTATGCCGGCGAGTTCGACCTGGACTCCGTGGACCCGCGCACGTTCGAGGGAATCGAGATCTACTCCGGACCGGCCAGCGTGCCGGGCGAGTTCCTCGGCAATCGGATGATGAGCAGCTCGGGCGGGACGATCATCCTCTGGACGCGGCAGGGCGAACTGCGCCCTAAAAAGAAGAAGAAGGACGAATTGTCCGCGGCGGCGCAGATCCAGCAGATGGTGGAAGCGAAGACCGTTTTCACCTCGAATGAGGTGGACACTCAGGCTCGCCCGGACTCAAGCGACCTGATCAGGCCGGTCTATCCCGATTCGCTGTTCGACTACGCTATCGCGGGAAAGGTCATGGTGGAGTTCGTGGTCGACGCCCGCGGTGACGTGATCATGGACACCTTCAACGTCGTCACGGCGACGCACCCGGCCTTTGGGGAAGCCGTGCGCCGCGCGGTGAAGGACCAGCGCTATCGCCCAGCGCAGCGCAAGGGAATCGCGGTGCAGCAGGTCGTGCAGCAACCCTTTGATTTCGTCCCGGATTCGACCGCGGTGAGGCGAAGGCGATAGTGCGAGCGGGGAAACGGGTGAGCGGGGAGGCGGACGCGGGGGGAACGAGTGAGCGGGGAGGCGGACGCGACGGAATCTACCCGCTCCCCGCTTCCCGCTCTCCGCTCTGATCGACTGCCATTCCCATCGAGTGATATCCCTTGTCCACATACAACGTGGTCCCGGTGATGCCGCTCGCCAGCCTGGACGACAGGAACGCCGACACGTGACCCACCTCCTCAGCGGCCAGGGCCTGTCGGAGCGGGGTGTTCTGCGCGCAGTACTGGACCATGCGCTCGATGATGCCGATGGCGCTCGCGGCGCGTGAAGCGTAGGGACCCGCCGAGATCGTGTTCACGCGCAGCCCCCACTTCCGACCCGCCTCATACGCGAGCGTTCGAGTGTCGCTCTCGAGCGCCGCCTTGGCCGAGGACATCCCGCCGCCGTAGCCGGGGATCACCCGCTCGCTGGCCATGTACGTCAATGACATCACGGAGCCACCGGGTCGCATGAGCGGCCCGAGGCGCTGGATCATCCCGACCAGCGAATACGCGCTCACGCTCACGGCGGACAGGTAGCCCGCACGCGATGTCTCCAGGAGCGGCTTCTTGACCTCGGGACCATTGGCCAGTGAATGCACCAGAATGTCGAAGGCCGGAACACCGAAGTCCGACGTTAGGCGCTCGGCCAGGCCGTGTACCGAGAAATCGCCGACGTCCTTGTACCGCTTGTTGTCGCGGATCTCCTGGGGCGCCTGGTCGAGCGTGTCGAAGGCGGCGTCCAACGGGTAGATCTTCTCGAACTGCAGCATCGAGCCGTCCGGCAACTTCCGTGATTCATCGATCTTCCCACGTTCAAGGAGGTTCAGGAAAATGTTGAGCGCCGGGGGCCAGGTCGCCACGCAAACCGTTGCACCCGCCTGGGCCAGGGACTTGGCGATAAAGAAGCCGAATCCGCCGTCGTCAGCCACGCCCGCAACGAGGGCGCGGCGACCGGTAAGGTCGATAGGCAGCATGTGGGAATATTAGGCGATGGCCGATGGGCGAGGGGCGATAGGCGATCTGCGATGGGCGATGGGTTGGCACCCGGTCCCAGGTTCCCACCGGCGAGGCATGAACGGAACAGAGCACGAAGCGTCGTGCGACAGGCGCTTAGCTTCACCTGACCGTGAATCGACGACCACCTTGCAGACTGAGCCCCTGTTCACACTCACCTCCCTCTACGAAACACCCGGCAGCATCGCGGCCCGCACGGAGGAGGGGGCCGTGCGCTGTGTGCGGCTGGCGGCGCGAGCGTATGCGGCGGTGGACGAGGTGCCAGATCGCATTGAAGAGGGTGTGCGACACCTCGCCGACGCGCTCGGCTTTCACGCCGACTGCATGGCGACCGGCACCGGCATCTTTCTCACAATCGCGCGTGATGACAAACAGTGGACCGAGGTGATCCGGGTCCACGTGGGAGCGCCGGACTTTGCCCGCGCCGTCGCCCTCCACCGGCTCCTGGCGCTCGTCCGCCGCGCCGAGCTCTCGCCTGACGAAGGCGCCGATCGGCTGCAGCAGTTGCTCGCGTGGCGAGGCGAGACATCGTGGTGGAAGACGATGGCGGCCAGTGGACTGCTCAGTGCCTCGGCGGCGCTTCTTCTGCGCGGTCAGTGGCCGGAACTCGCGATGGCGATCACGTTAGGTGTGCTGGTAGGCGCCGCTCTCGTGGTTGCAGGCACGCGTCCGCATCTTGGTCCGCTGATGCCGGTGGTGCTGGCCGCCGTGGGGGCGGCGGCGGCGTTCTCTGCCGACAATCTGGGTCTGCGTGGCGTGCGACCCGTGCCATTACTCATCGCCGGCCTCGTGATCTTTCTCCCGGGCTGGCGGCTCACGGTGTCGATGACGGAGCTGGCACAGGGCCACTGGACGTCGGGGGCGGGGCGCTTCCTCGCCGCGATCACGACCCTGATGCTGTTGATCGTTGGTGTCGTCCTGGGACAGCAGGCAGTCCAGTCGTCGGATCGGCTGGTGATTGCGCCGGTCGAGAGCGTACCGACATGGGTGCGGTTTCTGTCACCGTTGGTCGCGGCCGTCGCCATGACGCACCTGTTCAGCGCACGGCGACGCGACGGATTCATGATCGCGCTGACCTGCATCGTGACGTCCCTCGCATCGATCCTCGGCGGCGGCTGGCTCGGTCCCACGGCGGGCGCGTTCGCGGGAGCGTTCACGGCTATGGCCGTTGGCGCGTTGATAGCGCGCCGGCGCAACCTGCCCTACCCGGTGCTGCAGCAACCAGCGACCGTGCTGATCGTACCCGGGAGCATGGGCTTCCTCAGCGTAAGCTCACTGCTCAACAACAATGTCAATGCCGCGATTCAGACCGGCTTCCAGATGCTGTTCGTTGCCCTGACACTGGCACTCGGTGCCATGGTGGCGCAGGTCGCCTTGCGACCCGTTACTGGCGATGGGGAGTAGAGAATCGAGAATCGAGAATGAGAATTGAGACTGGAGCTTGGAGAGAATGGAGAATCGCGGGTATGTGACTCCGAGCATCGCGCCTCAACCTGCACTGTCGAACGCTCGGCGAATCCAGGCCAGTAGCTCGCCATCCACTGCTTCGGGTGTCGTGACGCGCGCCTGATACTGACACATGCTATTCGGCGGCATCGAAAGCAGCCGATCCGTCCGGGCAAGGTCTTTCGCGTTGATCCCCCACATCCACTCGCGTTCTGGTGCCGGGTCCAATCATCGCGAATTGCTTTTGGCGACGGAGGCTCACGTATCCCTTCTTGGGGACGATCTCGAACTCCCCGAACGTCACGATCGCGGCATGAGCGTGTCGTGAATCGGTCGCAGCCCGGCCCTGGCACCACTGTAAATCTCATCCAGCACATCGACCCCTGACGGTCCGTTGACCTTGGCCGCGGTCGCGCCATCGGATTTCAGAACGTGATGAATCAGAAGTGCCGCGGGTGTCAAGCGGTTCGGCGGCCCGGTACCTTAGGTGTACACCGCGAGCCCAGCCAGCCTTTCGCCGGACGTGTCGCTCACCCCCTCCGACTTCATCGGACCAGGTCCGTTGCTGCCCCGAGCGCAGCAGTCGCGTACGCTTGCGCGAGGACTCTGGCGCATTGCCGCCGCCGACGTTTCTGCCGGCAATGAGGTTGGCCTGCTCCGCAATGGTCCGCTGACATTCGACGCGATGTGTGAGTGCATCGCTGCGGCCAAGGAGCAGGTGGTTTTTGAGCAGTACATCTATCGCGGCGACGAGGTCGGAGCACGCATTCGCGAAGCCCTGTGCGACGCGGCTCGTCGCGGCGTTCAGGTCCGCGTTCTGATTGACTGGGTGGGCCGTATGGGAACCCCGCTCAGGTTTTTCGAGCCTATTCGTCAGGCGGGGGGATCGGTGCGGATCTTCAACCCTCCGGGCTTCCGTTCCTGGCTGGGGATCGTGCCGCGAGATCACCGCAAGCTACTGGTGGTTGATCGGACGACCGGAATCACGGGTGGGATCGGGGTCGGAGAGCAGTGGCGGAAGGGGCTGTTGCGGCGCCGCAGTTCCCCGTGGCGCGACACGGCGGTGCGGATCACCGGCCCCGCAGCGCTGGACATGGCCGAGTCGTTCGACCGGATGTGGGCGCGCGCGGGCGGACGGCGGCCCATGAAGCGGCGCGAAATCCGCGTCCCCCGCGCGTCGCACCTCGACCCGTATCTCGATCCGCCGGCGCTGGTGGGGATCGTGGAAGGCGAGCCCGGTCGCCAGCGTGTGTCGCGCGCCCTCCAGATGCAGGCGTTAGGCGCCGAGAAGAACATCTGGCTGGCGAGCGCGTACTTCGCGCCGTCGTGGAGCGTGGCCGAGGCGCTGGTCGGTGCCGCCCGCGACGGCGTGGACGTGCGCGTGCTCGTGCCAAGCCGGTACGACCATCCCTGGCTGCGCACGCTGCTGACGCCCTACGTCTACCGGCTGCTGGGCAGCGGCGTCCGCCTCTGGGAATGGCGCGGTGAGATGATGCACGCCAAGAGCAGCGTCGTGGATAGCCGCTGGGTCCGTGTGGGTTCCACCGACTTCAACCTTCTCGGCGTGGCCATCAACTACGAGCTCGATGCCGTGATCGAAGACGGTGCGTTAGGCAGGCACGCGGAAGACATGTTCCTCGAGGATCTGGAGCACTCGCGTGAACTGTTCGTGCGCCGAAGCCACGCATCCGGCGAGATTGCCACGCCAACGGCGCCCGTGCCGGCGCTCGCCGACGAGGATGGGGCCGCTGCCTCGCCGGATGGCACGGCAGCAGTGGTGGACGCGAACCTGCGTCACCCATCCTTTCCGCTTCGGGACGACTCGGTGGAGCTGAAGGCTGGGGACCCCGTCACCCGGGCAGAGTGACCCGCGGGCCCATCGACCGGGACCTGCTACCGAGTCACTCCGACTTGCGCGTCCGGCTTCGGTTGTGCTACCTGCCCAGTCCGACCGCCACACCAACGCGCATCACGAAGTTGGAACCGTTACCCGACGTTCCGTCGATCGTGGTACGCCCAAGTCCGGGGATCGCGACTTCGACATCGCCAAAGTTGATCAGCCCGTATGTCGCGCCAACGTCGAGATTCACCCGGGGCGACAGGCGGAACAATACGCCGCCGCCGCCGTTGATCTGTGCGCCACTCGCCGAGGCGGTGACCGTGGTGGTCCCGGCATCCACATCGATGGACTGCTGCAGGAAGGCGAGCCGGCCAGAGATGTAGGGCGCAAAGCTGGCATTTCCCAGATCGAGGATTCGTCGCGGCTCCACAAAAATCCCCGCCAGCGTCACCGTCTCCGAGCCGATGTCCAGCTCGAGGTCGTGCGCCGAATACTGCAACCCCGCCCCGAACGACCAGACGCCGGGCGTCAGGCGGGCCTGAGCCTCGATGCCGATGCCATTCGACAGGCCGTCGTACGCCTCCCCCTGCGCAGCCACTGAGATTCCCGAAAACTGAAGCGACCATCTCTGTGCCGACTGCGCGCGTGACTCCGAGGCGACGACAAGGGCCAGGGCGAGAACCAAAGTACGGGCGGTGGAGCTCATGGCTTCCTCAGCAGTGAGAGTTGGGCGATGTACCCTTCGTCGGATCAGGCGCAAGGCGCCCTCCCTGCGGCTCATGGGGTGGAGCGCAGGCGATGAGGGGGGAGCGCACGGTAGGGTTCCGCAGGGCCGGCTTCTTGCGGAGTTGTTCCGAAGAGTGTGTTTTATGCTCGAGACTGTCAGTGGGCGGTCGGGCGGTGCCTCGTCTTCCCCCGTTGTCGCTGTGTCCTCACCCTCCCCGACGTCTCACGACGTCACGCGGCTCCTCGTCGAGTTGCAGAACGGCAATCCCGACGCCTCGGAGCAACTGATTCCGCTGGTCTATGCGGAGTTGCACGACCTCGCTTCGCACTACATGCGGAATGAGCGGTCGGAGCACACCCTGCAACCAACCGCGCTGGTGCATGAGGCCTACATGCGTCTGGTGGATCAGCGCGGCGCTACCTGGCAGAACCGTTCTCACTTCTACGGCCTGGCGGCTCAGGCGATGCGTCGGATCCTCGTGGACCACGCACGGCGCAAGCGGGCGGCGAAGCGCGAGGGGGGACACCGCGTGACCCTCGACGAAGACCTCTCGGTCGAGGCCGCCGGTGCCCGCTCGCTCGATCTCATCGCACTCGACGACGCGCTTCGGAAGCTGGCCGCGATCGAGCCGCGGTATGCGAGGGTCGTCGAACTTCGGTTCTTTGGCGGACTCGAGATCGAACAGGTGGCCGAGGCGCTGCAGATCTCGTCGGCAACGGTCAAGCGGGACTGGACGTTTGCGAAGGCATTCCTGCAGAGGGAGCTGGACGCGTAGGGGACGAGTGGACGAGTGGACGGGTGACGAGCAGTCGAGTGGATGGGTGGACGAGTAGTCGAGTAGGCGAGTGGTTGGACGGATGGGAGTTGATGGTTGAGCCGCAGAGTGAGCGCCTTACGCGTGTACTCCGGACTCCTGCCGTCCTTCCTTCCGGTCTATTCGTTTACTCGTCCCCCGCCGCGCCAAGTGTCCTCCCCCACCCGATGGATTCGCGTTCGTGAACTCTTCGACCTTGCGCTCGAGCAGCCCACGGAGGCACGCGAAGCGTGGGTACGGGAAGCGACCGGGACCGAAGTCGCGTTAGGCGACGAGGTGCTGTCACTGCTGGCCGCGCTCGACCACGCGCGGGGGACGCTGGAGCGACCGGCGGTGGGTGTGGTCCTGGATTCCTTGGCCGATGCCGACGAATCCCTCCTGGTCGGCAAGCGGGTCGGGGCCTACGACATCGTGCGCCTCGTGGGATACGGAGGCATGGGCGCCGTCTATGAAGCAGTCCGGGCCGACGGCGACTTCGCCAAACGCGTCGCCATCAAGTTCCTGCGACCGGGCATGGGGTCGGACCTGGCCATCCGCCGATTCCGCTACGAACGGCAGATCCTCGCCAGCCTCAATCACAAGAACATCGCCGGCCTCCACGATGGCGGCGTGACGCCCGAAGGTCAGCCCTACTTTGTCATGGAATACGTCGAGGGCACGCCGATCACGACGTATTGCAGCTCCAGCGTGCTCGCGGTCCGGGATCGGGTGTCGCTGTTCCGGCAGGTGTGCGCCGCCGTGCAGCACGCGCATCAGCAGCTCATCGTCCACCGAGACCTCAAGCCGGGCAACATCCTGGTCACTCCCGACGGTACGGTGAAACTGCTGGACTTCGGCATCGCCAAGCTGCTGCGCGAGGAGGAAGGCCCCGACCAGCTCCCCATGACGCGCGGCGGCGTGCGGGTCTTCACCCCCGAGTACGCCAGTCCGGAGCAGGTGCGCGGCCTGCCCCTTGCGGCGGCCAGCGACATCTATTCGTTAGGTGTGATCCTGTTCGAGCTCCTTGCCGGGCGCCGCCCGTTCTCCACCGACGGCAAGCTCATGGCGGAGATCGAGCACGACATCTGCACGGTGCCGCCTGCCCGTCCCTCCGCCATGCTGTCGGTCGAGGCGGCGCCTGGGTTTGCGGAAGGTCACGCGCCCGGCGTGCGGCGGCGAGTCGCCGGTGACCTCGATGCCATCGTCCTCACCGCCCTCGCCAAGGAACCGGTGCTCCGGTACGGCACCGCCGAGCAGTTCGCCAGCGACCTGAAACGATGGCTCGATGGACATCCCGTGTCGGCCCGCAAGGCGTGGTTGGGGTATCGCGCACGCAGATTCATCGGACGCCACCGGTTCGAAGTCACAGCCGCATCGATTGCCGTCGCGGCGCTCGTTGGTGGCATCGTCTCGACGAGCCGGCAGGCGCGGATTGCACGCACCGAAGCGGCGAAAGCGGCCCAGGTGAACTCGTTCATTTCGACGATGTTGTCGGCCGTGGATCCGGGCTACCAGGGCCGCGATGTCACTGTGGCGCAGGTTCTCAGTCAGGCAGCGCGAGACGTGGGGAAGCAGGCGCTCGATCCAGAGGTCGAAGCAGAGATTCGCCATACGATCGGTCAGACCTACTACGGCCTGGGCCTGTACGATTCCGCAACCGTGCACGCGCGGCGCGCTGTGGTGCTGCGCCAGCGGACCTATGGCGATGACGACCAGCGCACGGCGGCTTCGTATAGCTACCTGGTCGCGCTGGCCGAGGCGCGGGGTGCGTACGCCGAGGCCGAATCGCTGGCGCGCGTGAACGTGGATATGCAGCGTCGCATGACGACCCCTCGACCGTCGGAGCTGGCCATCGCGCTGGACAACCTCGCGCGTATGATCGAGCACCAGGGACATCTCGCCGAGGCACACGAGGTCAAGCTCGAATCGATCGGGATCCGCCGTCGCGCAACGGATTCCGCGTCGCGCGCGGGACTTCCATTCTCACTCAATGCGGTCGCAGTCTCGAACCTGTACCAGGGGAAGTACGCGGCCGCCGAATCGCTGATGCGCGAGGCCCTGGTCGTCGAGGGAGAGGTGCGGGGAAAGAATGGGCCCAACTACGGAGATCTGCTGCGCGGTTTTGCCGGGGCGCTTGACGAAATGGGCAAGCGTCAGGAGGCGGATACCGCGATCCGCGAGTCGGTGCGCATTCTCCGTGCGTCGCTTGGTCCGGACCACGCCACGTACCTTCGCGCGCTCACGATGTTCGCGACGCTGCGTTACACCGCTGGTGACATGAGGGCCGCGGTCGCGGCGGCCAGCGAGGTGGCGGGGAAGGTCGGCGGCGCGCTTCCTGAAGGGGACCAGACCTCATCATCAGTGCTGCAGGTGCTTGGCCTGGCGCTCGACTCGCTCGGCAGGCACGCCGAGGCCGAGGCACCGCTGCGGCGCTCCCTCGACTTGAGGCGCAAGTATCTGCCGCCGGATCATTGGGCGATCGCGTCGTCCGAATCCGTGGTAGGCTACCACCTGTCGCTGGTGAAGAGGTACGATGAAGCCGAGCGTATCCTCATCCTGGCGTACGACAAGCTCGAGAAGGCGCGCGGCAGAGACGCGGATGTCACCAAGCGTGTCGCCTTTCGCATTGCCGAGATGTACGGGAAGATGGGTCGTGCCGCCGATGCCGCGAAGTGGAAGGTCCTGGCAGCCTAGCCTTGCGCCGGTGCCGTGCCAAAGCCCCCGTCATTGGGGGCTTTGTCTTGCCTGTGAGCCGCCCTCCGAGGGTCCTGCGCCTGTCCTGGTGAGCAGGTCGAACACCGTCACCCAGCCGACGTCTCGGCTGACTCTCACACGAGGGCACGACTCATGGACCGCGTCATTCTTCGCCACCTCAAGGGATCGAAAGCGAGCCAGCTGGAAGAATTTCCGCTGCAGCAGTTCGCCGAGCTGGTTTTCGGCCGGGATCCCAACTCGTCCGTCCGGTTTGATCCCGAGAAGGATGATCTCGTGGGTCGCCAGCACGCCCGCATCGCGCGGGATGCGAGCGATCCCTACCGCTTCAAGGTCGTCGATCTCAACAGCCGCAATGGCACGTTCCTCAACAAGCTGCGTGTTGTTGGGGAGATGCCGATCCAGCCAGGAGACGTGATCCAGCTCGGCGCCGGTGGCCCGGAGATTCAGTTCGACCTGGACCCCTTGCCGGCCCAGTATGTGAAGGCCACGCGCCTGGGCGTCGCCGGCCCCGCGGGTGCCACGGCGCTCGGTGTGAACGAGACGCGCGTGAGCGGCTCTCCCGGTGCCGCCTCGGGCCCGATCTCCGCGACGGGTGGCTCGGCACCGCCGCCTAACGCCATCGGCAAGGCGACGGTGGAGCGCATGATCGGCGACACGAAGCGGCAGTCGAACCGCAAGCTCACCACCGGCGCGGGAGTCGCCGCGATCGCCCTCGCGGGCCTGATTGGGTGGCAGCAGTACTCGAAACGACAGGAGGACGAAGAGAGCCGTCGCCGCGAGAGAGAGCTGGCAGGCAGCATCGCCAGCGTCAACGCGGGCGCCGGCAAGACCGCGGATTCCCTGCGGAATAAGCTCAGTCGCGCCGCGGATCTCAGCGAGAAGTCCCTTCCGGCTGAGATCATGGCGAAGTACGCGTCGTCCACCGTGCTCGTCGACTTCAGCTGGAATCTCATCTACGCGCCGACCGGGGCGCAGGTCTACCATCGCTATCTCACCAACAGCGTCAAGATCGGAAACCGCACGGTGCCGATCATGCCCGGCGGACCGGCGCGCATTCCCGGGTACGTCAACGTTGGCGACAACGAGCTCGAGCCCGCGCTCACGATCACTCAGGATGCAGGTGAGCCCATTGGGGTCACCGGGAGCGGTTCGGGATTCGTCGTGGCGAGCAATGGTTTCATCCTCACCAACCGTCACGTGGCCGCCAACTGGCGTGCGCCCTTCCGCTTCAGCCCGGATGACGTCGGTGTGCTCCTCGATAATCAGGGTCGCATCATGCTCGACGCCAACAACAAGCCGATCCTGGTGGATCCGCCCTCGCGATGGATTCCGTCGGAATCCAAACAGACCGGTCCCAAGCGCGAGCTCGACGTCTTCCGCGGCCGCCAGGAGTATCTCTACGTGCGATTCCGCAAGAACCTCACGCCGGTCGACGCGAGCACGGCACGCGTCTCTGATCGGCACGACGTCGCCCTCATCAAGATCGACGTGCCGTCGTCCATCGAGCCGGTCGTCTTGCACGACTCGTATGCGACCATCGCCGGTGGTGAACAGGTGACGGTCATGGGATACCCTGGCGTGAGCGACAACATCGTGGCGGTGCTCAAGTCCAAGGACACGTTCAACCGTGAGGCGCAGATCCGCACCGTTCCCGATCCCACGATCTCGGTCGGTAACGTCGGCAAAGTGCTCCGAGCGGCGGATGGACCCGCCAACGACGTGTACTCGACGTACGCGCCCTATGGTGACCGCTATCAGCTCACGATCAACTCGACGGGCGGAGGCAACAGCGGCGGCCCGATGTTCGACGAGTATGGCCGTGTGGTCGGCATCTATTTCGCCGGCCGCTCCGGAGATGCGCAGATCAGCTTCGCGGTGCCGATCAAGTTCGGGCTCGAACTGATGAACGTGAATCCGAACACCAAGTAACGGCGCACGAGGTCACGATCATGTCCGCCGGTACCCTTCGACGATCGACGTTAGGCAACTACCGCCTGGTCGACTTCCTGGGGGCCGGCGGTATGGGCGAGGTATACCGGGCGTCACACCTCGCCACCGGCCGGGTCGTCGCGGTCAAGGTTCTGACCGCCGGCCGCACGAGCGCGATGATCGAACGCTTTCGCAACGAGGCCCGGATCCAGTCGACGCTCACGCATCCGCACATCGTGACGCTCTACGAGTTCTTCGAAGCCGAGGGACTGCCCTGCATCGCGATGGAGTATGTCAGTGGCCAGTTGATGGAGCAGGTGCTGGTGCAGGGCCCGATGGATCCCGATCGCATGCTCGGGTGGTTCGCCCAGGTGGTCGACGCGGTCGGCTACGTGCACCAGCGCGGCATCGTCCACCGCGACCTCAAGAGCAACAACATCAAGATCGATGAGCAGGAACAGGTGAAACTGCTGGACTTCGGCATCGCCAAGTCTGGCGACTCGCCGAAGCTCACGACCGATGGGAGCATGATCGGCACCTTGCACTACCTGTCGCCGGAACAGGTGCGTGGTGGTGCGGCAACGCCCGCCTCCGATATCTGGGCGCTTGGTGTCGTGCTGTACGAGATGGCAACCGGGCGCGTGCCCTTTGAGAGCGAATCGCTGACCGGGGTGATGATGCGGATCCTCAAGGGGAGCTACAGCCCGCCATCACGCGGGGGAATCGGGGTCTCGAGGGACATCGGCCGGATCATCGCGCGCTGTCTCAAGGTGGAGCCGGAGCAGCGGTATGCATCGGCCGAAGCGTTGCTGACCGATGTGCGGGCCCTGCTCGAGCCGCCCGCGCCCGCGCCACTTCGTCGCCCTGTGCTGCAGATGCGATCGTCGCAGGAGATCGTCCTGCTCCTGCGGCGCCGTGGACCGCTGATCGCCGCTGCGACCGCGACGGTACTGGCCGTCGCCTTCTTCGTGTGGTCGTCGTTTGTGTGCTGCACACCACGGCGTCTACGTCCCGAGATCCCGACAGGGCCGGCTGCGCGGAGCGGAGACTCCGTCCGTGTGGTCGCGCCGCCGGAGGATGCGCCACACGTTCCTCTCCCGCCGCTACGACCCGTGATCATCAAGGTCTTTGGCGACGGCGACGCCGAGGTGCATCGCGACGGCGTCCCCATCGGCAAGACGCCGCTCCGGTTCGAGGCACGCATCGGCGAGTGGGTCTCGCTGATGCTGCGACGTCCCGGGCACGTCGATCTGTTCAAACGATTCCAGATCGTGGACGACATCAACGAGTACTCGTACGACATGATCCGCAGTCCCGGCAGTGCACAGCCGCCGCACGTACCGCAAGATTTCCTCCCCGAGGACCTCGCCCCATGTTCTTCTCTCGACTGTTTGGCCGCCGACCGGCGGTGAGTGGCGCGTCGGTCCGGCCGACGATCGAACTGATTCCACCCATGGGGAAGAACGCGGTGGCCCCCGAGCTGCGCATCGTGGCGGGCATGGCGACCGATCCTGGTTGCGTTCGCGAGATCAACGAAGACGCGATTCAGGTCGTCCGGCCGCAGCCACCCGACGAGCTGGCCCGGCACGGCATTCTGGCTGTCGTATGCGACGGGATGGGCGGACATGAAGCGGGCGAGATCGCGAGCCGGTTGGCGATCGAAGCGTTTGTGCGCTGTGCCGCCATCCCCGATCGAGACCCTGGTGCGCTCCTGGTCCGGTGCGTCGAGGCCGCCAACCTCGCCGTGTTCGAGGCCGCGCAGCGCGAGCGCAAGCTGGCCGGCATGGGAACGACGTGCACGGGGCTGCTCGTGCGCGGAGGCGCGGCATACTGCGCACACGTGGGTGACAGCCGCTGCTACCTGGTGCGCGACGGGGAGATCTTCCTCATGACCGAGGATCACTCCGCGGTCATGGACCTGGTCCGCCAGGGGGTCCTGTCGCTGGAGGAGGCCCGGCACCATCCGGACAAGAACGTGATCTCCCGAGCGTTAGGCAGCCATCGCCAGGTGGCGGTGTCGGCCTGGCCGCGCCCCCTCGGCCTCCGACCGGGCGATCGCTTTCTGATCTGTTCCGACGGTCTGTACGACCTGGTGGAAGACGCCGAGTTGCGTGACGTCGTGGTTTCGCGCGAGGCGCAGGACGGCTGCGACGCCCTCGTCCGACTGGCCCGGGAACGCGGCGGGTTTGACAACATCTCGATGGCGATCCTGGCGCTGCCGGGTGACGGGCCGTCGCGACCGGTGCGCGAGACGCGCGTCGTGGAGGCCAGCACGTGATCAATGCGACTGTCGGGAACTACCGCGTCGTCGAGAAGATCGGCGACGGTGGCATGGGGACCGTCTATCGCGCCATTGATCAGATGCTCGATCGTGAAGTGGCGCTGAAGGTCATGAAGCCGGAGCTGTCGCGCCAGACAGCGCTGAACGAGCGGTTCCGACAGGAAGCCATCGCGCTGGCCAGGCTGAACCATCCGCACATCGCCGCGGTCTACGGGCTCGAGCGGAACGGCGAGGACCTCGTGATGGTCATGGAGTTCATCCGCGGCGAAACGCTGGAGTCGATCGTGCAACGATCGGGGCGGGTCGCCTGGGCACGGGCGCTCGAGCTGTGCAGCGACGTGCTGGAGGCGCTCGATCACGCCCACGACAAGGGGGTCGTGCATCGCGACATCAAGCCGGCCAACATCATGTTGACCCGCGACGGGATGGTAAAGGTGATGGACTTCGGCATCGCGCGCATCCTCGGGCGCAGCCGGCAGACCCGCGTGGGAGCCGCCGTCGGCACGCCGATGTACATGTCGCCGGAGCAGCTCAAGGGCGAGGAAGTGGACGGGCGGAGCGACCTGTACTCGTTAGGTGCGGTGTTGTTCGAGCTGGTGACCGGGCGCATGGCGTTCGAGGCCGACAGCGACTACGAGCTGATGATGAAGCAGCTCAACGACCCGCCGCCGCCTGTGCGATCGATCGTGTCCGAGGTCCCGGAGACGGTGGAGGACGTGTTGCAGCGCTCCATGGCCAAGCGGCGGGAGGATCGCTACCGGCACGCAACGGACATGCGCATCGGGCTGCAGCAGGCACTCGCGACCTCCGCGGCACCGGTGCGGCGACCGCCCCCGGA
>JBQTIW010000166.1:0-3021 GCA_052387735.1 Gemmatimonadaceae bacterium
AGATCGCGACGCGCCTTGGTGCGTCCCTCTGTGGCCCTGGCGACAAGCGCGGAGATTTCGGTGGGAGACAGTTCGGCGAGCACCTGGCCTTCGCTCACGCGCTGGCCCTCTTCGACCGCGATGCGCGCGATGAGCCCGCCGATCTTGAAGGAGAGCGGCACCTCTTCCTTGCCGGCGATCGTGCCTGTCGCCAGCACCGCCGGGGCGAGGGGTTCGTCTCGAACGACGTGAACCGAGACGCTCCGCGCGGCGCGGCTGGCGACCTCGCTGGCCGCCGCATCGTCATCACCGCAGGCGGAGAGAAGGGCAGTTGCCGCGACCAGGATCTGCAGTGAGTATGAGCGCATGAGATGCCGAACGAGGGGTGGAGGGAATCAGCGCGGCGTGCTGCTGCGTGCTGACGACGTGTCGGTCGACGGCGTCGCGATCTCGTAGAGTGACGCGGCGCGATCGAGTGCAACCCGTCGCAACAGGTAGTCGTAGCGGGTGATCACCTGATTGAGCTGCGCGGTGGTGAAGGTGACGCGTGCGTCGAGGAACTCGAGCTGTGACGCCGCGCCCTCTTCGCGCTTGCGACGCATGAGCTCGAACGATCGACGTGCGCTCGCCAGGCGGTCATCGGCCGTGCCGATCGCGCGGCGGGCGACACGCGCCGCGTCCCACGCGGTCGCCACCTGGAGCTCGACGGCGCGCGCCAGCTCGTCACGTTGCGCCGCCAGCTGTCGCGTCTCGAGGTCGGCCTGCTGCACGCGGGCCAGATCCTGCCCACCGTTGAACACATTCCAGCTCGCGACCAGGGTCAGCGCGGCGAAATCGCGCGACGCGTCGAAGCGGTACGTCTTGCCCTGGATTCCATAGTCAACGGCCAGCGACAGCGAGGGGAGAAAGCTCCCGCGAGCGAGCCGGTGCCGGGCCTCCGAGGCTCGCAGCGCGTGGTCCAGCTGGCGCAGCTCCTCGCGCCGGGTGCGTGCGTGGCGCTGGGTGACGTCGAGCGGGGGCGCATCACCGGGTGCCAGGACCGAATCGGAGAATACGGGCAACGGCGTCCCGTTAGGCCGGTTGAGCAGGGTATTCACTCCCTGCCGCGCCGCGTCCCGCAGCTGGGCCGCTTCGTCGCGCCGCTGCTGCACGTCGCTGCGCTCGGCGCGCGCCCGGAGGACCACGTCAGGAGTCGCCAGCCCGTTGGCCACGAGTCGCTCGGAGACGCGCACGTGCTCGTCGAGGAGCGCCAGCGTGCTGTCGTAGATGCCAACGACGTAATGCAGCCGGGCATAGCCGAGGTACCCGCTGCGCACATCGGCAGCAAGGGCCTGAGCGTGCGCGTCGCGCTGCGCGGTCTGCAGATCGGCCATCGCGCCGGCCACGCGGTTCGCCGCGACGATGGATGGCTGGAACAGCGGCTGGGCGATGCGCATGGTCGTTTCCTGCCGCATCGGGAGCTCCACGTCCACGTTGGTCGGGAACGCCGGTTTCTGCAGGAGCTGGTTGAGGGCGCCGAACGCGGGGTTGATCATCTGCCCGATGTTCACCGTATTGCCGGCCAGCTCGGTGTAGCGGGCGTTGAACGTGGCACTGGGAAGGTAGAGTCCGCGCGCTTCGCGCATCGCGGCATCGGCGCGGGCGATGGCCAGAGCCTGCTGGCGCTGCCCGAGGTTGTCGCGCAGGGCGATGGCCACGAGATCATCGAGCGGCGTCGGTGCGACCGGCGACTGTCCCTGGAGCAGCAGTGGAACGAGGAGCGAAAGGAACATAGTAGAGTGGTCTCTCTAGATATGATGGGAAAATAGAGAGATCGCTCTACTTGTCAATACTAGACCATACCCTCTATTATTCAGCGTGACAAAGGCGGCTCGGGGCGATACACTCCTCGCGAGCTGCTCCTCAGTCCCCGCGATGCCCAAGACCACACCCAAGTCCAAACGGCCGGCCAGTGTGCCCGCGACTCGGCGTCGTCCAGGCGACGGGCGTCGTCGCGCCGACTCCGCGCCAGCCGAGGGGGAGACCCCGCGCGCGCCACAACAGGACCGCGGCCAGCGACGCGTCGATGAAATCCTCGATGCGGCGGAACAGGTCGCCCTCGAGCTCGGCTGGGAAGCGGCGAGCACCCAGGCGATCGCCGAGCGCGCGGGCGCGTCCGTCGGCTCGTTGTTTCATTTCTTCCCGACAAAGGACGCGATCCTCGTCGCCCTGGCGCGTCGCTACTCCACGCTGATGTACGAGGCCAACGAACGGGCGATGCCGATGGACGTCGTCTGGCTGCCGCCCCGTCAGCTGTTCGAGCGCATCGTTCGTGCGCAGGTAACGATCTCGGAAACGATTCCCGCCTTCGCCAACATCCACAACGCCGTCACGCGCAAGTTTGGTCCCGACGCCGGTCCCCTCTGCGAACTGAACGAGTCGATCTACGAACGCGTGCGCGCCTTCTGTTCGGTGAGAACTCCGCGCCTCTCGCCCGGTCAGCGCGAGGCCAATGTGCGCCTGATGGTTGGCCTCGTGCACGGAGCGATGCATGAAGCCGCGGCACTGCCGCCGCCGCAGCGCGAGGACGTGTATCAGGTGGCCATCGACATGCTGGCCAATCATCTCTCGGAGCTGGACCGTCGCTACGGGCCGCAGGGGAGACGGACGGGTGGACGGGTAAACGGGCAAACGCGTAAACGGGCAAACGGGTAAGCGGGTAAAGCGCTCTCGAGGAGTCGAACCGGAGCGCGTCGCGCCGCAGGAGGGGAGCACGCATGGCGAAGCCAGTGGACGAACCGGTGACCGATGCGCTGGAAGACGCACTCGCGGCCAGCGACGTGGACGAATTGGCGAAGGTGGTGACGGAGCTCGACGAGCAAAGCCGCCAGGTGCTGCGCCAGGAATGGGGTGACGCCGCGTTCGAGCGAACGACACGATCCGCCCGGCACGTGCGGCGCGGGGGGCAGAAGGGCCGCGTCGTCGTCCTGAACGGCATCATGGGCGCCCGCCTCGCCGTCGCCGAGGATGGGAGCGAGGCCAGGGAGATCTGGCTGCGCCTGC
>JBQTIW010000167.1:0-19198 GCA_052387735.1 Gemmatimonadaceae bacterium
ATCGAGGACCGAGGAGGAGATCACCAGAGTTGTCCCGGGCACGATGTCATTCGTGAGGCGTAACGTCCGTTGGACGATGTCCCCGACGAACACTTTCCCGAAATCGCGGCTCCCGTCGATGGCGGCACCGGGCGGCAGCTCAGTATCACAGGCTACCACCGGTCCCGTCATGACGAAGGCGGCCGCAAGCCGTACAGCTACTGCACGCATGACAGAACCCTCCACAAGGCGGCGGGCTCTCGTATGGTCGCCCGCGGCGGACAGCATGACTACGCGAGGTGGCCGCTCGTGGATTGCTTTTGCAGCGAAGCTGTAGGTACGCCGGTCTCAGCCGTTCGGGGCGCGGCGTCCCACGTCGGCCGCTGACGATAGGCGCCCGGGCCGTGGCGAATCGTCAATGACCATGTGACCATCGTGTCATGATGACAGACGGCGCCACCGTGAAACCCGAACGGCGATAGGCTCGCACGGCACGTGCGTTCGACTCGCGGGCGTAGAGCCGCAGATCGAGGGCGCCACCCGCTTCTGCCGTCCGCGTCAGGTGATCCAGCAGCAGCTCAACGAGGCCGGCCCCTCGATGCTCGGGAACGATGAAGATGCTCTGGATCCACCAGTAGTCGCCGCCGCGAAAGTTGCTCCATTCGGTCACGACGGAGGTGCTCGCCACGACGCGGCCGTCCGCGGACTCAGCGACCCAATAGGTGGCGCGAGGTGGATCCTCGAACCCACCGCCGACCCCACGACTCACGGCGACGGTGTCCAGTTCGAGGCCGTCGCCTTCGCGGGCCTCCTGCAATGTGAAGGCAACGAGAGTCTCCATGTCCGCGCTGACCGCGTTCCGTATGGTGTAGGCCGATGTCATGCGGGATTCGGGATTCGGGACTACTTGATGCGGGCCCCCGCGTCGATGTCAGGGCTTTACTCTTTTGGTAGTCCGTCAGGGAAGCGGTCTCCTACGAGATTCAGGGCAATGTTGTGCTCCAGCGCTTTTGGCGGTTGGCCCCCTGCTGATTACTCATGACGGCTCCTTCGATTGATCGTTCGTCACACTGTCGAAGAAATCAACGACACCGGTTTCCAGCGAGTACTCCGCTCCGACGATGAGCAGTCCGTCGTTCAGGATCAGCTGCTCGAGAATGTCAGAGCCATGTCTCAGGTGGTTTGCCGAGACGCGGATGTTGGCCCTGACGGCGTGCTGCACGAGCGCAGCAGGGTCGTGTCTGAGCTCTGTCTCCAGCAACGATTCCACGGACGGCCGAACGCGGTCGACGATCGAACGAAGATTCCGCGACTGGTTATCCGTGGGCCGCTGCAATTCCTCCAGCGTCGCCAGCACCGCGCCGCATTGCGAATGCCCAAGTACCACTACCAGGCGGGTGCCAAACCGTTCCGCGGCGAACTCGACGCTTCCGATTTGCGAGGGCGCTACAATGTTGCCGGCCACGCGGATGACGAACAGATCGCCCAGGCCCACGTCAAAAATGATCTCCGCCGGCACGCGCGAGTCGGAACATCCGAGCACGATCGCAAATGGTTCCTGACCTGCCGCCAATTCACTCAGACGCACCCTGCTCGCGAGCGCTTGGCCACTCCTGATGCCGGCAAGGAACCGACGGTTTCCCTCTCGAAGGCGTTCGAGCGCCTCTCGTGCTGTGCTCATCGATGTTTCATCCTCGGCCGGCTGACGTCGCGCATGAACTGCACGGCGATGCTCGCCCAATGGTAACTGGTGCGCGTCGAGCCGCGACAGGTCGATGGCCTCGTTAGGCCGGCGTACCTCGTCCTGGCGCCGTTGGCGCGGACCGGGATGCCTCTGGACAGGATGGTGCAGGCCCCCTCGTCCGGGACCGACGCCGTCCCCGCGAGAGAGGCGGGCGACGGGGCCTTGACACGTGACCAAATGGTCACCTATTTTTCCCGCGTGACCGATGACGACCGCGTGTTCAAGGCACTCGCTGACCCGACGCGTCGCTTCCTGCTCGACCGGCTTTACCGGCGTGACGGCCGTACGCTGACGGAGCTCGAGTCCGAGTTGGAGATGACCCGCTTCGGCGTCATGAAGCATCTGCGCGTGCTGCAGGACGCAGGCCTAGTGGTCGCGCGCCGGTCGGGCCGGGAAAAGCTCCACTATCTGAACCCAGTGCCGATTCGGCTGATCCACGACCGGTGGATTCACAAATACGCGGAGCGCCGGGTGTCGGCGCTCCTAGACCTGAAAACCAGACTGGAGGAGACGGGATGACAACGATGACGCAGGCCAAGACCACGCAGGTGTACCGCGTGTACATCAAGGCAAGCCCGCAGAAAATCTGGGACGCGATCACAAAGCCGGAGTGGACGGAGCGGTACGGCTACGGCGGCCGCGGCGAGTATGACCTGCGTCCGGGGGGCGCCTACCGTGGGCTGGCGAGCGAGGCGATGCGGTCGATGGGTGCACCAGAGGTGGCGGTCGATGGGGAGATCATCGAGGTGGACCCACCGCGGAAGCTCGTCATGACCTGGCGCATGGCCATGGACGCGGAGATGGCGGCGGAGGGGTTCACGCGCCTGACATATGAGATCGAGGAGGGCAAGGACGGTATTACCAGACTGACGCTGATCCACGACCTCGAGGGCGCACCCAAACTGGCAGTGCTCGTCGGTGGACAGATGGAGGACGTGGGCGCAGGTGGTGGCTGGAGCTGGGTGCTCAGCGATCTCAAGACTCTGCTCGAGACGGGCAAAGGATTCGCAAGTTGAGCTCGACGGCGGATGCCCGACACACGCAGGGCATCCGCCGGCCCGCGCCGGGCGATTCAGGGCACAGTCCTCGTCAGCACGAGGATCACGACGGTTGCGTCGCGTGCGTCACGGCAGCGCCGCTCGTACCGCCGCAACTGCAATCCACGCGGCTCCGGCGAACAGCGCGAACATCGCGACGACCAGCACCAGAGCGACCGACGACCACGCAACAAACCGGGCGGTCTCGCGAGCGTTTGCGGCGACAGCTGGGAAAGGGGGGGCGACCGCCACGAGTTTTCGCATATCGCCAACGCTCATCGCGAGCATCGTGCCGCGCTGCTCGCGCCGTTCATAGATGCTCGCGCTACGGCCGCCTCGAATGAATGCCCGATACGTGGTGCGCGGACGCAGCACGAGGCCGACCGCCATCAGGACGAGATTGATGAACCACGCGATCAGGGCGCGGCCGCACCCGGCCCCCACCTCGAAGCCGGCAATGGCCATCTCCCCGTCCGCAAATCTGGTGTTGTATCCGGTCAGAACATGATTGACGTCATGGAAGAACACAGCGCGGCGGCGCGCTGGCGGATTCGGAAGTGGGATGCGCAGCGGGCCGATCTGCACGTCGAACCAGGGGTTGTCCTCTCCACCGTTAGGCGCGAGCCCATGTGCCATGTAGTGTCGCGCCAGCGCCTCCCCGATCGTAACGGCATCGTCAGCCTGCGCCGTGCCCGTCATTGCCGTGCCGACCGCTCCTTGACGATCTTCGCCGTCTGCTTGACCGCTTGCCTGATAAGGGTCTTCAACGTCGGCACGTGGACGTCGTCGAGCGAGTTGATGTACAGGCAGGACCTGCCGGTTTTGTGCTTGCCAAGCTTTGCGAGAAGGTCCTGGTAGCCCTGGAAACCGGGCATGATGTAGAGCGTGAGATTCCGCTTGCGTGGCGAGAAGCCGACGACGGGCCAGTCTCCTTCCTGACCACTCGCATACTTGTAGTGATAACTCCCAAACCCGACGATGCTCGTTCCCCACATCGCGGGTTGCTCCTTCGTGATCTGCGCCATCATGTCGGCGACCGCATGCGCATCGCGCCGCGTCCCATCATCCGGCACACGATCGAGAAAGGCCTTGACGCTTTCCCTGGTGCGTTTCGTTTTGAGTTCGGCCACGTGGGTCTCCGTGTCGTCAACCATCCAATGTAGGATGCCCCGGCAGCAGCGACCGCGTCAATCCGACTGCTCGATCAGGCAGCAGCCGTGGCGATGTACAGACCTCGAGTCCGAGATGAGGGGGCTTCATGCCTGGCCGCCAATCCGGCTGCGGCAAATGCCTCGAGCGTCTCCGCCACGGTGAACAGCCCGAGCTCGTGGACCTCGGTCGACTCGCGCTCGCTTCCGGCTTCCTCGATCCGGTAGTCAAATCGCAAACGACAGATCCGGCCATCGATCTCGGTTGTCCCGGTACGGTGAACGCGCACGCCGCCGGCCTCGGCGGATCGCGTCGAGTGGTAGCCTGATCCCAGGACTTCGGGCGGAAACCAGGGCTCGACAATGATCACGCCCGCGGGTGCAAGGTGCTGTCGAAAGCAGCGAAGCGTGCGTTCCAATACCGCCAGGGTCCGCACATAGCCGATGGAGCTGGACATGCAGATCAATGCGTCATAGCGCCGAGCCAGCGCGAATGCTGTCATGTCGGCGACATGAACCTGTCCGGCCGGATGCTTCTGGCGCGCCAGGCGCAGAAACTCCGGATTGAGGTCCAGACCATCGACGACAAAATGATGCTCGGCGGCGAGCAGGCGGGCATGTTCACCGGTGCCGCAGGCGACGTCGAGCACTGTGTGCGCTCGAGGATGCGCTGCGCGAATGTGGTTTGCAATATCGGCCGCCTCCGCCTCATAGTCCTTGAAAGTGAAGTAGATGGCGTCGTAGAGCTCGGGGGACTCGGTGAACACGGAGAAAGGGAATGGGGAAATTGAGAGCGCGCGCGACGACCGGTGCCTATTGCCGCCGCGGCGAGTCCCACAACTCAATCCAGTCGCATCGCGATCACGGGACTGATACGGGTCGCATGCTTCGCCGGCAGCCAGCTTGCCAGCACGCTCACCAGCACGAATGCGACGATCGTTCCTGCGAAGCTCAGGGGATCGGTCGCGCTCAGTCCGGCGACGAGATACGCCGCCAGTGGTTGAGTGACCAACGCGGCGATCCCGAGGCCGACCGTCACGTCGATCGCAACCAGGACCGACGCATCGCGAACGACGAGTCCGATGATCATCCCTCGCGTCGCACCTAACGCGATGCGAATCGCGATCTCGCTGATGCGGCGGCTCACGTTGTACGACACGATCGCGTACAAGCCGAACGTTGCCAGGACGAGACCGAGAAAGCCTAGGGTGCCGAGGACCGTGGCACCGATCTGGCTCGGCAGGAGTGCGAACGCAAGCATCGACCGCATGGGCTGCGCCTCGACGGCGATGGAGCGATCCAGCTCGCCAATCGCCTTCCGCGCCCCCGTCACCAGGCTCGCCGGATCCGTACGCGTGCGTGCCAGCACGAACGCAATGTCCACCCCCTCCGGATGCGGTGTGAGGGGTTCGTAAATGGCCGCACGCTGATCCTCACCAATCGTGTTGTACCGGCCGTTCGCCACCACGCCGACGATCTCGAACGACGTCTTTTCCCCCTCGAACCGAATGACGCGACCGATGGGGTCCCGGCCACCGAGGTATCGCCGAACGAATTCGTCGTTGACGATGATGACGCCGGGTGCGCCCGCGACATCGGGAGACCCGAACTCACGCCCCTGCAGCAGAGGGATGCCTAACGTAGAGAAGTATCGCGGGCCAACGAGGCTTCGAAAGAATTCGACGTGTTGGCCCGGCGAGCCGTCGACGGAAGCGGTGCGGCCGTTGCTGGATCCGTTGTGCATGGTGAGCGGGACACCACTCGCGTACGCCGCGTCCTCCACGCCGGGAAGCGCCCGGAGAAGATCGACGGCCGCATCGAGCAGCACGGCATGATCGTTCCCGCCGGAGGCGGCAGGCGCGAAGCCGACTTGGGCGACGAGCGCCTCCTCCACCTCGAACCCCGGGTCAGTGACCTGCGCTCGTGCCAGGTTCCGGACGAACAGGAGCGCCGTGACCAGCAGAACGGTCGATACGCCGACCTGGCCGATCAGCAGCACGCCGCGGGCCGTGAATCGCTTGACACCGTGTTGCCCCTCGTCCCGTTTCAACGCCGGCGTCAGCGTCTGACGCGTAGCACCAAGCGCTGGCAGCAGCGCGCACAGGAGCATGCTCACGAGCACCAGGCCGAGCGCGCACACGACAACCGCGGAGTCGGGCGCCAGGTGGAACTCGATCGGTATGGTGACGGGAAGCGTCAAGCTGTTCGCGACCCGCATGAAAAGGACGGCGAGGCCCATGCCGACAACCGTTCCGAACGTCGCGAGCCAGAAGCCTTCCATGAGAAACTGCTGGAGCAGGCGCGACCTGGTGCCGCCGAGCGCCAGCCGAATGGCGATCTCCTGGCGGTGTGCGGTCCCGCGTGCGATGAGGAGCCCCGCCACGTTGGCGCAGGCGATCAATAGGACGAACAGCGCGACCAGGGCGAGGAGCCCGAAGAACCCGCCCACGACGCGCGCTGCTTTCCCGCTCGGGAGGCCACTCGCTCGCACGAATTCCTGGACGCCGGCGTACAGGGTGTCACCCTCCAGCCGGCCAAAACGGCGATCACCCGCGTCGACGGCTACGCGTCCCTGTGCAAGGCTTTGATCCGGTTTCAGCCGGCCAAGGAGCTTGACCACTCTCGCGTCGGTCGTGCGAATCTCGGGGATCAGTGTCCGATTCAGCGGCACGTACAGGCTGGGCGTGATGCCCATGCCGACCACGCGGGTCGCTCGCAAGCTCACGCCGCCAGAACGTGTGACTCACCACCAGCACACGAGGATCGCGCTCCGCCCTCGCCTCGTCGGTCGAAAAGCCGCGGCCGCTCGCGAAAGGGATACCGGTGACGTCGAAGAAGTTTGCCGTGACGAGCAGCGGCGTGACCGAGACCGCGGCGTCGCCATTAAGCCAGTTGAGTTGCTTCTCGATGGAGTAGCCGGCCAGCTCCGCCACGACGTCACTCGCCTCGAGGTCGAGCCAGCGCTGGTATGTCGCGTGACTGCCGTGGCTCACTGTAATGTGCACGAGCTCCTCGGCCTGCCGTGCGTCGGGTGCGGAGAGCAGCAGCTCGTTGGCAAGACTGAACCGCGATGTTGCCGCCGACTCCCAGCGCAATGGAGGTCGTCGCCGCGAGAAGGAGCATCGGCTGTCGCCTCAACCCACGCAACGAATAGCGCAGATCGCGAGTCAGATTGTCGATGAGGGCGATCCCACGCGCGTCCCGTGCCTCTTCCTTCATCTGGTCGACGCCACCAAAAGCGCGCAGCGCAGCGAAGCGCGCCTCGTCGGGGCCCATGCCGCGGGCGACGTTTTCGTCGATCTGCAGCTCGAGATGCGCGCGCATCTCGCGATCGAGTTCGGCGTCGACGCGCGCGCTCCGCAAAACGGACCGGAGCCGCAGACGGATCATCTGGAGCCATCGTCGAAGCATGCAGGTCTCGCTAGGCGTTGCGGAGCGTGAGCCGGATGGCGGCCGAGAGTCGCTCCCACTGCGAGAGTTCCTCGGTGAGCTGGGCGCGGCCGGCCCGGGTGAGCGAATAGAACTTTGCGTCGCGGCCAGTCTCGCTACTTCGCCACTCCGCTTTGATCCACCCCTGCTGCTCGAGGCGATGGAGCGCCGGGTAGAGTGAGCCCTGCTTGATCTGCAGCACGTCGCCGGAGACCGTCTGGATCCGCTTGGCGATCGCCCACCCGTGCTTCGGCTCGGCGGCGATGGACTTGAGAATCAGCACGTCGAGCGTGCCTTGAATCAGGTCGGATGGTCGCACGGCGCGGCCTCGATACCAAGATGATCTACAATGAGACCTCGATTATCTACAATGCCGTCCGGCACCCGTCAAGGCGGGCCTTCACGCCATGAGATGAGGTGCTTCCGCTGCAACCGGCCGAAGCCCTTCCGTATTTACCGACGCTCGCGAGACGGCGGCCGTCATCGGGCGATCGGCAACACGATCCGAGATGGGTGCCGCCGATCGCGGTATACCACGATGGTGGGCTGCCCATGCGTCACGCGAGCATGCGTATCGCGGTCCGCGCCCTGCAGGGTGACCCGGATGCGGTGACCGGCGCGGAAGTGTTTCGCCGTCGGGAGAAGGTCGAAGACCATCTCCGCGGGCTCTCGCGGCAGCGGCGACACATCCTCGGTGTGGCTCCGGGGCCAGGGGAGGCCGAGGTTCCGGTACGCGGGACTCGCGAGCCGGCGGTGCGATGCGCGCAGGACCCCCTCTGTGACGTAGGTGGAGCGGCCATCGGGCGAGACGTCCTCGAGGTACACGATCGCGTCGAAGTCGCGCGTCGATGACGTCACCCAGAGGTGGACCACGGGATGTCCGATTACCTCGACCGCGGACGCCAGCGGTGCCGTCGTGAAGGTGAGCCCCTTCGCGTCGTTTGCGGCGAGGTCGGGGTATCCGATGGCGCCGCCATAGGTGTTGGCCCATCGAGTCCCGGCTCCAACGGATGCGGTGGTGTCGACGCGCAGCGTATCGGCGCCCGAGGCGGAAGACGCCGACGCGCGCACCAGGCGGCCATCGTTAGGTGAGGCAACGCTGCCGCCACGCCCCGCACCGAAATGGAAGGGGGCCGGCACGACCCCGGGGACGGGCCAGTGGCTGGCGGTGCGCCACGCGCGCTCGGCGGGGGCGTCGATGACGTAGTACCTGATGGGTGGTTCCCGCATGATCCCGTTGTCGACGCCCTTGAGCCAGTGGTCGAACCAGCGCAAACGTTCGCCGGCGAGGTCGAACCCCTGCGTCTGACCGTGGAACCACGGTCCCACGACGAGCTTGTGCGGGACGGTGAGGTTGACGTGCCACAGGAAGGCGTCGCGCGGGAATGCGTCGAACCACCCGGCAAGGCCGTAGACCGCCACCCCTGATGCGTTGATCTTGTCCAGATAGGTCGCGGGCCCGCGTTCCAGATGGATTTGCTTTCCGCTGACCGAATCGACGCTGTTGCGGAATGGCACCCCCCGCCACATCGCCAGCATGTCGCGGTTGACGCGGTGTTCGGCAACGGCCGAGTCGCGTAGAACTCGGGCGTCCGGCCCGTCCACGGGGGCCACGCCGTCGAATCGCAGGGCTCCCCACGAAAATCGGGCCGCCGTGTCCAGCTGTCGCGTCAGCTGCTCCCACCGGGTGAAGAAGTCGTCGCGGAACACGCCCCCGGGGTAGATGAACGGGTACCACTCGAACACGTACATCTCGGGGAAGATGGCCACGAGGTGTGGGGGCGCCTGGCTCGCCGCGAAGAGCTGGGTGATGCCAAGATACGAGCGGCCAATCATCCCAACGCGCCCGGTGGACCACGACTGAGCTGCGAACCACTCCGTCAGCTCGTACGCGTCCCGCGCCTCGTCAGGCATGAAGAAGCCCTGCTGGGTGCCGAACGACGCGCCGCCGCCGCGGGCGTCCACCGCCGCCACGACGTAGCCATTGGCAAGGAGGACGTCGGCGCCACGCCCGAACCCGTTGACATAGTCCACCAGCGTGTCGCCGCGCAGGTACGCCCGGTTGTAGCGATGGTGCGTCCAGACTACGGGGAGAGGCTCACTGTGCAGCTCTCCCTTTCGCGTGGGGCGATAGACGTCGATGGCGAGCCGGATCCCGTCGCGCATGACGAGATACTGCGAGGCGCGGCGGTAGCCGTCGTAGCGTGCCGCGGTGTCGGCGCGATACGTGCCCGGCATCGGCACGCGCTCCTGCGCCGTCGCCGGCACGCCCGCAAGGAGCAGCCAGCCCCACAACAGCGTTCCCCAACAGCGCCTCGATTCCACGGTGGTCTCCTTATCGCCTTGTTCCCCAACCGTCCGGCGCGGTCGCCCTTTCGTCAAGCCCCGCGCAGAATTACGGAGGGTTGATGGGTACCCTTTGCGCGAGCGCCGGATCGCATCTGGTGGCATCCCAAGAGCAGTCATGCTCGATTACACAGCCACACACACTGGAGACACCCACGATCATGCGCGTGATCACCATTCTCATAGCGGCGAGTTGCCTGTACGTGGCAACGCCACTGGTCGCTCAGGATCGGGCTTCCGACCGGCGACGGTCTCTCGGTCCGGGTCAGCAGGTGTCGGACGATCCCCGCCGTGTCCCGGAGCCGGCGACCCCTAAAGGGCCAGAGGGGACGATGGTTCTCCGCGGGGGACGCGTCTTCGACGGCACGGGTACGCCGGCGCGACCGGCGACCCTTGTGCTCCAGCGCAACAGGATCGTGCAGGTACTCGATGCCGCGGCGACCAGCTGGCCACGCGACGCCCGGGTCATTGACGTAACCGGGAAGACGGTGTTGCCGGGACTCATCGATCTGCATACCCATCTCAGTTACATCGAACCGCCGCGCTCCAGCGTGGACGACCCCAACGACCCCGACGGCGCGCTGCGCTCCGCTGAACGGCTGCGGTATTTCATCGAGAGCGGTATCACGAGCGTGCGCGACGTCGCCAGTGCCGGCAATATTCCATTTGTCCTCAAGCGCTGGGTGGCACGGAACGCCATACCAGGGCCTCGCGTGTTTGCCGCGGGCCAGCTCATCACCGGGCGAGGCGGGCATGGGGCCGACGGACGGTTGGTCAGTGTCGAAGCGTCGGTCATTGAACGGACGGGTGCGAACGAGTGGCGATTGGCGGTGCGCGACCTCTTTGCCCGAGGCGCCGACGTCATCAAGATCGCGTCGCATTTCTCGCGAGAGGAGGTGGCGGCCGCGGTTGAAGAGGCGCACGCGTTAGGTCTCAAAGTGACCTGTGACTGTGAGACGTTCTACATCCAATGGGCGGTGGAGGCAGGTGTGGATATGATCGAGCATCCGTTGCCAAGGTCCGACGAAACCATTCGGCTCATGGCGCAGAAGGGGACGCAGGCCGACCCCACCGTCTACGTGTACACCTACTTCTTTGGGCGCTTTGGCGGGGGATACTTCGGCTCCACCTCGCGCCGGTTCGTCTTTGGCGATTCGCTCAATGTGGAGGTCTTGCGGCGGATGAGGACCGCCGGAATCAAGATGGGCATCGGCACCGACCTGATCGTCGACTGGTTCCGTTCCCTCCCAGGTCCCTACATCAATGAGCTCAAGTACTTCACCCAGGTTGGATACTCTGTTCCCGAAGCGCTGGTCGCGGCCACGCGCACCAGCGCCGAACTGCTGGACATGGATGACCGCCTCGGCACGCTCGAGGTTGGGAAGCTGGCCGACATCCTGGTCGTGTCCGGGCGCCCTGACGAGCGCCTCGACGATCTGGCCAACGTCGACCTGGTGATTCGTGATGGATGGCTGGTGGTCGAGGGCGGAAAGGTCGTGATACCACGACACGTGCCGACCGCGGCGCCGCCTCTGTGGCGACCAAAGCCGTAAGTGTTTCCACTGGTGATCCGGCCCCGCTCCCAATCCCTTTCCGCGCCGCGTCCGAGCACAAGGCGCCTCGCCACCTGCTGCTGACGGACAAACACACACATCAGACCGAGGGACCATGCGCGTACTGTACATCGGTGGGTCGGGCGAGATCAGCTTCGAGTGCATCCATGAGTCGGTGCGACTCGGCCACGACGTGACCGTGTTCAATCGCGGTCGTAACAACGCCGGTCTCCCCGAGCGGTGTCGATTCATCGTCGGCGACGTCGAGGACGATTCGGCATACGGTCTCCTGGCCGCCGAACACTTCGACGTCGTCTGCCAGTTCCGCCTGTTCACCCCAGCCGCCATGGGCCGCGACATCGCGCTCTTCACCGGCCACTGCGGACAATACCTGTTCATCAGCTCCGCATCGGCGTACGCGAAACCGGTGCGCGATCTTCCGATCACCGAGGCGACGCCACTTCACAATCCACACTGGGCGTACTCGCGGGCCAAGGCCGAAATGGAATCGCTGCTCCGAGCGCAGCTCGAGCTGCCCTACACCATCGTCAGGCCGAGTCATACGTATCGAACCAGGATGCCGACACCGTTAGGCGGGGAGGTCTCGCGACTGCTTCGCGGCAAGCCGGTCGTGATCCACGGCGACGGCGAGTCGCTCTGGACGGTGACCCACGCGCGGGACGTCGCGCGTCCGTTCGCGCGGCTGCTCGGAACCCCGACGGCGCTGCACGAGGCCTTTCACATCACCAACGACCGGCAGTGGTCGTGGAACGAGATCTTCGAAGCCATCGCGGCCGCACTCGGCGTCGGCGACGCGCGGTGGATTCACGTTGCCTCCGATACCCTCATCCGCTATCACCCCGAATGGGAAGGTCCGCTGCTCGGCGACAAGAGCCCGTCCGTCCGGTTCGACAACACGAAGGTCAAGGCGGTCGTTGGCGACTTCGACTGCCCGATCGACCCGTGGCAGGGGATGCGGATGGTCGCCGAGCGGTTTCCGCCGAGACCGGCCGACTACAATCTCATGATTGACGCGCTATACGATCGCATCATCGATGAACAGACCGGTCTGGCAGCGTGAGGATTCAATCGCTCGTCATGATGAACAACGGAGCACCATCGAAGTTGTAGATCGGGCGAAGCCGCTCCGTGTTGTAGTACTTCGCGACATCGACGACTTTCTTCTCGGCGATGACGCTGTGAATCGGTACGCTGTCGTAGAATCCGCGGTGGATGCTGACTAACCTCCCGAAGGTTTTCCGCAACACCAGATCGAGCGCGAGGTTCCCGAACGCCATCGGCACGATCGAGTCGAGTGCATCCGGATCGCCGGAGCGAACGAGATAGCCCAGTCGCTGATTCACGACGTCGATACGGCGGCCGTTGTTGTATCGCGGTGAATACTCTTTCAATGCCGCGGCGATCTTGTCGCCGACGCCGCCGAGCTTGCGGTGCCCGAACATGTCCGTTTCTTCACTCTCGAAGCTCATCCCTTCTTGCGACGTCAGGTGCGCGCCCTCGGACACCAGCACGACCGAATAGCGGCTCGGGTTCCGATTGCGGTCGTAGGTGAGCAGCTCGGTCAGATGCGCGACATCTACCGCGTGCTCCGGTATCACGCACCGATCCGCCGCGCCGGCCATCGTCGGTAAGAGGGCAGTAAACCCCGCATACCGGCCGAACACCTCGATCACGAGAAAGCGCTCGTGCGAGCCAGCCGACGTGCGAATGCGGTGCGTCAGCTCGATCGTGCGTGTGACGCAGGTGCTGAAGCCGATGCAGTAGTCCGTGCCATACACGTCGTTGTCCATTGTCTTCGGAATGGCGACGACGCTCACGCCCTCGTCATGGAGACGTTTGCCGTAGCTCAGCGTGTCATATCCACCCATAGGGATCAGCACGTCCACGCCGATGTGCTCCAGGTTTCTCAGGACGTCCCGCGTGACGTCATTGATCGGCTGGTCGTATCCGCTCAAGTGGCGGGGGACGCGATCGCGCGGCAAATGGCTCGGGCGCGTGCGTGAGGTGTGCAGGAACGTGCCGCCGGTTCGACCAGCGCGGTTCACGATGGCTTCGGACAGCCCCAGCACGTTCTCGCTGTTGTCTGCGGTCGGGTCGCGCACGTAGTCGACAAGCCCTGCCCAGCCGCGACGGATACCGACGACGCGGTATCCCTCACGTAACGCGCGAATCGTGATGGCTCTGATCGCCGGGTTCAAACCCGGCACGTCCCCGCCGCCCGTGAGAATGGCAATCGTTCCCTTGCTGTCAGGCATTCGTTCTCGTCCTCTCGTGCTCCGTTCGCAGGTTCCGCCCGACGAGACTGAGGTCGGTCACGGGCTACGATGGAAGATAGTGCCCGACGGTTGTGAACGCGGCGCGTCATCGACGCCGAAGAAGATGGCGTCGGCCCGCGACGACAGGTTTCGGCATTGGGCGACACTCGCGTTCATGGTTCGCCTCGACTGCGATGGTCACTTACGGCCCCGTAGTTGGTGGCCCAGCGTGCCGCTCCAGGCGAAGTGTGAGATGTCGTTTGACATCGGGCCATTCCCGCGCCAGCACGCTGAACATGACCGTGTCTCGGACGGTGCCGTCGCGGCGAGGATAGTGATGGCGAATCACGCCATCTCTCTTTGCGCCCAACGCCTCGATCGCCCGTTGCGAAGCGAAATTGAAGTTGTCGGTACGCAATCCGACGACCTGACAGCCGATGCGCTCGAATGCATGCTCGAATAGCAGAAGCTTGCACGCGGTGTTGACGTGGCTTCGTTGCCACCTGGACGCATACCACGTGTAGCCGATCTCCACACGATCGATTTCTGCAACGACATCGTGATACCGTGTCGTCCCGACGATCGTCCCGCTGCGCAGCTCGAGCACCGCCCACGGCAGCATATGACCAGCTTCCTTGCCGCGGAGGGCGGACTCGATGTAGGCCTCCACCCGCTCCGGCTCGGGCACCGAGGTAAACCAGAGCTCCCAGAGACGTCCGTCGCTGGCGGCCGTACGCAGGCCGTCGTGGTGGTGCGGCATCAGAGGTTCCAACCGGATGCCGTGGCCTTCGAGTGTCGTGGGCTCGAGCGTGATCACGATGTCCCCAGAGGAAAGCGCATCAGTGGTGACGTGCCGGGCTGTTCGAGAAGCGACCGGCGCGGATATCGGCGAGGATGAGCGTCGTGATCAGAGAGCCGGAGATGACGAAGAAGACGTCAACGCCGATGAACCCGCCCGACATCCATGGCACGCGCGCCTGGAAGAGTACGACTGGTATGACCGTGATCGCCCGGAGGCCGTCGATGTCGGGGCGATGCCTAACGTCTGAGAGCTCCCCCGCGGCCTGCAGCAATCGCCTGTCAAGCAGCAAGTCCGTCCTGTGGCTGTGGTCCTGCGTGGTCCTGCGACCCCACCCCGGGCCGGTCACCGGTGCCATCCGAGTGCGGATGACTCACCGCCTCTGCGGCATGCGTCACTCCTTTTGCCGCCTGGGCCACCATCGATGAACCCGCTGGCGGTACTCCGCATAGGCGTCACCAAATGTGGCCGACAGGGTGGGTTCTTCGTAGGCCACTACAAAGAGATGGGTAATGCTCGCGAAGGCCGCGCAGTACGCAAGGAGCGCCCAGGACTCGTAGAACAACGCTGCGCCGGCCAGGGCGAGGCCCGCGCCGATGTACATCGGGTTGCGTACCAGGCGATATGGCCCGAGGACGACCAGGCGTCGTGGCGGGTCGAAGGGGGCCGGCGTCCCGCGGCCGATCACGATGAAGGAGGCGATGCACCAGAGCGCGAGGAGGGCCCCACTGGCGGCCACAACCAGCCCGACGATTTGTGCGGCGCCGATGGTGGCGGGCCGGTCGATCCCTGACCACTCGAGAACGCGCGCCGGCAAGAACACCAGGAGGAAACCCACAAAAAGCGTGGCGTAGGTGATCGCACGAATGAGAACGAACATGGCTGCCTCCCCGAGGCTCGAATTGTACTGCTATTTCTGCCAATCTCGCGGTGAGCGGGCGTAAAACGACAAGGTTCGCTCTCACCTCTTCGGCACGCCGCCGGCCAATACGCCCGGGAGTCCCCTGGACTGGCGCCGTACGGACCCTACCGCATCTTCATAGGGCTTTCACCACCCGGCCGACCCGCCGTCCGGGCTCCCAGAGGCACTTCCATGCGCAAACGACTCGTCGTCCTCAGCACTGTCACCGCGCTCGTCGCGCACGTCGCCTTCGCCCAGGGCGGTCCCTCCGCCTCGCGGGCTGGCGCCCTCCGTATTCTCGACCCCGCCGACCTGGCTACCTGGAAGTCGATCAGGAGCACCGCGACCTCCTGGGACGGCAAGTGGTTCGCCTACCAGATCGCGCCTAACGAAGGCGACGGCGACGTCGTGCTGCGATCCACGGGGACCGACGCCACGGAGAAGAAATGGCCCATCGGCGAACCAGCCCAGGGCGGCGGCGGGGGGGGACCGTTCGGTCCTCCCGCGGACCCGAGCCTCGTCATCTCCGGCGACGGTAAGTGGCTGGCGTTCACGACCTATCCCAAGGCGGCCGACGCCAAGAAACTGCGCAAGGACAAGAAGCCGCTCCAGAACGGCGTGAGCCTCGTGAACGTCGCCACCGGCGAAAAGCGCGACTTCGACAAAGTCCGTCGATTCGCCTTCCCAGGCGACGCCCCCAACTGGCTCGTTATGCATCGCCATGCCGCCGAGGGGAGCCAGGCAGCGGATCTCCTCCTGCTGGACCTGAGAAGCGGTGTGGTGGCGGCGATCGGATCTGTTGGCGAATGGGCGGTCGAGGACGGGGGGGCGCACCTGGCGTGGACGACCGAGGCTCGAGACCAGGTCGGCAACGGCGTACAGATCCGCAATCTGACCACCGACGTGGTCCGCTCGGTCGACAGCGACAAAGCGGTCTATAGAAGGCTGGCCTGGGCCGATTCCGGCTTTGCCCTCACGGTCCTGCGAGGCGTCGTCGACAGTGCTGCGTCTGATACGGCCTACACCATCGTTGGGTGGGTGGGCCCAGCCGCCGCGCCCAACAAGGTGACGTTCTCCGTGGCGCAGGCCTCCGACTTTCCCGCCGGGATGCGCGTGAGCCCCGATCGGAACGCGCGTTGGGCCGCCGACCGCTCGGCGCTCTTCTTCGGCATCGCCGCGCGCCGCACCGGTCCCGAGTCCAAGACCCCACGCCCGGACGTCAAGCCGGTTGCCGGCACGCCTGGTGCGATGCAGACGCCGGCCGGCGCGGGAGGGACCGACGACGACCTCCCGACGCTCGTCATCTGGCACGGGAAGGGTGATCCGCGGTTGCAGTCCCAGCAGCAGGTCGAGGAGAGCCGCGACAAGTCGTTCAATTATCTCGTCGAGTATCTGGTCGCCGAGAAGAGATTCATTCGGCTGGCCACTGCTGAGATGCGTGACGTGCAGCTCACCCCTCGTGAGCGGTTCGCCTACGCCATGGACCGCTCATCCTATGAGCGACGCGATGCGATCGACGGCGGCCAGCGACGGGACATTCACGCGATCGACCTCAAGACCGGCGCGACATCGGTGATCGCGCAAGGGGCACGGTTCAATTTCGTTCCATCGCCCGACGGCATGAAGGCGCTCTACTATGCCGACGGTGAGTACCACGTCTACGACTTTTCGACGAAGGCGACGACGACCGTCTCGCGCGGCGCCCCCACCTCGTTCATCAACAAGGAAGACGATCACAACATCGACCGGCCGCCCCTGCCGCCGTTAGGCTGGGCCGTGGACAATCAGCACGTCCTCCTGTTCGACGCGTGGGACGTCTGGAAGGTCGGCATCAAGGGTGGCGCGTTCGTGAACCTCACCGGCAACGGACGGAAGGACAGGATCCGGTATACCCGCCGTCTCGTCATCGATCCGAAGGAGCGGGGCATCGACCTCGCGCAGCCGCTCTATGTGCAGACCTATGGCGAGTGGACCAAGAAGGAAGGACTCGCCCGCGTCAATCCCGGGAAGGCCGGAGCAGAAACGCTGCTGTGGGACGACGCCAAGTTTTTCGTGAGCCGCGCGCGGAACGCCAATACCTGGGTCTACACGCGGCAGACCTTCAAGGAGTTCCCGGACTACTACGTTGCGGAGAAAGGATTCGCCGCGCCGCGACGCCTGACGACTGCCAATCCGCAGCAGGCAGAGTACGCCTGGTCCTCGGGGACCCAGCTGGTGAATTACGTGAGCGACAAGGGCGACTCGCTGCAGGGCGCGCTCTTTCTCCCGGCGAACTACGAATCCGGGAAGAAGTACCCGACGATGGTCTACATCTACGAGAAGCTCTCGCAGAGCCTGCACCAGTACGCCGTTCCTAACGAGACACGCGCGTTCAATCCGAGCGTATACACGAGCCGCGGCTACGCGGTGCTGATGCCGGACATCGTGTACAGGATCAACGACCCGGGGATGTCGAGCGTGTGGTGCGTCGTGCCGGCGGTGAAGGCGGCGATTGCCATGGGAGTCGTCGACTCGGCGAAAATCGGCTTGCACGGGCACTCATGGGGTGGCTACCAGTCATCGTTCCTCGCGACGCAGACGGGGAAGCTGTTTGCCGGCATCGTCACCGGGGCGCCGCTCACCGACATGATCTCGATGTACAACTCGGTCTACTGGAACACCGGCACCGCCGACATGGCGATCTTCGAGAGCTCGCAGGGGCGGTTCACCGGCAGTTATATCGAGAACCGCGACGCGTACATCCGAAACTCGCCCGCCTTCTTTGCCGACAAGGTGGAGACCCCGGTGATGATCCTGCATAACGAGAAGGACGGCGCGGTCGACTTCAACCAGGGCATCACCTGGTTCAATACGCTGCGCGAGCAGGAGAAGGACGTGATCATGCTGCAGTACGTCGGTGAGAACCATGGCCTGCAGCTGCCGAAGAACCAGAAGGACTACACGATCCGCATGACGGAGTACTTCGACCACTTCCTGCTGGGCAAGCCGGCGCCCGAATGGCTCAAGAACGGGATTCCGCGCCTCAAGATGGAGGAACACCTCAAGTCCCGGCTGGCGAAAAAGATCGCGTCGTGATCATGAGCCAGGTGGCCAAGGCCCTGAGTGTCGTCGTACCGACGACGACACTCGGGGCCGTTTCGCAGCCGGCGGAGCGGCAGCGGTGGGAGCGGCTCGCGTCTCAGGTCACCATCTACCGCGACACGTGGGGTGTGGCGCACGTCCACGGGACAACGGACGCTGCCGCGATGTTCGGGAGCACGTATGCAGCCGGCGAACCTGCCTGACGACGGCGGTCTGCCGCGCAGCGTGGCGATCGTCGGCACCGGCGTCATCGGTCGGAGTTGGCTTCGGGTCTTCTCGCGTACAGGAGTGCCGGTTCGCTTCTGGGATGCGTCGGAAGAAGCGCTGGAGCGCGCTGCCGCGTGGCATGATGGGGAAGCAAGGCGCGACCGGGCGCCGGCCACGTTGGTCAGGCAGTGTGGTTCGCTCGACGAGGCGCTGGAGCATGCCGACTACGTGCAGGAAAGCGGTCCCGAGAACCTCGCGCTCAAGCAGGAGTTGTACCGCGATCTCGACAGGCTCGCTCCCCCGGATGCCATCCTGGCCTCGAGCACCTCGGCGCTGGACATGACCGAGATTGCCGCCGGACTCGAGGGGTGCAATCGCTGTGTTGTCGCACATCCGGTGAATCCGCCGCACGTCGTGCCAGTCGTCGAGGTTCTAGGCGGGACCCGGACCGATCCATCCGTCGTGGAGGCGACGGTGCGGGTGCTGCGCGCCGTGGGCCAGAGCCCGGTCGTGCTCAAACGCTTTGTGCCGGGATTCCTCCTCAACCGCATGCAGGCGGCGCTGGTACGGGAAGCGCTCGCGCTGCTGGAGAGCGGAGTCGCCGATGCCGACGCGATCGACGCGGTGATCCGCGACGGGCTGGGACTGCGATGGGCGCTCATGGGTCCATTCGGCGTCGCCAATACCAATGCTGACGG
>JBQTIW010000168.1:0-12768 GCA_052387735.1 Gemmatimonadaceae bacterium
AATCGCTTCTCAGGGGGAAGTCCGTAGACGGCGCCAACGCTGATCCCCGCCCCCACGAAGGGGACCAGGGTGCGGTCGCGGACCGCATCGACGAGGCTCTTGGGTGGCTGGAACATGTTGTCGGGCAGGATCATACCCGCCGCAGCCGAAGGCGCAAATCGCGCGGGGCTCGTCCTCGCCTTCAAAGCGAACAGTCGGTAGCTGCAGGTCGAGCCGGCAGTAGTGCAGGGTGCCGCCGGCGTAGTCTGCATGTCGGCGATCCTGGCGTCATCCCAGGCGCCATCCTTGCCGCGCTGGCCTTCGATGACTCTGACCTCGGCGGCCCGCCGGGTCAGCTCTTCGTTAGGCAGCAGCGGCGGGGCGGCCGAAGCTCCGCGTCACCACGTGTTCTGCCGCCGATCGCCGGCGACGTACGGTCTCGCGCTGTACGAAGGCGGAAGTTTCGGCGCCCCAGCGAGAGTGGTGCCTCGATTGTCCAGGGGACTCAAGTGCGACTGCAAGCCCGGCGCAAGCTGCACAGGAACGCAAACCGGACTATCGCAGCGTTTGGATGGCGGCGAGTATCCATGCAGGTGCCATGAGCGAGGACTCACCGTGAAGAATTGGGCTCGAACTGCGTTGATCGCCGCGGTCGCACTGGGGACGGCGGACACAGCGTCCGCACAGCAGACCTCCAGAACAGCAACCGGCTTGCAGCGGCTGCTCGAGGCGGAGGTGGCACGCTTTCCCGGCAAGGCCGGCATCTGGGTGAAACACCTCACGCTGGGCGACGAAGCTGGCGTGCGCGCCGACGAGACCTTCAACAGCGCGAGCGTGATCAAGATCCCCGTGATGGTCCTTGCCTTTCAGCTGGCAGATAAGGGGACCCTGTCACTCGCCGAGCGGATCACGATCAACGCGGCCGACGTTCGTGGGGGGTCGGGGATCTTCCGGTATCATGACACGGGCCTTCAGCCCACCCTGCGCGACGTGCTGCTGCAGATGATCATAACGAGTGACAACACGGCGACCGACCTGGCCATCGGCAAGGTCGGCGGCACGGCGCGCGTCAATGCGTGGCTGCACGACAATGGCTACGACGAGGGGCTCAAGCTGAACATGACGACGGGCGAGCTCTTCACGAAGTACGGTGCATTGCCCCCAGGTGCGAATCGGAACGAGAAGACGAACACCGATCGCGCATACTGGCTCGGTGAGATGACGCCCCGCGCGACGGGTCGCCTGCTGGAGGCCATTCAGATCTGCGGCGTAGGCACGGGGTCTGCACCACCGCTTGCGACGAAGGCATCTTGCGCGGACATGATGCGCATGATGCGCGCGCAGCAGTCGGGCGCTCGCCGGCTGCCGCACTTTCTCAATGTGGCGGTGGCGCACAAAACGGGTGACTTTCCGCCGGTGCTGGCGAACGACGTGGGCATCGTCTTCGCGCGGTCTGGGCCCATCGTCGTCTCTTTCTTCGCCAACGCCATCGAGGGATCGTACGGCGAAGCCGAGGATCAGATCGGACGCATCGCGCAGCTGATCGTTGGGTATTTCGATGGTTCGCCGGCTGGGCCCGGATAAGGCATGCGCACTTGCTGACCCTTCCAGCCGGCTATGCGTGCAGGGGCGGGACGTTGTCGTGCGTCGTGATGTCGAGGTAGTTGTCAGCCGGCATTGTCCATCGCTTCGCGTCGCCTCGAAGCGCCCGACGACGAGGCGAATCGTGGTCCGGTAGAGGTAGAGGGTGCCCGCGATGCCGATCGCGTCCGGCGGCATCGAGTAGCGATGCGTGTCGTGGCCGACGTATCCCGTGGGACCGACGACGATCGGCAGACGGAGCGCGAGCGACTCCGGGGTCACCTTGAGCGGGCGCAAGCGGGGCACTTCTTCCGCGCGCCGCACCGCGGGGATGATGCCCGTCGCGCGCGAGGGCCGCTGCGTGTTCACCTCGACGTGCCAGGCGCGCAGCTGGGTCTCGAGATCCTCCTCGTCCAGGAAGCGGCGCTGCTTGAAGAAGCTGCCCTTGACCCAGCCGACCAGGTGCTCGACGGCGCCCTTTTGCTGCGGCGCATGCGGCCAGCACACCTCGATGCCGAGGCCCAGGTCGAGCACCACCCCGGCGAAGGTCGGATTCCACTCCGTGACCTCGCCATTCTTTCGCCAGTGGAGGGCGACTGTCTTGGGGCGATCAAACACGGCGAGCAGCGGAATCCCGCCCATGGCGGCGAAGTGATCGACGAGCGTCCGGGCGAGCGTCTCCACTTGCTCGTTGGGAACGAGGGTCACCTCGACCCACCGCGAATACTTGAGGCGCGACGCAAAGAAGTGGACCCGCCGACTCGACCCGTCGAGGAAGCGGACGAGGACACAGCCGAAGTCGTGCTGCGTGAATTCCCCGGGCAGTCCTTCGAAGCGCACCACCGGGCGTGGCGTCGTCGGGCGGACCGCGCGCACCACCTCGTAAAACGCACTCTTCGCGCCCCCGTAGCCGGCGAGCTTCGCCCGACGGAGGAGCTCCAGACTCATGAGCTCCGGCTCGTCGCGGAGCCACGCGATCACGTGCTCCCGAAACGCCGCCGCCTCGCCGGTCGGCCAATGCCCCGGTGCGCGCGCGCCCGATCGGTATCGGCATGCATGATCATGGGCTCACCGACCACGCGCTGGACGCTTCGTTTGCCCACGGCCACCAGCGCGGCGATCTCCTCGAGCGTGTGCGCGAGGGCCCCGATCCCCAGAGCCGGCTGCGACGAAGAATAGAGTAGCGATGGGCTCCGGACTGCAGCTCACCGGTCGCCGCTGACCGCCTTGAAGTACCGCACCAGATCGAGCACCAGTGGCGCCGAGTCGGCACGCGGCTGCCACGATAAGGCGTCGAACAGGATCTCCGGCTCCTCATCCCTGGGGCGCCAGCGCTCGAACGATCGCTGTGCCGCATCCACCACCCAATACTCGGCGACTCCCTGCTTCTGATATTCGCGACGTTTGGTGAAACGGTCCGTGCGGAGGGAAGACGGCGAGAGCACTTCCACCGCCAGCTCCAGAACCCCGACGTCCTCGAATCGCTCGGCGGGGCGCCCGTTCACGAGGGGAACGACGAGCAGGTCCGGCTGGAGCTCGGTGTGTCGGCTCCAGGTGACGGCCGCGGGAGCCATCAACACTTCGAGACCCAGCCCCGCCACATACGGTGCGAGCAGCACAAACAACTCCCGAATGGCACGCTGGTGCCGCCACACAGGGGCGGGACTCACCAGCAGCACGCCGTTGAGGATCTCGTATCTGTTCCCGTCGTCGGGGAGTTCGTGGAGCAGCTCCACGGTCCAGTCGGTATGCTGGGGAAGGGGCATGGCCACAGGGTACGCTCGGCGCTGGGGATCAGGCAAGAGTGCACGTTCCAACCTGGCGGCGATACGCCGAGTCGTGTGATAGCAGAATCGCGCGGGACGAATCATTTCAGCGCAGCGTCCCTCCGCGTATCGCTTTACATGACTTGGAAAGTCGGCCTGATCCTTGTCGTCGTCGCGTCCGGCTGCAGTAGCGCGCGGCACGCGCCGGTCGCGCAGGGTCCCGCTCCGATCACAGTGGATCCGAATCGAGTATCGCCCGCCGAGCTGGCGCGGGCGGACGGTGGACGCCCGCGCTATACGGCGGCTGATGTACAGTTCATGAGCGCAATGATTCCGCACCATGCGCAAGCCGTGCTGATCGCCGGTTGGGCTGCGACGCATGGTGCGCGCGCCGACCTGAGCATCCTGTGCGAGCGGATCGTGGTCGCGCAGGCCGATGAAATTGCAACGATGCAGCGCTGGTTGCGCGAGCGGGGCGAATCAGTACCGGATGGAAGCCCCACCCACATGCCCGGGATGCAACATGGCGCGCTGATGCCCGGTATGCTGACCGCGGACGAGCTCTTGCAGCGCGACCGCGCGCGCGGCGCGGAGTTCGATCGCCTCTTTCTCATTTTCATGATCCGCCATCACGAGGGCGCCCTTTCCATGGTCGACAGGCTTTTTGGATCCGCAGGCGCCGCGCAGGACGACGTCGTGTTCAAGTTTGCTTCGGACGTGTATGCCGATCAGTCCACCGAGATCGATCGCATGCAACGGATGCCTGCATGACGAAGCGCGAGGTGCGGCAGAGGAGCCGAAGGTGCACGTGCTGGCGCGTGCAGTCGGAGAGCTGGCGGACGCCCAGCGGTGACCGGAGGTTGCCCGGGTCGCGGCGCTACCGCCAACGCGCCTGCCACATCGCCAGCTCGCTCCGCGCCGCCGCGGCGTGACCGGCACGGTACCGGTTGGACTCCAACCGCCGGATGCCGGCGGTGTAGAGCGACTCGGCGTCACTACGTGCGCCCTGTTCCGCGCGACCGCGCGCCAGCAGGAGGGTAGCCTCGGCGATCAGCGGATCGCGCGGCTCCAGGTGTCTGGTTCGCCACGCGAGCGCCCAGCGCAGGTGCGATTCCGCATCCGCGAATCGTTTGTCACGAAGGTCGACTGCGCCCAGGGCGACACGCACTTCCGCGGTCCGCGGGTGCTCGGGCGGCAGACTGCGCGACAGCACGAGTGCCGAGTCAAGGGCGTTGCGCGCCGCCGCCAAGCGGCCCTGCGCCTCCAGCGCGCGCCCCAACCACAGCAGTGCCTGGCCGGTATACGGGTGGTTGGGCGCCACGCTCCTGAGACCGGCCAGCACGCGGGGGAAGATACCCTCGGCCTCCGCGGGCTTTCCGCCAAGCACCAGCGCGCGCCCGACGTTGTTCAGCAGGATGAGCGTCGTGAGGTGCTTCGGACCGTGGAGCCGCAGGATCATCTCGTGGGCGTCGCGGAAGCCCGCCTGTGCGGAGGAATGGTCGCCTCGCTGCATCCTGTAGAACGCGAGATTGTTCATCGCGGTGGCCACGCGCTCGTGTCCCCGAGGGTACACGCGTTGCTGGCGGCGGAGCACGTCTTCGGCGAGGGCAATGGCGCTATCCATTTCCCATCGGGTCTGCAGGCGGCTTGCCAGGCTGCCTAACGACAGCAGCAGGGAAGGATGTTCTGGCGGGAGCACGCGCTGCTGGATCGCCAGCGCCTGGCGCAGCGCCGTGTCCGCGGCCTCGCGCCGGCCCGCGTCCCCAAGGGTCACGTTCAGGTTCTGCCAGAAGCTGCCAAGCTGGGCGCTGTCGAGCCTTGCCCGCGCTGCGAGCGCGATCGCTTCCCGGTAGCTGGACTCCGCCGCCGCAAAGTGCCCCAGCCGGTTCTTGATGCTGCCCCGCACGTCCAGCGAACCGGCCAGCACGGAATCAGCCCCGCGCTGCTGGCGGAGGATCGCCACCGCCAGGGTAGCCAGCGAGTCCGCCGACTGCAGCTCACCGGCCACGAGGCGGGTTGCGCCCAGTGTCTGGAGTGCGTTCGCGGCCGCGACCGAGGCGGGGCCGTACGTGCTTTCGGCGAGCGCCAACGCCGCCCGGGCCAGCGAATCGGCGACTGGCAACCGTTGATTGCGGCGGTAGATGACGCCGAGGGTGAGGAGCAGGTCGAGCCGGACGTCCGGCTGGGAAGCGAAGTCGCGATCCAGCCTCACACGAGCGCGGTCCAGCAGGTCGTGCGCCGTGAGGGTGTCGCCGAGGGCACGTCCGGGGTCCGCCTCGGTAAAGATCCCGGACAGGAAGTTCTTCGCCGCGATCGCCCGCGTTGCCTCGCTCGTGGCACGCGAGGCTTCGCGTGCCGCGGCGCGTGCCTGCCAGATCGCGGCGGTGGCGCCACCAACAACAGAAAGCGAGACGGCGACGGCGGCGGCCACTCCGATACGGTGTCGCAGCACGAACTTCTTCACGCGGTATCCGACCGAGTCGGGTCGCACGCGTACCGGCAACCCCGCCGCGAAGCGGTCGAGATCGTCCAGCAGCGCATCGACGGTCGCGTACCGTCGCCGCGGATCCTTGTGCAGCGACGCGAGGACGATGGTGTCGAGGTCACCGGCGAGGGCGCGCCGCAAGCGTTCGGGCGTCGCGCCGCGCGCACTGCTGGGTGCGTCTGCCGTGTCGCCCGGCGCTCCGGCGTCGTGTGGATCCGCAGGCCGGAGCACCGCCGCGCTGGGTGGCTCCGGCTCGACCTCGCAAACGACGCGCTCCATCTCGGCGGCAGTGTACCGCGCAAAGCGGTGGGCCCGCCGCCCGGTGAGCAGCTCGTACAGCAACGCGCCTAACGCGTAGACGTCCGTGGCCGTGGTAACCGGTTCGCCGCGCACCTGCTCCGGCGCGGCGTAGTCGGGCGTCAATAGCCGCGCGTCGAGCTGAGTCGTTGGGTGCGGGGGCGCGCGCGCGCCATCCTCGCCGTCGGACGGCGCGCGCAACACCTTGGCGATCCCGAAATCGAGAAGCTTCGCCGTCCCCACGCCCGGGCCCACGTCGGGCACCACAAGGACGTTCGAGGGCTTGAGATCGCGGTGGACGACCAGGGTGGCGTGCGCGAATCGAACTGCGTCGCAGACCTGCCGAAAGATCCTCAGGCGCTCGGCCAGCCCGAGACGCTGCGTGTCGCAGTGCGTTGTGATCGGCTCACCTTGCACGTACTCCATCGCGAACCACGGCTGCCCCTGCTCGGTAAGTCCGCCATCGAGCAGCCGCGCGATATGCGGGTGGTTGAGCCGCGCGAGGATCTGACGCTCGGCGCGAAAGCGACGATGGATCTCCTCGGTGTCCATGCCACGCTTGATCACCTTGAGCGCCACGAGCTGCTCGAACTGACCGTCGGTGCGTTCGGCGAGGTACACCGCACCCATCCCGCCCCTCCCCAGCTCCCGCACGATGCGGTAGGGCCCGACTGCCCGGCCGGTGTTGAGCAGCCCGACCGCGCGCTCGACGTCGAGCCGACCCAGAAAGTCTCGGCTGCCCGTAGCGTCGGCGCCGAGTGCGTCGTGCGCGGCCACGAGCGCCAGCACCCGCTCCTTGAGCTGCTCGTTGTTGGCGCATTCGCGCGCGAACATCGCGTCGCGCGCGTCGCGGGGGAGTTCCAGCCCGGCGGCAAAGAGCCGATTGGCGTAGCGCCACTCCTCGGCGCGGGTCTCAGCGGCCGAGCGGTCCGATGCGGGCGTCGGCCCACCGGGTGATGGGGTGGGCTCCACGTCAGCCCGCCGCCGGCTGGCCGAGGTGGTGGTAGAGCCACGCCCGTGCGACGGCCCACTCTGACTTGACCGTGCGTTCCGAGACGCCTAGCGCGTCCGCGGTTTCCTCCACGCTCAGTCCCCCGAAGTATCGGCACTCCACGACGCGGGCCTGGCGGGGCTCGATCGACGCGAGCCGGCCGAGGGCAGTGTCGAGGTCGAGCAGTTCCGCAGAAAACGTGTCCACCGCGATGCCCGCCGCGTCGAGGCGCAACCAGTCCGACACCACGGCTGCATTCCCGCGTTTGTTCGCGGACCGCCGCCGCGCGTGGTCCACGAGCACGCGGCGCATGCTCTGTGCCGCCGCGGCAAAGAAGTAGGCCCGGCCGCGACCAGTCACCTGGGTAACGTCCACGAGCCGTAGAAACGCCTCATGCACGAGTTCGGTTGTCTGCAGCGTGATGTCCCCTCGTTCACGCGAGAGCTGTCGGTGCGCGAGCGCGCGCAACTCGTCGTAGAGGAGCGGCACCAGGGCGTCGAGCGATTCAGCCGCGCCGGCGTCGCCCGCGACGGCGGTGTGGAGCAGGGTGGTGGTGCGCGTCCGGGCCAGGTGCTCAGCGCTCACGAAACGGCAGGCGGCGGGAGGGAGGGCTCTCCATAAGGCAACCGGTCAGGGGCCACGTCAAGCGAATCTCCGGGAGTTGCCCCGCTTTCACCCATTTCGCGCAGGAATACACGTCCACTCTGCTGCGGAGGCACGCATGTACACGAATCAGCGCAGGCCGAGGGACAGCATGCGCGACACACTCCTGGCGGTCGCCGCGCTGTCCGTCAGTTCGTGCGCCGACCCGATAGCCTCGGAGCGGCTCGAGCGCCGGATCGAGCCCTCGGCGGCAAGAGTGCAATGGTCGCCTCCCACCTGGACCACGACGATCCTGGGAACGCTGCCCGGCAAGTCGAACTCCGTCGCCCACGACATCAGCGACAACGGCGTGATCGTGGGTGAGGCCACGACGTCGACAGGGGCGCTGCCACTCCCGTTCAGGGGGACGCAGGCCGCCGGCCTCGTGGCGCTCCCCATGCCCGGGGGGGTGGCGGGGGCGGTGCAAGGTCGCGCGCTCGCGATCAGTGACAACGGTCTTTATATCGCTGGGAACGCGAAACTTAGCGACGGCCGGACCACGCCGCTCAGGTGGACGCTTGGCAGCGTTGTGACCTTCACGATGATCGGCTGCCCCCTGAGCTCCGACTACTGGGAAGGAGGCACGGGCTGGGGCGTGAACAATGCCGGAACAGTGGTCGGAAGCAGCGCCGGCGGGGCGTGGTCGTGGACGCTCGGCACCACCTGTCCCTCACCGGTCGACGTGGTGGGCACCACCATGAGTTACGCGCTCGACATCAACGACATCGGGACCATCGTCGGTTTCGGCTTCACCCCCAGCGCCGGGTTCTTCAAGTCGATCTCCTTCGCGAAACCGCTCTCTCCTTTGCCGGGACACCAGGAGGCGTCCGCGCACGCGGTGGACGACGCAAACGGCGTCGTCGGCAGGTCCGATGGGCCGGGTCCGGTCTACACCGCGGTGTACTGGAACACCAGCCTGGCCGCACCCATTCCGCTCGGGCCTGCCGAACCTGTCGCTTACCTCGCCATGAGCGACCAGGGCCGCATCGTCTGGCCCACGACAACCGGGGGTATGACACTGAGGGGAACCACCACACATGCACTCGCGATTTCGCCACGCGGTGTGAACAAGTGCGGTGACATTGTGGGGGCGTCGAGACGGGGTTTGGCGGTTCTCATGAAGAAGACCACTTGCGACCTGAGGAGAGCACAACCTCCCCGCACGCCCTGAAGGTGGCCGGTGACAACGGCGGAACGTCAAGGAAGGGAACAACCACGTACACTCTCAACATGACGCCGCGCGGCGCGAACGCGTGCGGCGATCACCCTGCCTAACGATGTGAGGGGCGGCGTCTCCTGAAGACGACGCCCCTTCACACGGCCCGTGACGTGGGCACCGGCGCGTGGCCGCGAGCGCCCGCTGCAGGCGAGCGCCCGATTCCGCCGCCCGCGCTCAGCGTCGAACGATCGCAAACATCGGCGTCGTGTCGCTCGCTGAAAAACCGCTCGAGTCGGTGACCGTGACCCGGATGAAGAACCCCGGCAGTAGCACCGGGTTGGTCGGCGAGCTGATGGTCAGGCCGTTGTAGTGTCCCGAGGGTACCGCCACCATCCACCGGAACGAGCCGGTGTCGCGCGCGCCCGTGACGATCGGCCGAAACTCATCGGGCCGGTCAAACGCTGATAAACCCGTCTGCGGGGCGAACAATTCGATACCAATCGTTCTCGGTGGTGCACCACCGTCGGTGACCCACTGGATGTCGATGGTGTCGCGTTCGTTCGCGTCGCCTAACGGGTTGGTGACCCGCACGGCGAGCGTGATCTCCGGTACGCGGCGGCGCCGAGCCGGCTGCGCGGTGGCCGTCGCCGTCGACGTGCCTCCTGAAGCAAAGGCACCACCACCTGCTCCCCCTGCCGCGATCTGGATCGGATTGTTGTTGAACACCGGACGATTGTTGACGAACGCGTCAGCGATGGCGACTCCACGGCCACCGCCACCGTCGCCGGCGTCGCCGCCTCCTCCGGGGGGGGCTCCCGGCACCACCGCCCGGCGGTCTCGGGACGGTCGGCCCCAGGTGGCCTCCGGGCGTCGTTTCGGGCTTGAGCGCTTCCTCCTTCGCCGCGTTCGACATGGTATTGTCGGCTACGCCCTTCATTCCGCTACCAAGACTCTCGCCGAGTTTCCCGAGCTCCTCCAATTCCTCGCGCAGATCCCGGAGCTCCTTCTCCAGGTCGTCAGCTTCCCCCGGGTTGTCGCGCATGGCTTGCACGAGGTGCGCGGCCCGGCTGAAGATGTCCGCCGATGTCCTGAGGAACTGTCCGCCTGACGCAAACGACGAGCGCTCGAAGGTACGTACCGCCGTCTCGGTGTCGATGACGTCCGCTTCGATCAGGTCTGTCTGGAACTCGGCGATCCAGTCCCGCGCGATGCGCACGCGAGTCGCCGCGCGCTCGCGAATCTCCGGTGTTGAATCCAAGGGGAGTGCGTGCAGCGCGTCGAGCGCCTGATCGAGATCAGCGTGTGCCTGCTCGAGCTGACGCAGCGTGGCAGCCCGTATTGGTCCGCCACTGGTGTTGCATCTACCGTATTCATTTGGTCCTGCTCACTCGGTCCTCCAGATGAACTCGCCGGGCCCGGACGACAAGGCCGCACCGGAAGGAACCGCAGTCAGTGCTGCCTCACGAGGGATACGCCGGTTCGCGCCAACCAGATTTAGGTGGCAAGTATCGGATGTCGCCGAATGGCTGAGCTCGCGCAGACGAGTGCGCGCGAGCCGTGAGGTTCGTTAGGTGACCTGAACAACGGGGATGGGTCCGTGCCGCGAACGCGACGTCCTCGCTGAACCAGGTCGGCGGGGCGGGGAGTGGAGTGGATGCACCGCCGCTCTCAACCAACACCGATCTGGCGAGGCTTGATCGCCTTGGCGCTGAAGGATCGCGATGGCGCGATCGGGTTCTTCCGTGGTTCGGGTGTGCAGCCGCTGTGGATGCCCCGCGACCCCGTTGTTCGTCGAGTTCTCGGTAGCTCCGATCTCGCCGAAGCAAAGCCAGCGCGCTGACGACGGGATGAGCCGGTCACCCACCAGAAACAGGAAGGGTGACCAGCCGGAGCCAACCTGCGGAGTGCATCATCAGCAGGAATCGTGGCCAGCGGACAACTGAAGCCTGGCACCAGCTCCTCGTCATCGAGCCCATCGTCAGGGCGGAGGTGAGCTTCGGCGCCGTCGGCACGATACACGCGTGCGCTCGCGCGCACTGGGTCGACAATCCACACCCGCTGCACGCCAGCATTCAGCCAGTCCGCCGTTTTCGCCAGCACGTCGCCCCGCCGATCGTCCGGTGACAGCTCTTCGATGACGAGGTCTGGCGGGAGCTCGGCGAATCCTGCTGGCAGGGGAGTGCTGCCGCGAGTCGCATGGCCACGCTGCTGTCACGCCACACGAGTCAGCGGACAAGATGCGGTAGTCACGCGTTTGCCATCGTCGCGAATTCGCTCGCATGCAGCAGCCGCTCGTCGGCCGTGACTAGCGTGAGTCCCAGCACGCGGGCGGTTGCGGCAAGAAACCGATCCGCCGGATCTTGATGAGGCAGCGCGAGCCGCCGGCTCATGATCGCAATGTCGTGCGTCAGCGGTGCTTCTCGACGGGGAATGGAGCGCACCATTCGCTCGACCCACTCGTGCACTGGCAGCTCGACCCGAATCCGGCCACGTTCGGCCAGGACGATCGCTTCCCACACGCTGACCGGTGAGCGGCGCGAGCCGAGGGACTCGTGCCCATCAGAATGCGACCGGGCATCGTCTGCGCAGCAATGAACGCCCGACGTTCCGCAGCCGTGACCGGAATCGGTTCATAGGGGATACGTTGGCCCCGAGTCACCTCCACGCCGACCCCGTGACGTTCGACGCGATACTCCGGCACGCGCACGACGACGACGCGGCCGTCAGGCGCGACTGCTGCCACGTCCTCGGCCGCCAGCGGCCGGTTGTTGATCCGCCGGATCATGCCATTCGGGAGCGCGCGAGCGCCCTCGACTCGACCGGCCGGTACTCGCAGACGCACCACGCTATCCACATGGTCCGCGCGCCGGTCCATGCGCAACACGACTGCGTGCCCGGTGGCACCCGCGGCGGGATTCCGCGGATCAGCGTCCGTCACGCGGGCGTAGACAAATCCGGCACGATCAACGCCCAGCGGTTCGCCGAACCGCAATCGCGGTGTTGTCTCGCGCGCTGGTCGCGTGGTTACCGGCACACCGGTCGGGTCGAGCACCAACCACCGGTCGTTCATCGGATCCCAGAGCCAGGTCGAATCGCCTGGCATGGGAAGAAGCTGGTCTGGGAGCTGGTACTCGCGCGGGCCTGCGCCGCGTCGCGAGACAGCGGTCTGCGTCCCGCGTTGAAAATCGAGGAGTATCAGCGATTGGTCCCGGCGGTCCGCCATAAGTACGCGCCCGTCGCGAAGTTCGCGTACTGAACTGACTCGGGTGAATGGCTCCGGAAACTCCCTGGGATTGCCGAGGAGCCGCAGCGGAGCTTGGGTACGCCAAGCTCCGGCCAGCAGGGCCAGCGAGATGCTCACCGTCCATGGCAATCGCATCCCTGGGAGTGATGCGCGCGCTAGGGTTTCGTTGGTGCCCTGTTCGCGATGTCTCGATAGACCTTCCACGCGCCCGTCGAATCGCGCTTCCAGACGGCCATGTACCGCCCTCCTTCGTTGCTTGGCTTCCCTGATTTGAAGGTGGCCTTGGAACTCCAGGTGCCGATCTCAATTGCGTAGTCGCCGGCAACGAACACCTCATCGGTGGTCGCGGTGCTCGCCGCGTACGTCGTGCTGTCCAGGTCCGCCTTGGCCCGCGCCTGGATCTCGGCGCGGCCACGGACCGTGGGCTGGCCGGCCGGATGCCCCGCCGCGTCGTCACTGTACATGGCGGCTGCGCCCGCAGCGTCTCCCTTCAACCAGCTCTCGTCGTACGCCTTGTTGGCTGCAGCGATCGCCGCCCGTGCCGCTTCGAGATCCACGGTAACCGCTTCGGCGGCGGGCTCCTGAGTGGCGGGTTGACCGGAACACGCCGTGAGAGCGGCCAAG
>JBQTIW010000169.1:0-17466 GCA_052387735.1 Gemmatimonadaceae bacterium
TCGCGGTCTCGGCTGGTGCCTCGCCCGGGGCCTCTCGCGAAGACGGCGGTGATCGGAGCTCGGCCAGCGCCCGGCGGGCGTGCTCGACATTCGCCGCCTCGGCGCTCTTTCCCGGAGAGTTGAGGAAGGACTCGAGGTGCGATTCCGCGCCGCTGCGGTCTCCGCGCTTGATCAGGAGGAACGCGAGTCCATAATGTGCACCAGCGTGCTCGGGCTTCACCTCGAGCACGCGGCGGTAGCAGCGCTCCGCCTCGCCCAGCCGCGAGAGACGAGAGTACGCGATCGCCATGTTCATCAGCACCCGATGGTCGTCGGGTTTGTCGCGGAGCGCGAGGCGATACGAGGTCAGGGCGGCGTCATAGTCCCCCTGCCGCTCCAGCACCAGCGCCTCGGAGAGGTAGTCGAGGCGCTGCGGCTTGAGTTCGTCGTCGGATCTGCCACCCAACAGGCGGCTCCACCATGACATCGCGGCGAGGCGGGAGACAGGGTTGGGGCGAAGTGTGACGGTCAGCACTCAGCCTGAAGGGAACGCCGTATTTCGCGCTAAGCTATCGACTTACGCGATTGGGGGCAACGTTAGGACAGGCGGACGGGCGGACGGGCGGACGGGCAGTGCATCGCTGTGGCAGCGATGCGATCGGATGCACTCCGCCGTCTGCCCGCCTGCCCCTCTGCCCTTCCGCTCGTGCGCCCGCGCGCGCCCGTCCGCCCGTCCGCCCGTCCGCCCGCGCGCCTGTGCGCCTGTGCGCCTGTGCGCCTGTGCGCCTGTGCGCCTGTGCGCCTGTACGCCTGTGCGCCTGTGCGCCTGTGCGCCTGTGCGCCTGTGCGCCTGCGCGCCTGTGCGCCCGCCCGCCTGCGCCAGCGCCCGCGCGTCCCCCCGCCCGTCTCGCTAGCTTCCTACGCCCACCTCCAGGACCGCCCCCCATGCCCCGCCGCTACGAAGTGGATCCAACGAAGGGACGATTCGATGTGGAGTGGCCCTTGTTCGGCGAGCTGTCGCGCGCCCTCGCCCTCAAGGTGGCGCGTGAGTATGAACCGCAGATCGTCGTTGGAGTCGCCACCGCGGGCGTGATCCCCGCCGCCGTCGTGGCCGCCACGCTTGATTGCGAGTTCCGCTCGATCCTGGTGACGCGTCGCGAGGATCAGCACCGCGTGCGCGAAACCCCAGCCGTGTTAGGCGCCGCCCCGCAGGAAGTACGTGGCAAGCGTGTCCTGATCGTCGACGAAACGTGCGATACGGGCGAGACCATGCGCATGGCGATTGCCGCGATCGTCAACTCCGGTGCCGACGAGGTGCGCACGGCCGTGTCCTTCCGGACCGGGCCGTTCGAACCGGACTTCCACGCGCTGGCGACGGAGAGTACCATCGTGTTGCCGTGGGACCGGGAAATCCTGGTGGACGGCGAGTTGCGCCCCAACCCGAAGTATCGCGACGCCTGACGGGGCCGCGACGCGCTCGAGTCCCGGCCTGCGTACCCTAACGAAGCGATGATGGCCGGCTCAGATGACGTGATCCAGCACGAGTCGCGGGACGACCTGGCGGCGCCCACGCACGGCGAGCCGGAGCTCCCGCCGACGGCTCATCCTGTTCCGCCCGGCGTGATCGCGAGACTTGGCCGGAACCTCACGGTTCGTGTCCTGGTTGCCATCACCCTCGGCGTGATCGTCGGCGTCGCCGCCCCCGATTGGGGGAAGGCGATGAAGCCGATCGGCGATACCTTCGTGGACCTCGTGCGCATGGTGATCGCGCCGGTCATCTTCCTCACGATCGTCCTCGGCATCGCGCAGACGAGCGATCTCAAGAAGGTCGGACGGGTGGGCCTCAAGGCCTTCATCTATTTCGAGGTGGTGACGACGTTTGCCCTCGCGATCGGCGTGATCGTCATGAACGTGGTGCGGCCGGGGGCCGGCATCGATGCCTCGCGCATCGCCCAGGGCGACATCTCGCGCTTCACGCAGCAGGGCCAGGAGATGAACTGGGTGGACTTCCTCACCCATATCGTGCCGTCGAGCGTCGTCGGTGCCTTTGCCCAGGGCGAGATCCTGCAGGTCGTCTTCTTCTCGGTGCTCTTCGGCGTTGCCCTCGCCTCGTTAGGTCGGGCCGCCAGGCCGGTCACCCGCGTGCTCGATCGGCTGATGACGGTGTTCTTCCGAATCGTCGGCATCGTGATGGTCGTCGCACCGATCGGAGCGTTCGGTGCAATGGCGTACACGGTGGGCAATTTCGGACTCGGCTCGCTCGCCGCGCTCGGCCGCCTGATGGGGACGGTCTACCTCACGATGGCGCTCTTCATCTTCGTGGTGCTGAACCTCATTGCCCGCGCCTATGGATTCTCGCTCTGGCGCCTCCTCGTGTTCATCAAGGACGAGATCCTGATCGTGCTGGGCACGTCGTCGAGTGAGGCCGTGCTCCCCCGCATGCTTGACAAGATGGAGCGATTCGGCTGCGCGCGCCCGGTCGTCGGTCTCGTCATTCCTGCCGGATACTCCTTCAATCTCGACGGCACATCGATTTACCTGTCCATGGCGACGCTGTTCATCGCGCAAGCCTATGGGGTCGATCTGACGGTCGGCCAGCAACTGAGCGTGCTCGGCGTGCTGATGATCACGTCCAAGGGCGCGGCTGGAGTGACCGGGTCGGGCTTTATCGTACTGGCCAGCACGCTGTCCGCGTTGCGAGTCGTTCCGATCGAGGGGCTCGCCCTGTTGTTAGGCGTGGACCGGTTCATGAGCGAAGCGCGAGCGATCACGAATCTCATCGGCAACGCCGTCGCCACGGTCGTCGTCGCCAAGAGCGAGAAGGGCTTTGATCCCGCCGCGCACGAGGCGCGGGGCGTCGCCCCGCCGGCGACGCTTCCCGAAGCCGCGTGAGCTCGATGCGCACAACGTCCATTACTCCACGAGTCGTTGCCTCGCTGGCCGCTGTGCTGGTCGCGCGCTTGGCCAGTGCGCAGACGGCACCGGGTGATCCCGATGTCTTTCTCGTGCGCCTCGATCTGTCCAGCGCCAGGGTCACGATCGGATCTCCGGTGAACATCACGGCGCGCGCGGGCTACGACAATCAACCCTCGTTCGCTCCCGATGGAGGCTCGGTATTCTACACGTCGGTTCGGAGCGACCGGCAGGCAGACATTTACCGCTACGACATCCGCACGCGCGCGACGTCACGCGTCACGGTGACCGCCCCACAGAGCGAGTACTCCGCCGCGGTCATTCCCGGGACGGATGACCTGGCGATCATTCGCGTGGAACGCGACTCGACGCAGCGGCTCTGGCGCTTCCCGCTGCGCCTCGCCGGACGATCGGGCGCAGAGGGCTCGGTCCTGCTGGAGCACGTGAAGCCCGCGGGTTACTTCGCCTTCGCCGACTCAGTCTCGCTCGCGCTCTTCGTGCTCGGTCGCCCCAACAGTCTGCAGCTTGCTAACGCCAGGAACGGACACGCTGACACGATCGTCGTGAACGTGGGGCGCTCGCTCCATCGCATCCCCGGTCAGCGCGCGATCAGCTACGTCTCCAAGGCCTACGACAATCAGTGGTGGATCATGTCGCTGGACCTGGCGACACGCCACATGCTGCCGCTTGCTCGGCTGCCCGAGGGCGTGGAAGACTATGCCTGGCTGCCCGACGGTCGCCTCGTCGCGGGGAAGGGCAGCAGCTTGCTGGTGTGCAGCCCCGCATCTGACGCCGTATGGAACCAGGTGGCAGATCTCACGGTCGCGGGCATCACGAATGTGACGAGGTTGGCGGTCGCTCCTGGCGGCGACTGGCTCGCGATCGTTGGCGTGCCGAAATCCATCACCAGCGCACCTCGCCGGTCACGAACACACTCCGCGCCGGCAGGATGAAATACCGCACCTCGCCCGACGAAACCGAGCCGCTGCCGAACCTCCGGCTGTCGCCAAGGTTCACGCTCCGGATGGTCAGCGCGTAACGCGACACGGCATACCGCGCGGTCGCGTCCACCAGGTGAAACGCCGGCAGCGACCGCTGCGCATTACTCGTGTTGTCGAGGAAGGCGCGCGACTGGTAGTGTCCTTCCACCGACAGCGTCAGCTTACTGGACGCCGCAACCTCGGTTCGGTGCGTCGCGATGAATCGCGGGGTGAGGACCGGCTCGACGTTGCGCAACGTGACCGGCGCACTGCCTGACGAGTCGGTGAACTGCCGGATCCGGTTCGTGCTCCACGCCAGGTTGCCGCCGAGCACCCAGCGGGGGATGCCCCGCCAGGCCCCCTCCAGTTCGAGACCGCGGCGGTAGCTCGAGCCCACGTTGCGCCGCAAGACCGAACCCGATGCCGTGGGCGCGCCGATGCGGGCAATGTCGTTGCGGAAGGCCATCCGATAGAGGTTGGCCTGCAGGTCGAACGCTGCCCGCACGAGACGCACACCCAGCTCGAGATCCCGCACCGACTCCGGTCGTACACGGCCCAGGTCACCGATGGCATCCACGTTGCCAGCGTTCATGTCGTCGTCGCCGGCAAAAAGATCGCTGCGGGCGGGCTCGCGGGTCGTGGCGCCGTATGACGCGAAGGCGCTGATCCCCTCCGCGATGCGAAGTGTGACGCCGGCCTTCGGGTTGAGGAAGGTCCAGTCCACCGATCGTTCCGTGATCCCCGCGCCGGCGTCCGGCTCATACTCGAAACGGGCGTGGCGCGCCTGCAGATCGGCAAACCAGCGCGCACGCCCGGCATCGTACGACGCCTTCACGAAGCCGCTCACGTCCTCCTTGTGCCCGGTGTTGGCGTAGAGCGGCGCGGGGTCGGGGCGCAGGAACGCGCTATGCCCACGTTCGTACGTGTTCGCGTTCACTCCGGCATGGAGTTGCACGGGACCGCGCTGCTGGGTGAGCGCGCTCGTCACGCCGTACCAGGCATGCGCCAACCCGAATTGATAGCGATCGGTGCCCGCGATGTAGTCGTAGTGCCCACTGGCCGAGTTGCGATACAGCGTGGTGCTGATCGATGTTTTCTCGCTGGCGAGGCGGGTGTACGACACGCCGACCATCTGCTGTCCAAAGCGATCGAGCTCCTCGGCAGAGAGGGGATTGAAGCGGCGGTTCTGTTGCAGCTCGTCGACCGTGGCGCCGACGTACGACAGCGTGTCGGCGAGCACACCGAAGAGCGCCGTGAGCTTCACGATGTCGCGGTCCCCGAACCATCCCGCGCCCACGAACGCAGATCCGCCACGCACGCCACTGTGATCGCGAAAGCCGTTGGTCCGTAACACGCCACCGCGTCCGTAGACCGCAAAGCGGCTGTTCGTGAGCCCCGAGTGGAATGACGTACTGAATCGCTGTGCGCCGTACGAGCCGAGCTGCATCTGCGCGTCGCCCCCCGCGCCCTGCACTGCCACCGGCATTGTCTCGAAGTTGATCGAGCCGGCAAACGATGCTGTGCCGGCACTGCTCGTTCCCACACCTCGCTGCACCTGCACCGACTGCACGCTCGACACCAGATCCGCGAAATTGGCGAAGTACAGGACCTGGTCCTCCATGTCGTTGAGCGGAATGCCGTCGATCGTGATGTTGATCCGCGTCTGGTCGATGCCCCGCAGTCGGAGATAGCTGTACCCCCAGTTGGTCCCGGTCTCGGTATGCGCCGTCAGCGACGGCGATGTGCCGAGCAGGAGCAGCGGGACGTCCTGCCCGAACTGCCGTTGGGTGATCGTGCGGCGCGTGATCGTCGTCTGGGCGATGGGCGCCGCGTCGGACGCGCGTATCGCCGAAACCAGGACTCGCTCGATGCGCCGGGCCGTGTCGGAAGCGGCGCGCGTGGTATCCGCGGATTGCGCCCACGACGGCGCTGGGCCGCCGAATGAGCAGAGGACGGATGTCGTGAGGATGGTGAGACGCGCTGTTGCGCGCGCTCGCCGGGACGGGCGCGCCACGCGCGCCGAGGTCGGGCTGGACATTGCTGGACTCCCTACGCCGGTACGAACCGGATCAGGTTCTGCGGGACTCTCTCAGCCGGCGCTCATAAGCGGCGCCGGCACCCCGGTCATGTATCGATGACGATAATCGAACGTCCGCGCGGCACAAGCCGGGGCCGCGAAAAGGTCGCCAGCGGCTAGCCCTTTCGCGGTGGCTCCTGGTAGAGACCGACCACGTTCGCAACCGGATCGCGAAACCTTGCCGTCATCTCCGGAGCGCCGACGCCGAGCGGCTGCACCATCTCGCCCCCAGCAGCGATGACGGATTCAACCGCCGCGGCCACGCTGCCGACCATGACGCAGAAGAGCAGCCCCGGCTCCCGGGCCCGCTGTTCGATCGCCGACCCACGTCCCACTCACCTCACCCGTCGTGTCGTCGAACGCCGTCCGGCCGTCGCCGCGATCGGCCGCTTGGCCTCCGGCGTCATGCGTCGACCAGCCGTTCCCGTGGCCGGGCACCGTCGCCAGGTGGACTCGATCCGCCGGGAGGGCTGGACAGCCGGACCAATTGTATTCAATGTGGGATGCAGGGTGGCCGTGCCAGTCGCCGCGCCGATGGTTCACGACGTCGCTTCACCCTTCTCGCCGGAGGACTCATGACGCACTCGCTGTTTAGTCCAGGGTTCCGCTCGATGCTCACCGTCACGCTCCTCGCGAGTACCGTGTGGCTGCCGGACGCCCACGCACAGAGCGGAACGATTTCCGGCATCATCATCGATGCGAGGAGCGGACTTCCGCTGCCCGATGTCTCCATCGCGGTCGATGGGATCACCGCCATCGCCCGCTCCGGCACGCGCGGCGAATTCCGGTTGACCAACCTCCCGGGCTCGAACGCCCGGCTGCGTGTGACGCGCATCGGGTACCAGGCCGCGAACGTCGATGCCCGCGTCGGTGACGCGGCGGTCCGCGTCGAGATGACGGAAATGGCCGTGAAGCTCGACGCCGTCGTCGTCACCGGCACCGCCGGCGAGGCCCAGCGGCGCACGTTAGGCAATGCCGTCGGTCGCGTCGACGTGTCCACCACGCTCGCGCTCTCCGGGCCTCCGGCCAAACTCCAGGACATCCTGTCCGCCAACGTGCCCGGCGTGCGCATCATGCGCGCCAGCGGCGGCATTGGAACGGGTGGCACCACCCGCATTCGGGGCGCGGGCAGCCTCAGCCTTTCCAACGAACCGCTGATCTACATCGACGGTGTTCGCTCCAACAATTCTGCGGCGGTCCGCAGCTTCGGCTTCAACGGGCAGGAAAGCCCCAGCCGCGTCAACGACCTCAATCCCGAGGAAATCGAGTCCATCGAGGTGCTCAAGGGTCCCTCGGCGGCGACCATCTTCGGCACGGAGGCGTCGAACGGCGTCATCCAGATCATCACCAAGCGCGGGCGCTCCGGCCGGCCGACCATTGAGGTCCACGCCGACGGTGGCGCCGCATGGCTGTCTGATCCCGTCGGACGATATCCGGCGAACTACTACCTCCGCCGCGGCGGCGACTATCGCAATCCCGCCGACATCAGGGAGTTCAACGTCCAGAAGTTCCGCGCGTCGCGCGGGTTCCCCGACATCTTCTCGACGGGAACGCCGTGGGGAGGCGGGGGCAGCATCAGCGGTGGAACGGACCAGCTCCGCTACTTCTTCTCCTCGGACTACAAGCGGGATGAGGGCGCGGTCGACTATAACTGGCAGAACAAGTTCTCCAGTCGGGCCAACCTCGGGTTCGTGTCCAACGACACGAAGTTCCGGATCGACCTGAGCCTGGGAACCGTTCGCTCGCGCACTCGCGGCGCCTCCGGTACGCAGCCCATCACGACCTCGATTCTCTGGGCCTGCAATTTTCCATGGTGCGAGCCCACAGGTCCCGATACGACCAAAACCGGCTGGAATGGACTCGGCCAGGGCTTTCAGTTCTATCGCCCCGACGACTACAGGAGCGTCGAAGGCTTTGACAACATCGAGCGAACGACGTTCAGCCTGCAGCTCAATCACCGGCCCCTCCCGTGGCTGCGCCACCGCCTGACGATCGGACCCGATTTCACCAGCAACAAGTCGTCGCAGCTCGTCTTCCGCGATCCGACCGGCTACAACCCGTTCTTTGCGCAGAGCCTCGGCCAGAAGCAGTCGATGGGACTGCGCAGCACGTTCTTCACTGCCGACTACGGTGCCAATGCCGACTGGACCCTCACTCCGAACTTCGTCGCGACCACGTCGGCGGGGGTGCAGTACTACTACAAGCAATTCGACCAGCAGGTCTCGCAGGGGTTCGAGTTTCCCGTGCCCGGGCCGGGCGACGTTGGCAGCGGCGCGCGCCGTGATGCGCTCGAGGCGTTCCAGGAGAACAAGACGTTCGGCGTGTACGGCCAGGAACAGTTCGCGTGGAAGAACCGCGCGTTCGTGACCGTTGCCGTTCGGGCCGACGGGAACAGCGCCTTCGGTGCCAACTTCAAGGCGGCCTACTATCCAAAGTTCAGCGCCTCGTGGGTGTTGTCCGAGGAACCGTTCCTCGCCAACTCGAAGATCATCTCGCAGCTCAAACTACGGGGAGCATGGGGCCGCGCCGGCCTGCAGCCCGACGTCTTCTCGGCCATCCAGACGTATGGCGCCGCGGTCGGCTCCGGTGGCCTGGGCGGGGTGACGCCTCGCAACTTCGGCAACGACAACCTGAAACCGGAAATCGGCGAAGAGACCGAGATCGGCCTCGATGCGGGCCTGTTCGATCAGCGTCTCGGCGTCGAGCTCACGTACTACAACAAGGACATCAACGACGCGATCATCTCGGCGCCCCTTCGACCGTCGCGCGGCTTCCCCGGCGTGCAGTTCCTGAATATCGGCAAGACGCGCAATCGCGGCATCGAGGTGGCGCTGGATGGCTCGCCGTTCAGCTCCAGGCGGTGGGGCCTCGACCTGCGCGGCACGATCGCAACCAACAGCAGCGAGATCGTGGACCTTGGCGGTGTTCCGCCCACCTTCATCGGCGCGAGCTACATCCAACAGTTCAACGTCGAGGGCTTCGCTCCTGGATCGTACTTCTACAAGAAGGTCGTGAGCGCTGATATCCGGCCCGACACGACGTGCACGCGCTCGGCCGGGGCGTGCGTGGGGGCACCAACCTGGGTCTTGCCGCTGGCCACGAACGTGATGTGCGAGGGCGGAACCGACCTGGGACGCGGCGACGGCAGCCGCGTCTCCTGCGCCACCGCACCCCGGCTCTACGGCGGCCGTCCGTCGCCATCGTGGAACGGATCGGTGAGTGCCACGGTGCGGCTCGGTACGCGTACACGCGTCCTGGCTCTGGTCGACTACCTCGGCGGCATCCATACCGTCGTCGGAGACGTTGGCGCGCAGCATACGTTTTTCCGTAACTCCCGCTCTTCGATCGCCGGCGACGATCCGGTCGTTCAGGGACTTCGCAACGACCCCAACGGACCGGGTGCCGCGGGCCTCATGGATGCCGGCTTTGCCCGCCTGCGTCAGGTGTCCCTCACCTACGATCTGCCCGCGGGGCTGGCGAGGTCCGCGGGTGCGTCCCGCGGAGCCGTCACCCTGGCCGCCGAGAACATGATGTTTCTGTGGCGGGCCCAGAAGGCATCGTTCGGAGCGCCGTGGATCGATCCCGAGCTCCTCCCTAATCGATCGACCGATCCCACGGGCAACTACGGCTACACACAGGAATCCTGGCCGCAGCTTGCCCGCTTCCGCACGACCGTGCGGTTCACCTTCTAGCTGACGGAGGAACGACAATGTGGACTTCGATGGATCGTCTGGCGCGTTGGGCCACCGCCGTCGCGGCTGGTGTGGCAATCGGCGCCTGCAACAACGTGCTCGATGTCGAGTTCCCCGGCCAGATTCCCACCGAACAGATCGGCGATCCGGGTCTGGCGGCGGTGCTCGTGCGAAGTGCGATCGGCGACTTCGAGTGCGCGTACAGCAACTACATGTCCGGCTCGTCGGTCCATTCCGACGAGTACGAAACCTCCAACTCGAACGTGCCGCTCGCAAACTGGGGAGAGCGGACGATCACTCGGGACGAGAACGACTATGCGATCGGCACGTGTGAGGGCAACTTCGGCATGAACCTCACGCTGCATACCGCGCGATTCCAGGCCGAGGACGTGAGCAGGAAGCTGGCGGGGTGGAACGATCAGCAGGTCACCGGGCGCACGTTGCTGATGGCGCAGGCGAAGATCTACGGCGCCTACGCGTACCTGCTGATGGGCGAGGGCTTCTGTGAGGTCGCATTCGACGGCGCCGCAGCAGGGCCACCCACTGCGTCCCTCGCGCTCGCGGAAACGCGGTTCGCCGAAGGGTTGACGCTGGCACAGTCGGCGAACAATGCCGACATGCTGAACCTTGCCCGTGTCGGCATGGCCCGCACGAAGATGGACTTGAAGAAGTGGAGCGAGGCGGCCCAGTTTGCGAGCCAGGTGACCGCGGGCTACACCAAGAACGCGGATCGCGGGCAGGAGAGTAACCGCCGGTGGAACAAGCTCTGGCGGCTGGCGGAACAGATCGGGGCCTACACTGTCGCAACAGCATACCGGACGATGAACGACCCGCGGGTGCTGGTTGCCGACGCGGGGCGCGGTGCGTTCAACTCCGAGGTGCGGCTGTGGGTCACGAGGAAGTACACGAGCCTGACGAGCCCGATGCGATTAGCCAGCAGCATCGAGGCGAACCTGATCCAGGCCGAAGCGCTCGCCCAGCAGAATCAGGTCGCGCCGGCCATGGCCCTGATCAATGCGCGTCGAGCCGCGGCGGGGGTCGCGCTACCGCCGCTCGTTGCGACGACGCAGCAGCAAGCCATCAACCATGTTGTCGATGAGCGCAGGAAGGAGTTGAGCTTCGAAGGTGGCCACCGGCTGAATGACCTGTTGCGGTACAGGATGCCGTGGAAGGTGGGATCGAATCCGTTCACCAATCGCAACTACGGTACCACGACCTGCTGGCCGCATCCGACGCGCGAGGTGAACGGCGTGTAGTGAGAGAGACACGCGGGTCAGCAGGTCAGCGGGTACCGAGTACGCGGGCGAGACGACGCGGGCTCCTCGAGGAGCCCGCGTCGTGTATCTGGTCGGCGAGGCGAGCCGCGTCTTCCCAACGTCCCAACGCGAGCGCAGTCGAGAGTGTCAACGTCGCCCCGCACATCACCAAATGCTCGGCAGCTCCGACATGTCCGTTGACGAGCGCATTGTCCGGGCTCCCCTCGAGCGATGCGCCGGCGTCGAGTTCCTGACGAGCACGCCTAAAGACCTGGCGGCGGCCTACCCTCCGCGTCAAGTCGCGGCCGCAACATGAGATTTCACAAACACCTTTACGTGTGAGCCGTCGGACAGCACGTTTCAAGTCTCGTCTCTGTCGCATATTCGCGAAGCTGCGTCGCATGTCTCTTGTTTCAACAACGCTGGTCCTGCTCGTCGAGCACAACGTCGGGCACCGTGGAAGCCGCCGAACCATGACTGGTCCGACGCGTCATCGAGGGACTCTGCCCCCGTCGCGGGTTCCCGAGAGCGGAGGGCGTTCGACCGCTGAGTCGCCCGAGGTGCCGGGCCCCTACGTGACCAAAGAGCGGCCCTCGAAGTAGGACCGCCCTCCACGGCAGCGCGATTCACGCCGCGACGGTTGCAGTGAAGAGCAGCGCGCCCATCCTCGATCCTCCGGAGGAGGGTTCGACCCGTCGAACGCGCAACGGGACGAGCCGTGACGGCTCGCCCCGCGTCGCGAACGTTCTACAGCATTACGCTGTGCGATCCGCGCAGCCGGTGAAGTTCGGATTGTTTCGCTCGGCGTTGCTGGGAATGAGGTTGACGTCGGGCCCGTACCGGCCACCCTTGAAGTAGGCGCCTGTCGGAAACACCGTCTCCGCGCCGCGCCCGTATTGGCGGATCAGCCGGCGCAAGTCGCCCAACCGCGTCCCGGTGAGCCAGAACCAGAACGCGCGCTCCCGGAACAGCAGATTGACGCGCGCGTCGAGCGAACCGGGATCCGTGAGAGGCACAAGCCCGGTCTGACTCGCCCGCGGGTTGTTCAGGGCGGCGAGATATCCCGGGATGTTGTTCGCCGCGAGTGCTGCCTCTGCCTCGATCATGCGAGCCATGATTCCCGTGGCCAGGGGCACGGGGGAGTCCGGATTGGGGAAAATCGTCGGGCTGATCGTCAGCGTCGCGTCCTGTCCGGGTGCCGGAGTCGGATTGAAGCGAATGCGCGGATCGCCTGACGACAGGTAGTCGAGACCGTTGATGCCCTCGCGGTTCACCACGCCGAAGTTTCGGGTGGCCACCATCCAGTCGTAGACATCGTTGATGATGGTCGTGCGCGAGTGCTGGACTTCGTACCGGTAGCCAGTGGGGATCGCTGCCGTGAGGGCGGCGGCGGCGGCGTACTGTTTGAGGTCCACGAGCGCCCGCGCCTTGCCGATCGTGATCATGTTACGGTTCGCATCGCTCGCGGGCGCCAGCACCAGCGCCGAATCGAAGGACGCGATCGACCGCGTGAACAGCTGTGCGTTCGTCAGCGAAACCGTGGCCGGGTTGGCGTCGTTCGCGTTGCCAATCGGTACCCCGTTGCAGTACAGCTCACCCGTGAGCACATAGGTGAAGGCCTCGAGCGCCTGCATCTGCGCCATCTGACTCTGCTTGGTGGCTCCCGGTGGCGAGTACTGCTCCAGCGCCTTCCGCGCGCGGATCAGCTGCGTTTGTGCGGACCCCACGAGCGACCAGACGGTGGAGGGGAAGGTATTCTCATTGACGGCCCGCGTGTCCATGTGTTCGGTGCCGCCTCGGTGGCTGGTCATCTCGTCACTGAGCAGACCGGCGGCGATGTTGAAGCCGACGCCACCGCCGGCGTTGTCTCCGGAATACATGTTGGCGAAGTTGCCTAGCGCGGAGACGCGCAGCGCCGCGGCACCCGCCGGACTCCCGGCGGCTTCGGGTGTGATCTGGTCGGGCGTCTGAACCGCCAGCAGATCTTCTCGACTGCACGCGGCAGCGGAGAGCACAATCAGGGCGGCGGGGGCGACGATCCGCACGGCCCGCGCCAGGATGCCGGTCTTCATATGAAGGTCTCGCAGCTGAGGGTATGTGGTCGTCATGACTAGATCCCGATGTTCACGCGGCCGACCCAGTATCGGAGGAGCGGCGGCGAGAAGAAGTCGTTGTTGCCACCACCGGTGTTCTGCGCGGCGCTGTTGATCTCCGGATCGAGGCCGGGATACTTGGTCCACGGCACGCCCAGATTGCGGCCGGCGAGCACGAGCGTGACGCTGCGCGACTTGAGATAGGACGCCGCCAGTCGCTCCGGGAGCCGATACGCGAACGACAGCTCGCGGAAGCGGATGAAGTCGTTCTCGACGAACACGCCCCACTGGCTACGGGCGGCTGCCGAGTTGGCCGCGACAGCCGCCGCCTGCCGATCGAGCGGGGTGGTGGGATCGTTCACTTCGCGGCAGTTGCCGGTGCCGACGCAGCGCTGGTTGAAGTAGCCCCACGAATTCCAGAACTTGCCCCGGTAGTCGAACAGCGCGGTCACGCGCAGCGCGTCGCGGAAGAATCCGAAGGTATTGGTCAGACCGGCCTCGTACTCCGGCAGCGTCGGTCCGCGGAAGGTGTCCGGGCCGACCACGATCTCGCTTTCGGTGATGATCCCGTCACCATTGGCGTCGCTCCAGCTCCGCAGCTTCCGATCCCACAGACCGAACAGCGGATACCCCTTCACGTTGCGGGCCCCGACCGGCGTGCCTAACGCGACGCCGCCGTCGTCGACCAGCTTGTTCCTGATGTGTGATCCGTTGACGCGCACGTTCCAGTTCAGCAGCCGCTGCTGTATCACGTTGGCGTCCACGGTGAGCTCCCAACCCTTGTTCTCCACCGCGGCGAGGTTTTCGAACCTGGTCCCTCCGGCGCCGTACGCCGGCGGCAGCGGCTTGGCGAACAGCGCGTCCTTGCTTTTCTTGCGGAAGTACGTGGCTTCCACGTTGATGCGGTCGCGCAGGAGGCCGAGATCGAGACCGGTCTCGAACTCCGTGGTGACTTCCGGCTTGAGCAGCGAATTACCGATCGACGTGAGGCGAAGGCCGGGAAGCTCGGCGCCGTCGGCAGGGAACGTCGAGGCGTTGAGGAACTGGAGTGCGGCGATCGTCGTGGGCTGCACGCCGGCCTTGCCGTATGCCATGCGGAACCGGCTTCGGCTCACGCCGAGCACGCTTCTGTACCACGGTTCTTCGCTGAGCACCCAGGACAGCGCGGCCCGTGGATAGATGGTGTTACCCACGCTCCGGCCGAAGGCGGAATTCTGATCGGTCCGCGCGCCCAGGGTCACGAACACGCGGTTCTTCCAGTCCACCTGTTCTTCGACGAAGGCGCCATACGTCGCGTTCTCCGTCGTGAACTCCCAGGACAGGCGCGTGCTTGCCGAGTTAGGCGTCGACGCCCCGGGGGGGAGGCCGTAGCCACGGCCCTGCGACTGGAACAGTTCGTCCTTGAACCACTGGGCCCCGACCGACGTGCGCGACGTCAGATCCGACGTCAGGCCGTAGCGCGCCGTGGCGCCCAGATCGACCGTGTACTTCGACGTGTTGGAGCGATCGTAGTCCTTGCCGCCCTCTTGCGCGACGGGCCCCCAGGCCACACCGACCCGCGTGCCCTCACCGCGCAGCTGCTGCCGGTAGTTGTAGGAATTATCCTGATCGATGCCCGTCACGGCGCGCAGCTGCAGCCAGCTCCGCGGAGCCCACGACCACGTGGCGCTGCCCGTGAACCGATTGTCTTCGATGCGCTGTTCGAGCGAGAAGATGTCGCCGACAAATTCGCGCTGATAGCCGTCTGCGGCCGTACGGAAGCCCGGGGCCGTGATGCCCTGGAAGGTCAGACCGGCGAAGAACCCGCCGTCAAACGGCGTGAACAGCTCCCGGTAGTGATAGCTCGACGCCACATCGAGCGTCATGTTGGGTTGCAGTCCGAGCTGAAAATTCCCGCGAAGGGTATTCTGCTCCAGGTGATACGGATTGATCTGTCGCTCACGGGGAGCCGTGCCGCGCTCGGTCGTCAGGCGCGTGATCTCCCGGTCCGGCATCTGGTAGGGACCGGTTTCTATCTCGCGCTCGCCGGTGACGAAGAACCGCATCACGTCCGTCCCGCCGGACGCCTGCAGTCCCGCCACCCAACGTGGCTTGTCGGCGAAGGGTGTGGTCTCGGGATTGGATAGTGGATTGAACGTCGTCAGACTGTCGATCACGCATTGCTTCAAGGCCGAGGCCGCAATGCGACACTGAATGTTGGGAGCGCCGGTCCGCACGCCCGCCGCATTCAGGTTCTGGCCCCAGCTGCGGAAGTTGTCGTCGAATGTCACCGGCTGCGAGACACGACCGTACTCGCCATAGGCCGACCATTGCGTTCGGCCGGCCCGTCCACGTCGGGTCTTGATCACGATGACGCCGTTCGCGGCAGCGGTGCCGTAGAGCGCCGCGGCCGAAGGTCCCTTGATCACGTCCAGCGACTCGATCTCCTCCGGGTTGATCGCACCCATCCGGTTCACGCGCTGGGTCGTGAAGTTGCCGGGGATCGGCGCGTTGTCATAGCGCACACCGTCGACGACGATGAGCGGCTCATTGGTGAGGCTGAGCGAGCTCGTGCCGCGAATGCGGATCGAAGAGGAAAGGCCGGTCTGGCCGGCGCCCTGAATGATCTGCACCCCGGCGGTGCGCGCCTGAAGCAGTTCGTTGACGTTCGTCACCGGCGCGATCTGCGACACCGAATCGACCTTCACGGTCGCGACCACGTTGCCGAAGGTCTTGCGTTCCACTTCACCGGTGGCCGTGGTGACGACCTCCTGCAGCCGTGTCACCGCCTTCGCGAGCGTGAAGTCGACGGTCGTTTCACCCGTCGTGACCGTCACCGGTTGCGTGGACGGCTGATAGCCGAGCCGCTGCACGCGCAGCTGCTGTGCGCCGACCGGTGCGTTCGTTAGGCGATACTCCCCGGTGACGCCCGTGACCGCGCCCAGTCTCGTGCCGACAATGACGACTTGCGCCGATGCCACGGGTCCCGATCCATCGCTGTCCGTCACTCGGCCTCTGACGATCCCCGTGCTCTGGGCCGCGGTGGGACCGGTGATCGAGACCATCGCCAGGATCAGCGTCCCGATGTGACTCCTTGTACCACGGACAACGCTCCGCCGCATACATCCTCCTGCGTGTTGTGAACGAGTGCGTCAGGCATGGGCCGGACGCACGCTGAGTGCACTTACTCGCGGAGCTGAACAATCGTTGATGAACACGATCGCGTCCAATGGATCGCCTGCGGGCGGGAGCCTGCCCACCGAGTCACTCGAACGCGAAATGCATCAGGCCGCCTGTTGCTCGCCGTGAAGCACCGCGCTGGTACGGCCTTCCCTCAGCTCACGTTCCGTCTCCCGTCTCTTCCGCAGCAGGCTCAGGCGTGCCTCACGCATGCCAGCGCTACCTGTTGTATAGACCTTCCCCTTCTCCACCTGGGCACGGCTGGACGCGGGTGACGGACCAGCGTAGCATCACCTTCCGTCTGCAGCTTGCCGTCCACGCGCCGTGCGCTCAGGAGCTTCCAGGGTCCCCGATGAAGATTGCCGGAGACTACGTGTTCGCGGCACCACGCGCGGTCGTGTGGGAAGGACTGCTCGATCCCAGGGTGCTCGCTGCCGTACTGCCAGGCTGCGAACGCCTCGAGCTCGCTGGCGCGAACGAGTATGAGGGGCAGCTCAAGATCAAGGTCGGCCCCGTGCAGGGAGATTTCCTGGGTAAGGTCAAGCTGGAGGACCTGCAGCCCCCGACGAGCTATCGCATGGTCATCGATGGCCGCGGCACACAGGGATTCGTCAAGGCGACGGCCGCCATAGCCCTCACGGACGACGGCGCGGGAACGCGCATGTCGTACGACAGCGACGCGCAGGTGGGTGGTCGCATCGCCAGCGTGGGACAACGGCTGATCGAAAGCTCGGCTCGCGCCATCGTGAAGCAGAGCCTCGAAGGACTCGATGCGGCAATGCGCGCTCGCGCGGCGGCTGCACAGACGGTCGGAGCCTCGGGGGCCGCCGGCGGGGACGCCGGTCCCGTGATCACGATGCCGGAAGCGGCCCGGCCCTCGCAAGCTGCATTCGCCGCGGGCATCGCTCGGGAGGTGGCCCGGGATCTTGTGCCACCCCGGGTCCGGCGTGCGATCATCCTGGTCGTCCTCGTCCTCGTCGGCCTCTGGATCGCCACGCGCTTCGTGTCGTGAAGCCTCGGCTGGCCCTGCGAACGGGCTCCGACCATTCCCCACTCCCCACCGGATCCGGGCTGCAGTGGTCTCTTCTTTGCGACGAGACTGAGGTGGGGGAGGGACGAACCGGCTCGAAGGTCGCATCGCGTGACGCCTTCGACTTTTGATGAGTCTTTTCTCGATCGGTTCGTCGACATCGCCTCCTGCTGTACTATCGATGCTTCACCAGGTTTCAAAACTGCTTCGCTCGCGTGCCGCCCGCTGGAGCATGGGTGGGGCGCTGGTCCTGACGGTGATGGTGGGAGCTACCGTCCGCCTCCATC
>JBQTIW010000170.1:0-9829 GCA_052387735.1 Gemmatimonadaceae bacterium
GCCCTGTGCCTCCCACCCCGCCCATCGCCGGATCAGATCCGATACGGTCTCGCCGGGAATCTCTGTCGCTGCACGGGGTCTGAGGCGATCTACCGCGCAGTGCAGCAGGCGGGAGCCGACGGAACGCTCGGCGTGCCGCGCGAGGCGTTGCCGGCCAAGGCGTCGGCATGAGAACGGCCGTCCGGTCACTGCAGCTGCATTCGCCACGCACGTTAGGCTCGGCGCTGAAGCTGCTGCGTGACGAGCCGGAGCTCGTCCCGCTGGCCGGATGCACCGACCTGTTCGTGTTCCTCAACGCCGGGACGCTGCCCGCGCGCCGTTTCCTCGACCTGGCGCGCCTGGGGTCGCTGCGTCGCATCGGCGAATCGGCAGACATGCTCTCCATCGGGGCGATGGCCACGTACACACAGATGATCCGATCGCGGGTCGTCAGGCGGCGGCTCCCCATGCTCGTGGCCGCGTCGCGCGAAGTCGGGGGGCCCCAGATCCAGGCCCGCGGTACGTTAGGCGGCAACGTGGCCAACGCCTCACCGGCCGGCGATACGCTGCCCGTCCTGGCAGCGGCCGACGCCGTCGTGGTGCTGGCGAGCGCGGAGGGGGTCCGTCGCGTGCCGTTCAACGCGTTTTACACGGGATACCGCCAGAGCGTTCGTCGTCCGGACGAACTGATCGTGGCCGTGGAGTTCCCGCCGCTGGACGGAGTCCAGTGGTTCCGGAAAGTGGGAACGCGGGCCGCACAGGCGATTTCCAAGATCGTGATGGCGGGCGTCCGGAGCGCGGTTCCCCGAGTTGCCATCGGATCGGTGGCACCCACGGTGCTGCGACTGACGAGGACGGAGACCGCCCTGCGTAGCGGCGCCGGCCTGCCCGAGGCGCAGCGGGTCATGGCTGAGGAGATCCATCCAATCGACGACATCCGCTCGACGGCGGAATACCGGACCCGTGTGTCGCAGAACCTCCTCGCCCGGTTCTGGGACGACACACGACCGGGCGCGTGACCACCACCCGGGTCTTCCGCTCGAGGGCCGTCGTCACGCCCGACGACATGGCACCTGGTACGGTGCACGTCCAGGACGGTGTCATCGTTCGTGTCGGAAGCTTCGATGACGTGCCTGTGGGAAAGGACGTCGTGGAGCTCGGTGAGGTCGCCCTGCTCCCAGGGCTCGTGGACACCCACGTGCACATCAACGAGCCGGGACGAACGGAGTGGGAGGGGTTCCGCTCCGCGACCCGCGCCGCCGCCGCGGGAGGCGTGACCACGCTGGTCGACATGCCGTTGAACGCCATTCCGCCCACCACGTCAGTGGCAGGTCTGGAAGCCAAACGAGCGGCAGCGAGCGGACAGCTGCACGTGGACGTGGGCTTCTGGGGTGGTGTGGTTCCCGGCAACGTCGCCGAGCTGGAGCCGCTCTGGCGAGCCGGTGTTTTCGGATTCAAGGCGTTTCTCTCGCCGTCCGGTGTCGACGAGTTCCAGGCCGTGGCTGAGACCGACCTGCGGACCGCACTGCCGGTGCTCGCCTCACTGGGAGCACCATTGCTGGTGCACGCGGAGTCGCCCGACGTGCTGGCGCAGCACCTGTCGCCGCCCACAACCACGCCTGACGAGGCGCGTCGGTACGCGACCTGGGCGTCGGCTCGCCCGCCGGACGCCGAGCAGGCCGCCATCGCGATGCTCCTCCGCCTCGCCGCGGAGTTCGGAGCACGCGTGCACGTCGTCCACCTGGCCACGGCCGCCGCGATCGAGATGCTGGAGAGCGCCAGACAGCGTGGTGCCCAGGTGACCGTCGAGACCTGTCCCCACTACCTGCACTTCGACAGCGCGGCGATTCCCGACGGCGGCACTGAATTCAAATGCGCGCCGCCGATCCGTGATCGTACCAACCGTGAGGCGCTCTGGTACGGGCTGCGATCGGGGGCCATCGACCTGGTGGCTACCGATCACTCCCCGTGCCCGCCCGCGCTCAAGCGAATCGAAACGGGCAACTTTCTGGAGGCCTGGGGCGGCATCGCATCGCTGCAGCTGGGACTCGCCATCATCTGGACCAACGCCCTCGCCCGCGGCTTTTCGATTCGGGATGTCGTACGATGGATGAGCGAGGGACCCGCACGGCTCGCCGGACTTTCCACTCGCGGCGCCATCGCTCCTGGCTGCCGCGCGGACCTCGTTGCCTTTGACCCTGACGTCGATTGGGTCGTGGATCCTTCCGAACTCTTCCACCGCCACCCTATTACGCCGTATGCCGGTGCTTGCCTAACGGGCCGGGTCAAGGCCACTTTCCTTGCCGGCAGCCGTGTCTCCGTTGATGAAGGCGTTCCCCCGAACGGACGCGTTCTCACGCGACCAGGGTAAGCCCCAATCCCCGACTCCCCAATCCCGAATCTTCGATCCACAATCCCCACATCCCTCCCCATGTCCCCCTTCACCGCCCTTCCCGACCTCGCCCTCGACCGCTGGGGCGGCGCCGCGGTCCTCGCCAACGACGAGTTCTTCGCCCCCAAGGAGAACCTCGTCAAGGCGGCGCCTCCGGTCTGGCGCGAGGGCGAGTACACCGACGTGGGCAAGTGGATGGATGGATGGGAAACGCGCCGCAGCCGCGTGAGCAGCCATGACCATGACTGGTGCATCGTGCGGCTTGGCCTGCCCGGCATCGTGCGTGGCGTGGTCGTCGACACGTCGTTCTTCACCGGCAACTACCCCGAGGCTTGCAGGATCGAAGGGGCGGCCGTGTCGGGCACGCCTAACGCATCGTCACTCGTCGCGGTCGCGTGGAAAGAGATTCTCCCCCGCACACCGCTCAGTGGCAACATCGCCAACGTGTTCGGCGTCAGCAACCGTGACCGATGGACGCATCTGCGGCTCAGCATCTTCCCCGACGGCGGCGTGGCTCGGCTCCGGGTGCACGGTGACGTCGTGCCTGCCTGGGACGAGCTGCTACGTCCCGGCGGGTGGGTGGACCTGGCGGCCCTGGCGCACGGTGGGCGGGTGATCGACCAGAGCGACGCCCACTACGGCAACCCGCAGAACATGTTGCAGCCGGGGCGATCCACGCACATGGGCGACGGCTGGGAAACGCGGCGCCGGCGCGGGCCCGGCAATGACTGGGCCGTCGTCAGGCTGGCCCGCCCGGGGATCGTGCGCCGCGTCGAGATCGACACCGATCACTACAAAGGCAATGCACCCGGCGCGTGCTCGCTCGAAGGCAGCGACGGGGGCGAGACCGCGATCCTGAGCCGGAGTGCGGCGTGGAGTCCCCTCCTGCCACAGACGCCCGTCGAACCGCACGCTCGCCACATCTTCGAAGAGCTCCTCTCGTCAGGCGGGGTGACGCATGTGCGGATCAACACGTACCCTGACGGCGGCATCGCCCGCCTGCGACTCCTCGGCACGGTTTCCGGCGTGCCGTCATGACGCTCGATGAGCTCAATACCGCACCAGGGGGCGTGGCGCGTACCACCCTGCAATCCTGCTGTGGATCGGCCTCGTGGGTCGACGCCATGCTGGCCGAGCGGCCCTTTGCGTCCGTGGACGATGTCCTCAATGCCGCCACACGCGTATGGGCCGATCTCCCACGCAACGAAGTCGTGTCGGCGTTCGCCGCGCATCCACGGATCGGTGAACGCCTGCCCCGTCCCCACACTGGCACACTCGCCGCTGAGTGGTCCGCGCGGGAGCAGGCCGCGGCAGCGCTTGCGGCCGCTAGAACGCAGCAGGCCATGACCGACGCCAACCGCCAATACGAGGAGCGGTTCGGTTTTCGCTACCTCGTGTTTGCCAGCAGCCGTACGGCGGACGAGTTGCTCGCCGACTGTCGTGCGCGACTGGCGAATCTCCCCGAGGTCGAACTGCGGATTGCTGCCCAGCATCATGAGAACATCACCCGCCTACGCCTGACCCGGTTGCTGGAGGCCGACAGCGCATGATCAGCACGCACGTTCTGGACACGTCGCGTGGACGGCCCGCAGCGGGTGTGGCCGTCACGCTGGAGCATCTGGCCGGTGACGCCTGGGACGCGATATCCTCCACAGCCACGGATGGCGACGGGCGGGTGCGTGAGCTCCTCACCAGTGGCACGCTGCGGGTTGGCCGGTACCGGCTCGTGTTCGCGACCACCGAATACTTCGCTCGCCAGGGCGCGACGACGTTCTATCCAGCGATCACCATCGAGTTCGACGTCATCGACGCCGCCGAGAAGTACCACGTGCCGCTGCTGCTGAGCGCCTTCGGATACTCGACCTACCGCGGCAGCTGAGCATGACGGCGGCGCTGGACTGGACGAACCTCATCGTCCGTGTGATCCACTTCGCGGCCGGCATCGCCTGGATCGGCTCGTCGTTCTATTTCGTCTGGCTCGATCGGGCCCTGACCATTCCGTCCCCGCCGCGGCCCGGCGTCGAGGGTGACGTGTGGATGGTACACAGCGGCGGGTTCTATCTGGTGGAGCGGCGGCGCATCGGCCCGGGCCAGATGCCGGCCGTATTGCACTGGTTCAAGTGGGAAGCGGCGCTCACCTGGGCAACTGGGATGGTCTTGCTGGCGGTGGTCTACTATCTGAGTGGCGGCGCGTATCTGCTCGACCCCGCGGTCTCATCGCTCACGACGGGGCAGGCGACGGTTCTCTCGTTAGGGCTGCTGGCCGCCGGCTGGTTCGTGTATGACCTGGTGTGGCGCTCTCCGCTCGGCCGCACCGCCTGGCCGGCCGGCGCGGTGTCACTCGCGCTGCTCGCCGCGGTGATGTTCGGACTGTTCGCGACGCTGAGCGCCCGCGCCGCATACATCCACGTGGGGGCGCTGCTGGGGACGCTGATGGTCGCCAACGTATGGGCGGTCATTCTTCCCGCGCAGCAGCAGATGATCGACGCCACGGCTCGCGGCCAGCAGCCGGACTTCTCGTTAGGTGAGCAGGCCAAGCACCGGTCGATGCACAACAGCTACATGACATTCCCGGTGCTGTTCACGATGGTGAGCAGCCACTTTCCGCAGACGTACGGGCATCGGCTGGGCTGGCTGATCCTGGCCCTGCTCACCATCGCCGGCGCGGCGGCGCGTCACGCGATGATCGGAAAGGGGAAACATCGCAGCTGGGCGCTCCTGCCCATGGTGGCGTCCCTCGTCGCCGTGATCGCCATGGCGACGCCGCGCCCGGCTGGGTCCACCGCTGCGTCCCCGGGGGCGGCGCTATCTGCCGCGACGTTTGCCGACGCGCGTGCGGTGATCAACACGCGCTGCCTGGCCTGTCACTCCGCCTATCCGACCGACAGTGTGTTCCGCGCTCCGCCCAACGGCGTAGCCTTCGACACACCGGGGCAGATCCTTCATTGGGCGCCCCGCATTCACGAACGCGCCGTGGTGCAGCAGACGATGCCCCTTTCGAACAAGACGGGGATGACGAGGGCCGAACGCGAGGCGTTGCGGCGATGGACGGTGCCGGAGCCCCGGTGATCGGCGCAGAAGGCGAACAGCGAGCAACCACCGCCTCGGCTGTCATCGCACAGTCGGCGGACCGTCCGGATGCGCGTCGCACGCCGGGGTTAGGACCGGCGATGAGGCGCGCGATCCTCGTGAGGGCTCGAGTCCTGCGACTATGATCGCGGCGCCTCGCGGTCGGTTAGCACCGGCAGAAACGGCACCCAGGGACCGACCGCCTCCCGATATTGTTTCGACATCACGCGTGCGATCTGCGCGATGTGGCCAAGATCATGCACAACCCAGGCTGCCAGCAGTTGGCGAAGCGTCACCTGCCCGAGGCCAGGGTGCATACCGGGAAGGTCGAGGTGTGCGGGAGTCAGCCGCCACGAGCTCAACAAATCCAGGTTGGCGGCACGCAGGTCGCCAAACTCATCGAGCAGCGAGGTGAGCGAGCGCCCCTTGTTGCGCTGCCAGTGCCGAAAACGATCGTACGGCTCGAATCGCGGGTCGGCGCCACCGGAGAGGATGATCCGCGCACGCGGAATCCAGTCCGTTTCCTCGCCGTCGATCAGGTGTCCGACATTGTCGAATGCGCTGAAGGTGTCGGGGCCTTCCGTGCCGCGCACCCACGATTCGGGAAGGCCCTGGAGCAGCTCACGTAGCGTCGCGGGCGTTCGTCGAAGGACTCCCGTGGCGGATTCGAGGTCGAATTCCATTTGGTCACCTCACTAACGAGCAGTTGCTCGCAATGCTTCGTCACCGGATCGACAGCATCACGTCGACTGGAGGTTGCGAGCGTCAGCGGCCACTGTGGGGAGAACTGCAGCGATACCTGTCGACTAGCCGCGCTCGAAGGTCGCGTTGTATGTCCGCCCGAACCCGTCCTTCGCCTCCACGCGCCACGCCTTCGCCTGAGGCGACGCGGGCGCGTAGAAGAGATGATTGGTCAGCATCGGGTCCACCCACGGCCGCCGCTCGGGGAGCTTGTCGCCCGTGTGGAGCTTCACCGACAGCGGATCGAGTCCTCGCCGTTGCGACATCAGGCCTCGCGGCTGGCCGTCCTCGAACCACCGGACCGTCCACGCCGGATCCCAGTCCCACACGTTGGCGACGAGATCACCCGGGGCCGTACGCTCGGATCCAGGGGCGTAGACACGGATCTGATGGGAGGCGTCCTTCCCGGTCGACTTGTACCGCCACGTCACCCGCTCGCCTTCCACCTCGTAGATCGCGTAACCGTTCGGCGTCCCGTCGAAGCAGATGTCCCCGCTCCACCACGCGCCGCACGCGGCCCCGGCGACGTGTTCGTGCACTCCGCCTTGCACGCGGTGCTCGCACTCGTGCGTGTGACCGGCGATCACGTGCGCGCGATGTCGCTCCAGCAAGCGGTACAGCGCCTGCCGGTTCGTGATCGAGACCGAGACACTCGGACTGGATTGACCATTTCGCAGATACTGCGAGCTCTCGATGGGGATGTGCAGGAACACCATCACGGTCTGCCCGGCCTCGACCACGGCGAGGTCGTGCTTCACCCACTCGAGCTGCTCCTCCGTCAGGTAGCCGATGTAGCCCGCACCATGCCAGAAAACGTCGTTCAGCACGAGGTAGTGCACCGCCCCGACGTCGAACGAGTAGTGTGATGGCCCGAAATGGCGCGCGAAGGTATCGGTCGCGCCCTCGGTCGTCCGTGACTCCTGGTCGAGGTCGTGGTTCCCAACGACCTGCGCGAAGGGAATCCCCATTCGGGACACGGCGCGCTCGTACTCGGGATAGAGCGCGAGTTGGTCGAACATGATGTCGCCGCATGTCAGGCCGAACACGGCGCGGCTCCCCAGTGCTTTACGAGTCGCCAGGACGTCGGGCACCGTCTCGTCGTGCAGCCGCTTCATTTCGAAGTCGTTCTCCGTCTGCGGGTCGGCGAGGATGATCACGGCATGCCGTTCGTCGCTCTCCATCCGCGGTGTCAGCTCGAACTGGTGCATCAGCTCGGCGGGTCCGGAGGGCGTGATCGGGACGTGCAGGCGCAGCGTTCCGGTGCGACTCATCGGCAGCTCGTACCCACGCGGCGGACAGACGCTCAGGTAGCGTTGCGCGTCGGTGGTGACGAAGTCGAAACGTCCGGCATCGTCCACGCGGACAACGATCCGCCCATCGGTCACCCTCGCCCCGCGCACGGCGCGCGTGCCCGTGACGACACGCCCGCGCACGCGAATGGGCCGGCCCGTTCCCGTAGGCCGAAGCAGCCGCTCGATCGGGCGATAGGGATCGGCGAGGAGGATTTCGGGGAGCACCAGCGCGGCGCCGGCGCCGGCGGCGGCGCGAACGAGAAAGGCTCGGCGGGAGGGCATCATGTGGTGAATGGAGAATGAAGAATGGAGAATAGGGGCGCCCCGGCGTTCGAGCCAGGGCGCCGCCTGAGCGTTCGCTGCCTGGACATCGACCCGGGCCGCGCAGCGCCGGCGAGACGCGGATCGTCCACGGCGGGTTGAAATCGGTCACGCCGTTAGGCAGCAGTGTGCGCCGGAGCATGCCGGTGGTGACGTCCCCACGACGCCGAAGTCGTCGTCATTCGAGATCGCGACCCGGTCATCGCCGAGCTACGCGATTCCTTCCGGCTTGTCGTGTGGATCGCCGGTCAGCTCCGTCACCAGATCCACCACGAGCGCCTTGGAAACAGGGACAATGCCGGCGCCGGCATGATCCGTCACCGCTCCAGCGTTGCGCTTTTGCGTATCATCGCGCCGTTCGTCGCTTCAGGATCGACGGGAACGAACGCCCGCGCAGTTCATCGAGGGAAAGCCCGGTGCGCGCCAGCGTCTCCTCCTCGCTCACCGCGCCACAGTTGATCGCGCGCAGAAAGTAGTTGAGAAGCCCCTGCCCCGTCGCCGCGTCATCGAACACGTCGCCGACCAGCGTAGCCTGCGCCGCCTTCTCCACGAAGTTCCGAAGTCGCGCCGCGGCGGCCTCGATCCCCGATAGAAAGAACGCGTACACAGCTGCATAGCGGGTGACCAGTTGCGCGGGATGCAGATCCCACCCCTGATAGAACCCTCCGGCCAGCGAGTGCATCACGTCGTCGTAGTGCATGCGCCAGGCGCGGTGTACGCTGGCGCGATTCTCCACGCGCTGCGCTGGCGTCAGCTGCTCAGCCTCACCGCGGTGCGGTGGCACGGGAAGTACGGCGGTTGACCCATCGCTCAGCCAGACGCCCGTTCCCGCCAGCGACGCTTGCATCACGTGTTTGGCGAAATCGCAGGCGGGGTGCCGCATGCGCTGGTGCGCAGCCGTGATCCCAAGGCCCGCCGTGTAGTCGTACGTGCCGAAGTGGGCTGCCACGATGCGACCCCCTCCCGCCACGACAATGGCCGGGAGCGCGCAGCGGCCGTTTCCATCGATGATAATCTGCGGCGTCTCGACCATGATCTCGAAACCCAGCGTGCCTTCCCCGAGCATCAAGCGCCGCTCCAGGGCCGCCAGGGTTCGAACGAAGTGCGAGACCTGCTCGACCGCCGTAATCTTGGGGAGCGTAATCGTGAACCCGGACGGCAGCGTGCCGCCGGTCGCATGCATCAACGTCTCGAGCACGATGGTGAGCGTGCGTTCGCTGCGGGCACGCAGCTCTTCGTTCAGCGGCTTGATCCGCAAGCCGATGAAGGGCGGCAACGTGCCCTCGGCCATCCCCACCGCGAGCGCTTCGGCGGCCGCGCGCGCGTGACCGTCCTCCTCAGCGTCAGTACGGTTGCCGTAGCCGTCCTCGAAGTCGATCCGGAAATCTTCCACGGGCTGCGTCCGCAGTCTGGTGGCGACGCGGTGGTGCACCGCCGCCGCATGGGGATCCTCCGATGCCCATCCGACCGCATCCGCCAGGCTTTCCGCATCGGGCGCCCAGGCCTCGAACGCGCTGCGGGCCACTCCGCCCAAACGAACGGCGGTGTCCGAGCGGAAGAGCTGCGCGCCGCCGTACACCACGTGCACCGGCTGACGATTTGGCGTCTCGCCAGGATGCGTCGAAGCGAAGGCCAGATTCGCAGAGCGGAGCGCGTCGTCAGGCATGGGGAGACGGGAGGCGTCGTCAGGCATGGGGAGACGAGAGGCGGGAGACGGGCTATGGGAGACGGGAGACTGGAGCCCGGAGACGGTGCTCCGTCGGACTAAACAAGGAACGCTGCTAGCGGCGAGTGTCTTTCTCATTGCATTCGCTGGCCACGTCAGGACGCCTCAATGGATCGTTTCACCTTTCTCGAGCATGGCGACGAACGTAGCGATCCGTCTCGCGCGTGTCTCGGGCTTCACCGCCGTCTGGATTCGGAACAGAATCGCGTATCGGTTCCTGGTGTCCAGCGTCTCGAAGACCTTGAGCGCCTTGGGGGACCCGACCAACGCCTGCCGCAAATCGTCAGGCACCTTGGAAGTGGAGTACGC
>JBQTIW010000171.1:0-1909 GCA_052387735.1 Gemmatimonadaceae bacterium
GCCCGCCCGATGGCGTCCTTCGACGCCATCGGATGCAACCGTGACCCGGAATCCTTCGTGCCGCAGATAGAGGGAGATGGTGTCCGCCGTCTTCATGTCGTCTTCGACGACCAGCACGGTGCCTGACGACCGCCCGTCCCCTCCCCCGGCATCACTCACAGGGGCACTGCGTATCGCTCGAGGTGGTACACCCCATCGTCATCGACCTCCACGGCGTACAGCGCGGTGGCACCGAATGCGACGAGTACTCGACGTGCCGGAAAGGTAACGGTGGCGATCAGGTTTCCGTCGTTCCCGAACACGTCATACACGATCGGTTGTCCCGCGGACACCAGGCGCCGTGCCCACAATCGCCCGCTGCCGTCCAGGCGAAGCGACGCGGCGTCGAAGGGCGGCTTGGTCGATGGCCATTTGAACTCGTCCGTCGAGGGCTCTTCCGTGGGACGCGACCGGCCAAACGACATCGAGCGTTGGCCATCCCTGTCCTCGATCGATATGGCGATACCCCCCGCCAGCATCTGCTGGCTCACCCATTCTTTCTTTTCCGCGGCCCCGATGCGAGCGCGCGTCATCGCGACCGGGGCTCCGGCCCGCGTACCGGTGCTGCCGACCCATTCCACGTGATAGTCGCCCGAGCGCACGATCGCTACTTCTCCTGTGCTGGTCACGGCCCAGCCATCCAGCGTGGACAGAGGAATCGGCCGCATGCGCACTTCCTGTGCGTTGCCGCCACCCGAGACCTGGCGGTCGATGTCGGGCGTTTTCACTCGACCGATTCGCCTGACCGCGCCTCCTTTGCCATCGGCACGCAGCACGTCGGTCGAGTCCAACCGGCCGATCGCACCGGGGCCTGCGGTGAAATAGATGCCACCCTGGGCATCGGTGCCTTGTGCCATCATCACCGACGGAGGTCCTCCGGCGCCTCCCGAAGCCATCGGGATGCTGCGTCCATATGCTCCGTTAGGCCCAACGATTGACAGCCGGGCATTACCGAGGTCAACGACGAGCGAACTATCGGCCGTGTAGGGAAAGACGGCGTCAGGCTGGCGGTATTCGCCGGGCCCACTCCCTTCGCGACCCAGTAGCTTGAAGCTCTTGAGTGTCCCGTCGAATACGATGAGCTTGCGTTCGATGGGGTCGGCGACGAGGATCTCGCCACTCTTGAGCTCGCGCACGCGCGTGACGAGGGAGAGCGGCTCCGACGCGCGCGCGGTCGCGCGTCCCAGCTGGACCTGGCGCTGTGCGGGGAGCGTTGGCACGAGCACGACCGCGACGGCAGCGCCGAGGGCAAGTGAGCGAAGCTTCATGACGGTGATCTCCTCGAGTGAGACTGCTGACACGAATGAGAGCCGACGGTCGTGAAGATCTCGTGAAGAGCGAACGGGGAGCGGGGAGCGGACCATCGCAATCTACGAGCGCATCCGCTCCTACCCGCTCCCCGTGCCCCGCTCTCCGCTCGCACCGATGCGCCTGGCGAAGCAGTGCTTCTGCCCGACCGTCCACTCGTCATCGGACACTTTGTCATAGCGCTTCTTCTTCTCCGGATACTGCGTCACGTCTTGCGCGACGAACTCACAGCGCTTGAACAGGTCATCGGAAAAGGAGACGGCGAAGATCTCCGGGTACTCACGCTTCCGTGCGAGGTCGACGGCTGCTTCGATCAAGCGTGCGCCCAACCCTTTGCGCTGCTGGGTCGGGTCGACGGCGAGGGAGACGAGCTCCACGAGCGATGGAGAGTACTCGTCGAGGCAGACGCATCCAACCAGGTGTCCGTCATCATCGCGGATCACGCGGTAATCGTCGAGGTGCGCCTCGACGAATGACTCGGAGCGCGGGAGCGTGAGGCCCTCGGCGCTAAAGCGGTTGTTGAGCGCGGCGAGTGCGGACGCGTCGTATTCGTGGGGTGCAG
>JBQTIW010000172.1:0-5197 GCA_052387735.1 Gemmatimonadaceae bacterium
ACAACCAGCAATAGACCGCGCATGGTGTACTCCTTTGACATTGAGGTAAGAAACCACAACTCGGTTTCCCACAGACACCGACACTGCCCGAGAGTCAACCCCCGGCGCGCGAGATCCATCAGTGACCGTGACTCCGACCGTGAAACCCGCACCGGTGTTGTTGTAAAAGAGCTGGGAAGAGTTCCCCCCGGACGCCTGACCGTGGATGGTCCACTGATACGAGTACGAACCTGTTCCTCCGGAAGCGTTGGCCGTCCAGTTGCAAGCGAACGTCGCGCTGCCGCAGGCGGCGCAGAACCGGCCCGTCAGCGGTGCGCTGCAGTTGAGACACGTTGCCGGCAGCGTTGCCCGCTTCGTGCCCGCCGGCTGCTCCGTCGTGTGACTCCCCTCCATCACGCTCCTGTGCCGTGATGCGGGAGATCTACCGCGACGGACACCGAGAGGGAATCTTCCGGGCAACCGAAGGAGGAGCTCCACGATGCAGAGGTACCTCGCCGTTCTCGCCGCAACGATCGTCATGAGCGCAGCAGCATCGGCGCAATCGACCGATGCCCGCTTTGGAAAGTGGAAGCTCAAATCCGATGCGCCGGCGCCGGCCAGCAACATCATGACCTACGAACCCTTCGGCACGACGGGCATGAAAGTGATCATCGACGCGGTGAACGCGCAGGGTGAGGCGTCGCAGTGGTGGTACACCACGGAGTTCGACGGTCGCGACATGCCGGTAACGGGCAACAGGGGCGTGAGTCACGCCGCCGTGCGCCGGATCAACGACCGCATCAACGAGATCGTGAACAAGAAGGACGGCAAGGTGACACAGGTTCTGACCAACGTCCTCTCGCGCGATGGCCACACGATCGCGGTGACGTACATGCGCGACGACGGCACGGGACGGACCACGAGCGTCTCGTTCGCAACCTACGAACGCATAAAGTAGATCGAACCCGGCCCGTCCGTCCCATCCTCCCGGCTACCACTCGTCCGTCTGCCCGCCCGTCCGCCCCGTCTATTTCTTCGCCGCCGCCTTCAGCCGCTCACGGATCTGCAGCAGGGCGCCGGGCGCGTCGTGGTTCTTCCTGATCATGTCCTCGACCAGCACGAGTGCCGCGCCATCGTCCTCGACGAGCGTGGGTTCGCCACTCAGGCGCACGCTGTACCCGAAGTGCCGTCCTGGCTCGAGGACCACTTCGTTCGCGAGTGTCACTTCCACTTCGCTGTCGGCGACCCGAACCGCGCAGAAGTTCTTTCCTGCTTTCTCCATGTAGCTCACGCGCAGCCCGTTGGCACTGGTGGGCCAGGGGGATGCGCTGTGCTGAGCACCGTCGGTGCCCTCGAACGTCGTCGAGCCGGGCGCGAGAGTGCGGAAGTTCCGCTCATATCCGCCGTGGTATACCAGCGCGTGTCGCATCGGGAGTTGGGAGGGAGGGAAGAGGGGTTGGGCGGTTCACGTTACCGCGTCACGGCGCCGCCGCAGAGACGCGTTCAGCCAATCAGCACCGTGGGTGCCCCTAGGACGATGGAGCCGCCGTGCGCCGTCATGTCACCCATGCGCGCCGCCGGTTTGCTGCTCATCAACACGGTGAACGAGCCGAGGACGACGCTGTCAGGCGGGCCGACGCAGACGCACATGCTGCCGATCGTCGCGGCGGGCAGCATGGCGACCAGGACCGTCGGTGCACCCGGAGAGACGATCGGACCACCAACGTGCGGAATTGGCGGAACCCCCGGTGTCACCATCGGGCAGACGTGCATGTCCGTGATTCGCGCGGCGGGCTGTCCCATCGTCAGGTTCTCACGTCGCTGGTGGGCGTGACTGCTTCGGCGGATTCGCCATTTTTTCGTGCTGGACACGTTGCGCGTCGAAGTGCTGTCGCGCGAGTTGCACCGATTGGTCCCACCCACCGAGGCCGCGTACGACTTCGAGTCCCTGCGCGACAAAGGCTCCGGCCAACGCCACAAACCGCGACGGGTCGGCGGCGGCCGCCAGCGCGACCGCGGTCGCAATGAGGGTGCTGTAAATCCCGGGGGGCGGCGGCACCTCGGCAATGTCTGGTGGGGCGACGCTTCCGTTGGCAAAGAACGGAGCGGCGGCGGCACATCCCGCGGGCGTGTCCAGGCCTGCCTGTGCGCTGGCAGCCCACGCAGCGCGGCGCGGACCGTCGTCGGGATTCGCGACCCACTGTTCGGCCGCGGCAATCGCCTCGGTCACGGCTGGCGGAACTCCACCCTGTCCGCCGATCTGCGCCGCGTGCCTGGCTGATGTCAGCGCCCACCAGACGCCCTCGCGAGGGGGAAGGGCGGCAGCAAGCACACGCAACGCATCCGGCACGTGCCCTGCATCGAGCAGGCGCTGCACCAGCGCGCCACCGTCACCGATGCCGGCAATCAGCGGCTGTGCGTCATCGGAGATCTTTGCGCGCTCCAGGAGCCAGCTCAAGTCGGCAGAGCCCGCGGGGCCTGCGGATTCAACGGGAGGTGCCATCGTGCCTCGTGCCTCAGTTGATCATCGTGATGCCACCCTTGGCCATCAGCATGCCATCTCCCTTCACCTGCGTAATGACCCCCTTCACCTCGGTCATCACCTGACCTTCGAGCTTGGTCATCAACCCCTTGGTCTCGGACTGGACCTGCGCTTCGCTCGTGATGTTCAACCCTTTCAGGGTGATGCCGGCGGGTTCAATGAGGATCGAGCTCATGGGTCCGACCTTGAGCTCGATCTTCTGCATCGCTTCGATGGTGATGGCCCCCAGGTCCGCCTTGATGCCGATGTTTCCCATCTTCACGCCGACGGTCATGTTCCCCATGCTGACCTCGAGCGACTCGTTCCCCTTCTCGATCTTGGCCGAGCGATTGCCCGACTTCACGGTGAGGCTCTGGTCGCCCATCACGGTGATCGTCTGCTTTCCTTGACTCACCTCGACGGTCTGGTCGCCTTTCGACACTGTGTGCTTGTCGTTCCCCTCCTTCACCGTGCGCGTGTCGTGGTTCTTGATCGTCGTCGTGCGATCGTGACGCACCTCGCGCGTCTCGTCGTTCTTGACGATGCTGTTCAGGTCCTTTTCTGCTTGCAGGAACACGTGCTCCGAGCCCTTCTTGTCCTCGAAGCGCAGCTCGTTGAAGTTGTCGCTGCCGCCTTCCAGGGTGCGCGACTTCCACCCGCTCTGGGTCTTGTCCCCTGGGAGCGCATAGGGATGTTTGTGCGAGCTATTGTAGACGCGGCCCGTGATCAACGGCCGTTCCAGATCGCCCTCGAGGTACTCGACCAACACCTCCTGGCCCACGCGTGGGATCTGCACGAACCCCCATCCGGTGCCTGACCACACGCTCGCCACGTGCACGCGGTGTGCCGACTTTCCATCCTTGCCGAAGCCCCGGTCCCACGGGAATTGCAGCAGGACACAGCCGTCCGCGTCGACATCGATGCTGCCGGCGTCGCCGGAGCCGACGATCTTGGCTGTCTGATTGCCGCGCACCGAGGGAGCCGATGTAGCGCGCGGCGGCCGGTACCGCGTCGCCACCGGAATTCCCACGAACTCGTTGGTATAGTGGTGCACAAGGCCGGCCGCCGCGTGAACGTCCCCGCTTTCCACCTTGTGTCGAACTTCGAGCAGGTGGAATTCGTCTCCTCCAGCGGAAAACGGTCCGTGCGTGAGCTTGACGCGGGTCCCGGACTGGAAAAACGCGCACGTGCTCTCCCCACGCACGATGTCGCGTTCCGCCTCCTCGACTTCGATCAGCAGCTTGGCTTCGGCCGCCGAGCGGTTCGGTCCGAAATCTCCGAGAAAGTCGAAGCGCTCACCGCGGACGTCCTGGCTCGTGCTCGATGCCGAGCCAACGCTATCGGCGCGCAGGAGCTCATGATCGGCGAGAGAAATCGACTTGGCGTGCACCGCAAACTCGCGCGTGACGCGGAAGACCTTGTCGGGCGGCGGCTGGCCCGCGATGAATTGCGAATCGACCACCGCACGGTCGACCTCAGCCGCGGGAATCGATCCCGCTTGAGAATCGGAGAATACCAGTGTGTGTTTGCCCTCCTCGTGCTCGAACATGTAGTACAGTCCCGCCGCTTCGAGCATGCGACTGATGAAGGCAAAGTTGCTCTCACGATACTGTACCACATACGGAAGCTGCGGTGGTTGTGTCGCCACGCGTTGCTTGAAATCGGTCAGCCCCGCATCGGTACAGACCTTTTCGATGATCTGGAGCGCGGTCTGCTTTTCAAACGTCCGGCAATCATTCGAGAGCGTCAGGAACCAGAGGACCGGCACGAGCTCGGCACGGTACCGCGACAGCGTGCGGTCGCTGCCTAGACTGGAGAACCGCCTTACCATGCCGTGAATGTTGCGGAACTCCCCGCTCCCGAGCTCGAGCTGGAGCGTCATCCCCTTGCCCAACAGTCGCGACGCAGAGATGGCCGAGTCGGTCGAGACGAAGTCCACCGTGAACAGGAAGGGGCGCGACACCGATTCTGTGCCCGTCATCCCCACGGGGACGAGCACATTGGGACCGAGGGGCGTCGTCGCTTTGAACGGGCGGTTGTCCTGTGTGATCTCCGGCATCGGCGGTCTCGGCTGAACGGTCTATGTTGCCGGTACGGCTTCCGCCGGCGCGGCAACCGTTGGTGCGGCGGCGGCCGTCACGTCGGCGGTCTTGTCCGCCGGCGTCCCGGTGCGGATGTCGTACACAAACTCTCCCGTGTCGCCAACGGAGACGCGCACCGAGACGGGGCGGTCGCCGGCGGCGAGCGATTCCAGCAGCAGACGCGAGACCTGCGGCAACATCGTGTTGGTCAGAATGTTGTCCACGTTGCGTGCGCCGCTCTCCACCTCGGTGCAGCGCGCATTCACCGCGTCCACCAGCGCGTCATCGTAGAGCAGCGCCATCTTGTGGGTATCGCGCAACCGGCGCTCGATCTTCCCCAGCTTCAGCCGCACGATCTTCTTCATGTTCTCGTCGCGCACCGGGAAGTACGGGACGATCACCATGCGTCCGAGGAATGCCGGCTTGAACACCTTGTTCAGCTCGGGCTTGAGCGCCTTCACCAGAGCCTCCGAATCCGGTGTCGTCTCGGGATCGGCGGTCAGGGTCATGATCGTGTCCGTCCCTGCGTTTGTGGTGAGCAGGATGATCGTGTTCTTGAAGTCGATCTGGCGCCCCTCGCCGTCCTCCATCACGCCCTTGTCGAAGACCTGGAAGA
>JBQTIW010000173.1:0-3189 GCA_052387735.1 Gemmatimonadaceae bacterium
TGGTATGATGCCCACCGATATCAATGGCCCGCACGGGGTCGCGGTGTCGCCCGACGGCAAGTTCTACTACATCTCGATTGCGCACGGCACGCCGTATGGCACCTTCTGGAAGTTCAGCACGGCGAACGACTCGCTCGCCGGCCGCGTCACGTTAGGAAACTTCCCGGCGACCGTCCAGATCACGCCTGACGGCTCACTTGCCTTCGTCGTGAACTTCAATCTGCACGGCGAAATGGTCCCGTCGTCGGTGTCGGTGGTGTCGACCGATGAGATGGTGGAGATCGCGCGCATCACGACGTGTACGATGCCGCACGGGTCGCGCATCAATCCGCAGGGGACGCACCAGTATTCCGCCTGCATGATGGATGACGTGCTCGCCGAGGTTGACACGCGTTCGCTCGACGTGTCGCGGCACTTCATGCTGGCGAAGGGCACGGAGATGGGGATGGCCGGCCCACCCGGTGCGATGGCGCATGCCGCACACAGCGCGGGCGTGAGTCACGATTCGGCGATGGCCGCCGCGGCAAACGTGCAGTGCTCCCCCACGTGGGCGCAGCCGTCGGCCAGTGGCGACAGGATCTACGTTGCCTGCAACAAGTCGAACGAGATCATCGAGATCGACAACAAGACCTGGGCGATGACCCGTCGATGGGCCGCCGGCGATGGCGTATACAACCTCGCGGTAACGCCGAATGGGAAGTATCTCATCGCCACCAACAAGCGGGGCAAGTCGATCTCGGTCTTCGACCTGACGACGGCCTCGGCCAAAGAAACGGCGCGCGTTGCGACCTTCAAGGGGGTCGTGCACGGGGTGGTCGTTTCTCCGGACAACCGGTATGCGTTCGTCACCGAGGAGGGCCGCGGCTCCGAGCCGGGCACGCTCGAGATCTTCGATCTCCGCACGTTCACGAGCGTCGCGACGGTAGATCTCGGCCAGCAGGCGGCCGGGATCGACTTCTTCAAAGTCGAGCCGGCCCGCTAGGCTCGCCTCGTGTAGTATCCTCCCGGGATCGCGCGCGACCTTTCACCGGACCGGGGGTATGACGCGCGTCAACGTGTCTCTGATCTGGACCTTGTTCTCTTTCCCCGAGCATGAGCAAACGTTTCGCTTTCCTCGTCGCCTTCACGTTGACGGCCTGCAACCGCGACGGCGGCGTCGATCCTAACGCCGGCGTTGACACGATCACGCTCACCGCGGCGGCGAGTTTCGTTCTCGTCGGTGACTCTGTGTTGTTTACGGCTCGCGTCATCGACGGCAATGGACAACCCGTCACCGGAGCCGTGGTCGAGTGGTCTTCATCGAACCCCGCCATCGCTTCGGTATCGGCGACTGGCTTCGTCACGGCACGGAGCGCGGGCACGGTGACGATCACGGCGCGGTCCGGGAGTGCGAGCGCGAGCGCCACGTTCGAGGTCGATCCCAACCCATGCACGGCGCCGACCGCATTCGCGGCCGGTGAGGTGCGGCGCATCCGCGGCGCGGCGGCCTTCGCCTGTGCCCAGGTCACGGCGATCGCGACCACGCAGGAGTACCTGCACATCGTGGGCAATGCCAGGGAGAAGCAGGACGACACCCTGACGTACACATATAGCCTGTCCGGCACGAGTGCCATTTCCGCTGGCGTCGCTGCGACGTATGGCCTGCGCGATCCGCGCGAAATCAGCGCCCTGCAGGGTCTGCAGCAATCGGACGATCTCGAGCACCGCCTGCGGGCCTACGAGCGGGCGATCACGTCCGACGCCCTGCCTAACGTGCAGCGCCGGCGCGCCGAGCGCATCGGTTCCGGCGCCTCGCTGGCGGTGCAGGCCGCGGTACGCGACGTGGGCGACACCGTGTCGATCCGCGTCCCCAATCTCCAGCCTGGCAAGAACATCTGCCGCGACTTCATCACCATCCGGGCGGTCGTACGCGCCGTCTCGCGTCGCGCAACGATGATGGAGGACATCACGTCTCCCCCCGGCCGTCTGACGACGACCGACTATCAGGAGATCGCCAGGGAGTTCGACGACGTCATCTTTCCGACGGACACCCTCTGGTTCGGCTCGCCGACTGACCTGAACAACGACGGTCGCATCGGCATCGTGTACACGCCGGAAGTCAATCGGCTCACACCCGCGCAATCCACCGGCATCGTCGGTGGCTTCTTCTTTGGCGGGGATCTGATCAGGCGCAGCGAGTACCAGACGACGAACGACTGCCGGAACCAGACAAACGAGCAGGAGATCTTCTACCTGCTGGCGCCCGACCCGCAGGCCACGATCAACGGGAATGCGCGAACGACCGCCGGGGTGCGCCAGGTGACGCGTGGGACGATCGCCCACGAGTTTCAGCACATGATCAATCAGAGCGTGCGCCAGTACAACCCGCAGGTCAAGTCGTTCGAAACGGCGTGGCTCAACTAGGCGATGTCGCATTTCGCGGAAGAAGCCGTCGGGCGCGCCATCAGCGGATTCACCGATTTCCAGAGTCTCCGCACGGCCGACGTGAATCCCAGTCCGAGCAATCAGAACGACTTTCTCGCCTTTTACCGGCAGAACCTGACGCGCTTCCGTCTCTGGACGCTGCGCCCAGATACGTCGTCGCCCACGTCCGATCGTGCGCGCAATGAGCTTGCCTCGCGCGGGGCCGCGTGGGCCCTGTTACGCTATGCCGCCGACCATTACTCCAACGGGAATGCCCGCGCCTTCTTCCGTCGCCTCGCGCTCGGTCCCGAAATCGACATCACCAACCTCGTCCTTCGCGCAGCGCGTCCCTTCGATGAGATCATCGGGGGATGGCTCGTTGCCAACTACACTGACGGGCTGAACGTCCCGGGACTGAACCCGCGGTACACGTACACGAGTTGGGACATGCGCGATGCTCTGAGCGGCGTGAACAACGGCGCGTACCCACTGCTCGTGACCGCATTCCCCGGCACGTTCACGTCGCAGGCGTTCTCGGGAAGCGGGAATTACTACCTGCAACGTCGCGGCACGAGTTCCGGGTCGGTCACGCTCAACCTGCGTACACCGGGCGGATCGCCGATGGCGCACACGGGGGCGAGGATCTGGGTGGTGAGGGTGAACTAGCTTAGCGTAGCTAAAGCTTGGCGGTGGCGAAAGGCAGAAAAGACACTGAGCCCAGACAGTCGTGTGACTAAACGCACGCACAGTGTCGCCCCCTGTGTCAGGATAGTTGTCGCATGACCG
>JBQTIW010000174.1:0-20571 GCA_052387735.1 Gemmatimonadaceae bacterium
GAACTGTCTCCCACCGAAATCTCCGCGCTGGTCGCCAGGGCCACAGAGGGACGCACCAAGGCGCGGCGCGATCTGGACCGCGTGCGGCGGCTGCATAACGACAGCGTCGCCACGCTCACCCAGCTGCAGGATGCGGCGACGGCGCTCGAAGTCGCCGAACAGGAGGTTCGCGGGGTGGAGTTCAACCAGTCGCTCTCGGTCATTCGCGCCCCGGCGGCGGGTGTCATCCTGCAGCGCGTGGCCGAACCGAACGCCGTCGTCAGTCCCGGCGCCACGATCCTCACGTTGAGGACCGAGCGGCGTGGCGTCATTCTGCGCGCCGGGCTCGCCGATCGCGATGCCATGCGGGTGCGCCGCGGCGATCCCGCCCGGATTACGCTGGACGCGCTGCCAGGTGAAGTGCTCGAGGGTCGCGTCTCGCAGATCGCCGCATCCGCATCGGCGCAAACGGGCACCTTCGACGTGGAGATCGCCATCAGCGGCAGCCGGCGGCCGCTGGCGTCGGGCCTGATTGCCCGAGCCGAGATCGCGGTGGGCGCGAGCGGCACCTACGCCATGCTCCCGCTCGACGCCATCGTCGAAGCCAGCGCGGACTCCGCCGTGGTATTCGTCGTGCCCGACTCGGCGGACGTCGCCGAACGTCGCATCGTCCGCCTCGCACAGATCACGGGAGCTCGCGCCGCCGTCTCGTCAGGCATCGCCAGCGGTGAGCGTGTTGTCGTGCGCGGCGGCGCCTACCTCCAGGATGGCTCGCGGGTGACGATCGCCGCAGGCAAGGAGCCCAGATGAGCCTCGCTGAGTTCTCGGTGAAGAACCGGTCGTTCATGATCGTGATGTTCCTCGCCCTCCTGGCGACGGGGGCCTTCTCGCTCTTCACGATCCCGCGGTCCGAGGACCCCATCTTCCCCTTGCCGACATACTCGATCGTCGCGGTCTATCCCGGTGCGAGTCCGACCGACCTGGAACAATTGGTCGTAGATCCTGTGGAGGATCGGCTACGCGAGCTCGAAGATCTCAAGCTGTTGCGCACGTCCATCGAGGACGGACTGGCGGTGTTCACCGCCGAATTCGCGAGCGACGCTGATGCCGACAAGAAGTATGACGAGGTACTCCGCGAGCTCACTGCGCTGCGTCCGTCGCTTCCCGCAGACCTCGCCCGGCTCGAGACGCGGCGCTTCACGGCCGCACGGGTCAACATCGTGCAGGTGGCGCTGGTCTCACCGACCGCCTCGTACGAAACGCTGGAGCGCCAGGCCGAGGCACTGGAGGATCGCCTGACGAGGGTCCCCGGCGTCGCCGACAGCAAGAGCTGGGCGCACCCGGCACGCGAGGTCCGGGTGGCCATCGACCTGGGTCGGCTGGCCGAGCTGCGGCTGCCCGTGTCGCACGTGCTCCACTCCATCCAGAGCGAGAGCGCGAACATTCCCGGAGGCCGGGTCGACGCGGGACAACGATCCTACAACGTGAAGACCAGCGGCAGCTATGCGTCCCTGGAGGAGGTCCGCCAGACCGTGGTCGGGAGCGCGCGCGGCGCCACGGTCCGCGTGGGCGACATCGCCGACGTCTCATGGAATTACACTGAAGCCACGCACATCGGACGCTACAACGGACAGCGAGCCGTCTTCGTGACGGCCAACATGAAAGACCGGCAGAACATCATGGCGGTCCGTGACCGGATCTGGGCGGAACTGGATGACTTCGAGGCGCAGCTTCCCTCGTCGATCGCCCTCCGGCGTGGCTTCGACCAGTCGAAAAACGTGTCCAACCGACTGCTCCGGCTCGCCGAGGACTTCGCACTGGCCATTCTCCTGGTGCTCGTCACGCTGCTCCCGTTAGGCTTCCGCGCCGCCGGCGTGGTGATGGTCGCCATTCCGTTGTCGCTCGCCATCGGGGTGACGCTGCTCAAGGCCGCTGGCCACTCGCTCAACCAGCTGAGCATCGTGGGGTTCGTCATCGCCCTCGGCCTGCTGGTCGACGATTCGATCGTGGTGATCGAGAACACCACGCGCTACCTGCGCCAGGGGATGAACCGTGTGCGGGCCGCGATCGAGGGAACCCGGCAGATCACCACCGCGGTGTTAGGCACCACCGCCACGCTCGTCTTCGCCTTCCTGCCGCTCCTGATGCTGCCGGGAGCACCGGGCAAATTCATTCGCGGCATGCCGCTGGCCGTCGTGTTCACGATCATCGCGTCGCTGATCGTGTCACTCACCATCATGCCATTCCTCGCGGCTTTTGGCCTGCGCGAGGAGAAGAGCGCACACGGCAACCTCTTTCTCCGCGGGCTCAACCGCGTGATCGACGCGACCTACGCCCGCTGGATGCACCGGGCGCTCGCGTTTCCCCGCTTCACCCTCGCTGGCGCGCTGGTGCTGTTCGTGGGATCGCTCGCGCTGATCCCGGTGGTCGGCTTCTCGCTCTTCCCCAAGGCCGGCACGCCGCAGTTCCTGGTGACCGTCGACGCGCCCGACGGCTGGTCGATCGCCGAAACCGACTCGGCGGTGCGCGTGGTCGAGGCGACGCTCCGGCAGCGACCCGAGGTCACGAGCGTCTTCGCCAACGTGGGGCGCGGCAACCCCGACATCTACTACAACGTCATTCCGGGGAGTGAGCGCGCGAACGTCGCCGAGGTCTTCGTCGTGCTCGACCGCTACGACACGCGCCGCACGCCCGCCTTGCTCGACTCGCTGCGTCGTGCTTTCGACGGCTACGCGAACGCGCGGATTCAGGTGAAGGAGTTCGAGAACGGACCGCCGATCGAGGCGCCGATCGAGCTTCGCCTGACGGGCGAACACCTCGACACGCTCCGGATCGTCGCCGCGCAACTGGAGGCATTGCTCGCCGCGACGCCGGGCACGCGGGATGTCGTGAACCCGCTGCGCGTGTCCCGCACCGACCTGCGCCTCGACATCGATCGCGCCAAGGCCGGGCTGCTCGGGATCTCGACCGTGGAGATCGACCGGACCGTGCGACTCGGTATCGCCGGTCTCACCGCAGGCAAACTGCGCGATGCGGAGGGCGACGAGCACGACATCACGGTGCGACTCCCGCGCGGCGAGCGTCAGACGCTGGAGGCGATCGACCACGTGTACGTGGGGTCGACCACGGGTGCGCAGGTGCCGCTGGGGCAGGTCGCGCGGCTCCGGTTCGAGTCCTCGCCGCCGGTGATCCAGCACGTGGATGGGCAGCGCTCCGTGACCGTCGTGGCCGGCGTTCGTACGGGGTACAATACCAATCGCGTCACGCAGGACGTGCTGGCACGCGTGGAGGCGCTCGAGCGTCCGGCCGGCTATCGCGTGGTGCCGGTGGGGGAGCTGGCCAGCCGGCAGGAGAGCTTTGGCGGCATGGGGACGGCAATCCTCATTGCCACGTTCGGCATTCTGGCCATCCTGGTGTTGGAGTTCCGCACCTTCCGGGGCATGCTGATCGTCGCGTCCGTGATCCCGTTAGGCATCGTGGGTGGCGTGCTCGCCTTGCTGCTGTCCGGCTACACGCTGTCGTTCACGGCGATGGTGGGCTTCGTCGCCCTGATCGGGATCGAGATCAAGAACTCCATCCTCCTGGTCGACTTCACCAATCAGTTGCGCTCGGAGGGCATGGCGCTCGATGACGCGATCGAGCGAGCCGGCAAGGTGCGATTTGTCCCGATCGTGCTCACCACGCTCACCGCCATCGGCGGCTTGCTTCCGCTGGCGTTGCAGGGGTCGTCGCTCTACTCGCCGCGGGCGCTGGTGATCATCGGCGGGCTCCTCTCGTCCACGCTGCTGAGCCGACTCGTGACTCCGGTGATGTACAAGCTGCTGCCACCGACGATCGAAGATCCGGCGGCCGAGCGGAACGCTGGTGCCGCCGTGCCGGCGCTGGCGTAACGGTGACACACGAGCAAAACGGGTACACGGGCGCAGGCAGGCACGGTCGGACGCCGCCTGGGTTCACCCGTTCACCCGTTTCCGCGCTCTTGTCCGTTCTACGAATCCGCCGCCATGCCCCGCATCATCGTTCGATCCACTCGACGCGCCAGTGCGTGCGCGACATCGCTCGCGGGTGCAGGCTTTCCAAAGTGGAATCCCTGGCCGAAGGTGCAGCGCATGCCGCGCAGCAGGTCCACTTGCCCGCTGCTCCCCACGCCTTCCGCAATCGTTTCGAGACCGATGCCCTGCGCCAGCGAGACGAGGCTCTGGACCACGTGACGCGAGCGTGCCTCGATCTCGATGGCGCGCACGAACGAGCGATCGATCTTGATCGCGTCCACCGGCAGGCGCTGCAGATACGTCAACGACGAATAGCCGGTCCCGAAGTCGTCGATGTGAATGCGCACGCCGAGCTCCTTGAGCTCGCTCACCGTGTCCAGTGCCACGTTCTGCTGGCTGAAGATCGTGCTCTCGGTGATCTCGAGGTTGAGCCGCGAGGGGGGAAGCCCACTCGCCGACAGCGCGTCCGCCACCGCGCGGACAAGGTCGAGCTGGGCGAATTCGCGGGCCGAGAGATTCACCGCCATCGTGAGGTCCGCCGCACCGCCGACTTCGCGCTCCCACCGCGCGAGGTCGCCGATGGCGTGGCGGAGGACCCAGCGGCCGATCTGCACGATCAGTCCCGTATCCTCAGCCACCGGAATGAAATGGTTGGGAGCGACGAGCCCACGTTCGGCGTGTCGCCAGCGGATCAGCGCCTCCAGTCCCATCAGGCGCCCGTCGGCCATCGAGACGATCGGCTGGTAGTGCAGCTCGAACTCCTCACGCTCGATCGCCCGTCGCAGCTCCGTCTCGGTCTGGAGTCGGGTGAGCGCCTGCGCGTGCTGTCCGCGATCATACAGCTCGAACCGGCCCCGCCCCTGGTGCTTGGCACGATACATCGCCATGTCGGCGCTTCGCAGCAGGTACTCCGGTTGTTCGCTCCCGGGCGTCGACAGGGCCACACCGATGCTGGCGGTCGACGTCCATTCGTACCCGCTGATCGTCATCGGCGTCCGGACCGCCTCCTGAACGCGCTCGGCGACGATCGCCGTTTCCCGCACGTCGGTCACACGTTCCAGCAGAATCGCGAACTCGTCGCCGCCTAACCGTGCGACCAGATCACCACCCCGAATGCAGGTCTCCAGGCGCCGAGCGATCTCCACGAGCACCTCATCGCCGACGTGGTGCCCCATGCTGTCATTGACGAGCTTGAAGTCGTCGACGTCGAGGAACAGGACCGCGAAGAGGCCATCGACACCGCGCCGGGCGCGAAGGGATGCATCGGCCAGCCGCTTGAGAAACATCGCGCGGTTCGGCAGCCCCGTCAGCGGGTCGTGCTGCGAATCGTGGCGCAGCCGCTGCTCCCGCACCTCCCGCTCGGCCAGCGCCAGTCGCAGCGTGATCTTGGCGCATCCGATCGAGGTGAGGTCCCGCAATGTGGCGATGGCATCGGCCGCCCAGCTGCGGCTGGTCGCCGACACGATGACGATGGCGCCCAGCACCGTGCCGTCCTCGCGCAGCATGACCGAGACCACCAGGCTCGCCACCTGCAGCTCGTGGAGCACGCGCCTCTGGTGATCGCTGGAGCCGCCGGCGGGACCGTTAGGCAGGGCCAGGATGGCCCCCTGCTCGATCGCGCCCGCGACGAGACCGGTTCGGATCAGGATCCCGCTATCATGCGACATCCACCCCGGCGTCACCTGACCAGCGTGAAAGCTGCGGCGGTCGGCGCCCAGGAGGGCGACCATGGCGCCATCCGCCCGCGTCGCGGCCACCGCGATGCGGGCGAGCTGCTCCATGGACGCGGCCAGCGTTCCGGCAAGCAGGACCGGATCGCGGGACTCGGACTGGGCAGACAGCGGGATTTCTGGAGGGACGGTCAAGGCCATGAGTCCTTTGCTGACGCATGCTCGCGCGGGAGAGTCACGGACCCTACCCCCTTCCAGCCGCCGCTTCCGCGGCGGACAATAGTAGAGGCGGCCGATACATTTTCTTGCGACTTGGATCACAATTCCAGCAGCCGCTCCATCCGCGCCGACCCCTGACACCATGACCCGTCTCCTGTTGTCATTGCTGAGGATCGGCCACGCGGCCCCGCAGTCTGCCTCCTCCCGGCCCGCATGACGTTCGACGTCATCGTGGTCGGAGCCGGCGGCATGGGGAGTGCCGCCGCCTATCATCTGACGCGGCGCGGCAAACGCGTGCTGGCACTGGAGCGGCACGGAATTGCGCACGACCTGGGATCGTCGCATGGGATCACTCGCATCATTCGCCTGGCATACTTCGAGCATCCATCGTACGTCCCTCTCCTGCGGCGCGCCTACGAGCTCTGGCGCGAGCTGCAGTCCGCGTTTGGGGAACAGTTGCTCCACATCACCGGCTCGATCGACGCGGGCGAGGAGAGGTCACGGACGTTCAGCGGCTCGCTGGCGTCCTGCACGGCCCATGATCTGCCGCACGAGGTGCTCACCAGCGCGCAGCTCTCCGCGCGGTTCCCGGGTTATCAGCTGCCGCCCGGGCATCGCGCGGTGCTGCAGCCCGAGGGCGGCTTCCTGCTCCCCGAGCCGTGCATCGAGGCGCACATCGAGCTGGCGCGGGCGGGTGGCGCGGACGTGCGGGCGCACGAACGTGCCTTCGAATGGGAGGTGACGGCCGAGGGCACCGTGATGGTCGAGACGGAACTTGGCGTCTACGAAGCCGAGCAGCTGGTCATCGCGGCCGGGGCCTGGACCGGCCAGCTCGTTCCCTCGTTAGGGACGCTGCTGACACCGGAGCGGCAGGTGCTGGGCTGGTTCGGCATCGAGGACCGCGACGTCTTCGCCCCGCAGCACTTTCCTGTGTTCAATCTCGATTTCGATGGCCGCCATTGGTATGGCTTTCCCGAATTTGCTGTGCCTGGGTTCAAGGTCGGCTGCTACCACCACCTGCGGGAGGCGGTGGACGCCGAGGATCCGGACTGGCGCCCGGTCTCCCGCCATGACATCGACCTGTTGCGGTCCTGCGTCCGGCAGTGCTTCCCCGCGGCAGACGGCGATCTGGTGATGAGCAAGGTCTGCCTGTTCACCAACACCCCTGACGAGGACTTCATCATCGACCGCCTTCCCGGGTCACCGCAGGTGGTGATAGCGTCCCCGTGTTCCGGTCATGGCTTCAAGTTCGCGTCGGTGATCGGGGAAATCGTCGCAGATCTGGTGACGAGAGGCGGCACCGCGCATGACATCGCCCGGCATCGTGTGAGTCGCTTTGCGGTCCCCTGACGTGTTGTCCGACCGCGGGGACGAACTGCAGACACACCGCCAGCGGGGGCCCGGGCGCGTGCCGCGAATCCAACTACGTCTGTCTTGACGGCCAGCGGCGGTCCCCTAGTATCTGGCAACCCCCACACCACGTAGTTGAGCCTGTCGTCCCCATGCCGGAGCGACGGGCGGAGGCACCTCATCTCGGAGGTCATCATGCATCACACACGTAGGCTCCGTTGTACGGCGCGAGGGTGCGCGCTGGCCGTCCTCCTCGCGACGTCCACCAGCCCACTCCGGGCGCAACAACAGGCCACCGTGACCGGGCGGGTCATTGGACGGGAAGGCAACGAAGCGCTCTCCGACACACGCGTGCTCGCGGTTGGAACCACGGTCTTCGCGATCACGAACGCGGAAGGCCGCTACACCCTTCGGGGCGTTCCCGCGGGGAACCTCGAAGTCCGGGTGATCCGGGTCGGGTACGTCGAGCAAAAGAAGCCGGTTCAGGTGACCGCCGGCCAATCGGTGACGCTCGACTTCGCCCTCGAGCGCGCCACCGTGGTGCTGCAAGAGATCGTGACGACGGCCACCGGCGACCAGCGGAAGGTGGAGATCGGCAACACCGTCGCCACGATCGATGTGGTGAAGAAGATCGAAGAGGCACCGATCAAGAACATGGGTGACCTGCTGGTCGCCAAGGCGCCCGGCGTGCAAGTGCTCCCGGCAAACATGACCGCTGGTGGCGCGCGCGTTCGCATCCGCGGCCAGAACTCGATCTCGTTGAACAACGACCCGATCTACATCATCGATGGCGTTCGCATGACGTCGAACGGCGCGTCGACGGCGATCGGCGTCGGCGGAACGGCCCCCAGTCGCGTGAACGACATCAATCCCGAGGACATCGAGAATATCGAGGTCGTGAAAGGCCCATCAGCGGCGACGTTGTATGGGACCGACGCGGCCAACGGCGTCATCGTGATCACCACGCGCAAGGGTCGCGCGGGACGGGCCGTCTGGTCGGTGTACGGGGATTACGGGATGATCTCCGATCGCAACACCTATCCCACGATGTATGCGATCATCGGGCACTCGCCGGCGACGCCGAACACGCTCCGCAAGTGCCTCCTGAAGGAGATTTCGCTGGGGACCTGCATCAAGGATAGCACGACCGCGCTCAACGTCTTCGAGGAAGACGACCTGACACCGATCAAGGACGGCTCGCGAGGCCAACTCGGCGCGCAGCTTTCTGGTGGCACCGAGGTGATCCGGTACTTCATCAGCGGCGACTACGAGCGAGAGCTCGGACCCTTCAGTATTCCGAAGTTTGACCGTGAGCGCTTCGCGGCGAGCAAGACCGAGATCCTGCCCGAGTGGGACCGTCCGAACGCGCTCACCAAGGGGTCCTACCGAGCGAACCTCAACGTTTCACCGTCCTCGCAGCTGGACCTGTCCGTGCAGAGCTCGTACACGAATCTGGATCAGCGGCTGCCGCAGGTCGATAACAACGTGAACAGCTTCTGGTACAACGGCACGGTCGGCCCCGGGTTCCGCGGCCCTGGTCCAGGGTACACGGGCACGGGTTCGCTGGGGCAGAAGCTGAATGGGTACGCCGGCTTCACGCCGGGGGACATCTACCAGGACCTGACCACACAGGGTGTGCACCGCATCATCGGCAGCACCAACGCCAACTGGCGGCCGACGAGCTGGCTGCAGAACCGTGTCGACGTCGGCGTCGACCTCACGGATCGCACCGACTTCGAGCTCTGCCGCTTCTCGGAGTGCGCTGATTTCGGAACGAACCGGTTGGGCTTTGCCACCGACGTGCGGGCAAACATCCGCAACATCACGGCAAACCTGGGCAGCACCGCCACGTGGCAGCCGATGGCGTGGCTCAATCTCAAGACGACCGGTGGCGCGCAGTTTGTCAATTTCAAGGTCGATCAGTCCTCCGCCCAGGGTTCGACGCTGCCCCCCGGCGCGCAGACGCCGAGCGCGGGCACCATTCCGAACGTGGAGTCCGCCACGACGGTGCAGAAGACGCTCGGACTGTTCGTGGAAGAGGCGGCGGCCCTCAATGACCGGCTGTTCCTGACCGCTGCGATTCGCACCGACCAGAATAGCGCGTTCGGTACCAACTTCCAGCGTGTGTACTATCCCAAGGCGTCGGCGTCATGGGTACTGTCGGAGGAAGGATTCTTCCCGAGACCCACCTGGCTCGATCAGGTCCGACTCCGCGTGGCGATGGGCTCGTCGGGTGTGCAGCCCGGTCCTAACGACGCGGACCGAACCTTCGCGGTGGCCGGGACGAACATTGCGGACCTCGAGGTCAGTGGCTTGCGGTCCAACCAACTCGGGAACGCAGATCTCAAACCGGAACGGTCGACCGAGTTCGAAATCGGCGTCGACTCGCGACTGTTCAGCAGCCGGGTCAATTGGGAAGCCACGTACTACCGCAAGCAGACGAAGGACGCCCTGGTGGCCATGCCCATTGCTCCGTCGAGCGGCGCCGCGGTCACGTCGATCCTCACCAACCTCGCCGCGGTGCGGAACTGGGGCTACGAAACGCTGATCAACGCGCAGGCCGTGGATCGCCGGTGGCTCGCGTGGGACATCACGTTCAGCGCGTCACACAACGCCAACAAGCTCCTCACGCTGGGCAACGATGCCACGGGGAAGCCGATCCCCACGATCGGCACCGGCAACACTCGTCAGGCCGAAGGCTTTCCGCTCAATAGCGTGTGGACCCGCCCGTACACCTACAATGACGCCAACGGCGACAAGATCCTCACGCCGAACGAAGTGGTGATCGATACCACGTTCCGGTACCTGGGCTACCAGCAGCCGCGCCTCGAGCTTTCCATCATCAACGGATTCGATCTGTTCAACCGGCGCGTGCGCGTCACGGCGCTCGTTGACCACAAGAGCGGGTACTTCGTGCTCAACAACGAACAGTCGTTCCTGTGTCAGCAGTCGACCTCGTGTCCGGCAACGTCGACGCTCAATCCCTCCCTGTACCTGCAGGCACGCACGATCGCGATTCGGGACGGCGTCCCGTCGACTGGCCACGGATTCTACGAGAAGCCGGACTTCTGGCGACTGCGCGAGATTTCGGCCAGCTACACACTGTCCGAGGCCACCGCGCAGAAGTTCTTCCGCGTTCGCAGCGCTTCGTTGAACCTGGCGGCCCGCAACCTCAAGCTCTGGACCGACTGGACGGGCGTGGATCCCGAGCAGAACTACAGTCAGGGCAACACGCAGAGCACGCTGCTGACCGCCGGTCCGCCGACGTATTACACGCTCCGCTTCAACGTCAGGTTCTAACTCACCCTCCGCCGACATCTCATCATGAACATGACATCATGCCGAGCTCGAAGGGTGGCCGCCGTGGGCGTTGCCCTGGTGGCGTTCTCTTCGCTCACTGCGTGCGACAGCGTCCGGGAAGACCTGCTCGCTGCGGACGATCCGGACATCATCTCGCCCGAGGCCGTGAAGTCCGCGGCTGGGGCCGATGCTCTGCGCATCGGCGCCCTCGGCCGGCTGCGCGGCCTGGGCCCCGGTGGTGGGGGCAGCAATGGGACTGCCTGGACCCAGGGTGGACTGCTCGTGGACGAATGGAAGTCCGCCAACACGTTCTCCCAGCATAACGAGACCGACGAGCGCAAGGTGCAGGACAATAATAGTGTCGTGCTCTCCATGCTCCGCGACGCCTACCGAGTGCGCACGTCGGCGCTCGAGGCGATCAATGGACTCCGTGAGTTCAAGCCGACTCCGGCCGCCAACATCGGGCAGATGTACTTCGCGATGGGTTACGCCGAAATGACGCTGGCCGAGAACTTCTGCAACGGCACGCCGTTAGGCGACGCCTCGACCGGTGCGATCCAATACGGCCCGCCGCGGAGCAACGCCGAGGTGTTCGCGCTGGCGCTCGCGCACCTCGACAGCGGGCTCACCCTGGCCGCGGCCACCGACGCGGCGTCCACGGTGATCCGGCATTCCCTGGCTGTCGCCAAGGCCCGGGTCCTCCTCAACTTGGGTCGGTTCACTGAGGTGGCCGCTGCCGTCAACGGCGTACCGACGAACTTTGCCTTCAATGCGACGTTCGCCCTGACCTCGGGCGACAACGCGATGTGGAGCATCAACGCCAGCGCCAAGCGGTTCGTTGTCGGCGACAGCGTCGATCCCGCGGGGCGCATCATCAACGCACTGCCCTTCGCCTCGGCGAGGGACCCGCGCGTTCCCGTGTCCGGCACCTCGACCGGCACCTCACCGGCGGGTCGGGGCTTCGACAACTCGACGAACATGATCACGCTCAACCTGTTTGGCCGCTCGGACCCGGCGCCGTACGTCTCAGGGCTCGATGCGCGTCTGTTCGAGGCCGAAGTTCGCCTGCGCGCAGACGATTTCTCCGGAATGATGACGATCCTCAACGCACTCCGCGCGGCACCGCAGAGCCTCGGCGCGGTGACGACTACGGCGATGGCAGCGCTCGCTGTCCCGACCACCAAGGATGCCGCCATCAATCTGTACTTCCGCGAGAAGGCGTTCTGGACGTTCAGCCGCGGTATGCGCCTTCCCGACCTGCGCCGCCTCGTCAGGCAGTACGGGCGTGCAGCGACTGCCGTGTATCCGAGCGGGACGTTTTTCAAGACCAACCAGCCGTACGGCACGGTGGTGGTCTTCCCGGTGATGCGTGAGGAGCTCGCAAATCCGGAGTTCACGGGGTGCACCAATTTGAATCCGTAGGGAAAGGGATGAGAGATTAGGAATAGGGACTGGTGAAGAGAACGCAGAAGGGAGAATCGGCGCGCATGCCAATTCTCCCTTCTCTACCTCTACTCCCATCCCCTGTTCTCTATTCTCTGACTCCACTCTACAGCCCCTCCAACACCGGGACGTTCTCCTCCTCCACCGAGGCTGGGAGTACGCCGCTGTGCAGCAGAGCAGACATGTCGCGCGCCGAGATGGGTTTCCCGAAGAGGTAGCCCTGTCCGTAGTGGCACCCCAGGTCACGGAGTCGCTCGTGCTGGCCCTCGTGCTCCACGCCTTCGGCGATCGTGCTGAGCGTGAGCAGGTCACCTAACGCGATGATCGTGCGGGCCAGCGCGTCCTCGTTCGGCCCGCGGGTGAGCCCCGTCGTGAACGAACGGTCGATCTTCAGGATGTCTACCGGGAACTGCTGCAGGTACGACAGCGACGAGTATCCCGTTCCGAAGTCGTCGATTGCCAGCCGAACGCCAAGTCCCTTGAGCTCGCGCAGTCGCTCGAGCGTTCCTCGGCTGTTGTCCATGATCACGGTCTCCGTGATCTCCAGGATCAGACGGGACGGATCCAGCCCGCTGACCTCCAGCGCCCCGCGGACGTCACGCGTGAGCTCGGCCGATTGCAGCTGCTTGCCTGAGATGTTCACCGTGATCGACAGCGGACGGGCGCGGCCAGGCTGCTGGTTCCATTCCGCCGTCTGCCGACACGCCTCCGTGAGCACCATCCGACCGATCTGCATGATCAGCCCCGTTTCCTCCGCCACTGGAATGAACGCGGCCGGCGAGATCAATCCTTTGAATGGATGGCGCCAGCGCGCCAGCGCTTCCATCCCCGTGACCTCGCGGTTGGCCAGGTCCACGATCGGCTGGTACGCCACCCAGAACTCCCGGTCCTCGAGGCCGCGACGCATGTCGCTCTCGAGCATCACGCGATCGACCAGCGCGGTGTGCATCGACGGATCGAAGAACACGTAGTGCCCCCGGCTCCCCGCCTTCGCGGCGTACATGGCCACGTCGGCATTGCGCATCAGGTCATCGACACTTTCCGCAACGTCCGCGCGCGCAATCCCGATGCTCGACGAAACCCGCACGGTGTTGCCCGACTCCAGGTCGATCGGTGAGTGCAGGGCATTGGTAATGCGCTCGGCGACGACGCTCGCCTCCGCCTCGGTGCGGGCGTTCTCCAGGAGGACCGCGAACTCGTCGCCACCTAACCGGGCGACCGTGTCGCAACCCCGCGTCGCGTTGAGCAGGCGATCGGCCACGATCTGCAGCAGGTGATCGCCCGCCGCATGTCCCAGCGTGTCGTTCACCTGTTTGAAGTTGTCGAGGTCGAGGAAGAGCACGGCGACGTCCCTGCGCCCGCGCTGCGAGCGGGAGAGCGCATGTTCCGCGCGGTCCCGGAACAACGCCCGGTTCGCCAGCCCCGTCAGTCCGTCATAGAATGCCTGCTGCAATAGTTTGGCTTCCAGCGCTTTGCGCTGGGTGACGTCCTCGACGATCGCAATGAGTCGGACATCGCGCGCACCCTTGGCGTGCGAGACCGTGACCGACCCCCACACCTCGCTCCCGTCGCGCCGCACGAAGCGAAGCTCCGCCGTCGCGCTGTTCTCGTTGCCGTCGACAATGTCACGGATGAGTCGCACCCCGACGTCGCGGTGCTCCGCGGTCGTGAAGTCGGGAATCTTGCGTCCAATCAGCTGCAGGTTCGACGACCCCAGAATCCCCGTCATCGACCCATTGGCCTCCAGAATCGCCCCAACCTCGTTGAGCAGTGCCACCCCGACCGCCGAGTGCTCGAAGACCGCGCGGAACCGCGCCTCGAAGTTGCGGCGTGAGGCAACGGCCTGCCGCAGGGTCCGTTCGTTCCATGCGGTCGCATACGCGGCGACGATGCCCGCCGAAAGCAGGAGCAGGGTCTTGGCGGCTTCATCGAGCAACGACGTCCCGCTCGACACCACCGAGGCCGTGGGATCTGTGAGCAGCACGAGCCGTCCGGAGGCGACGAAGAATCCGGCGACCAGGGCATACTGCGCGCCCGCGGTGAAGGCGGTAATGAGCGCCAGTCGCGGCGAACCGGTAAACGGTCGCGCGGCCAGGATGACGAAATACGCGCTCAAGATCGGCGACTTGACGGCGAAATTCGGATCCCCAAACAATCCGTAGCAGATCGCGAGCAGCGACACCGCCGTCACGTCGAGCAACGCATTCAGCGCCGACAGATTTCGCGACGACGAGACCGATGCGTGCACCGCGAAGTGCTGTCCCACCGCCCACGTCAGCATCGGCGCCAACGTGAGCAGATTGACCATGTTCAGCTCGGGGCTGAGGAACGGGGCGTAGAACGCCGCGGCAATGGCCAGGGCACCGAGCACCGCAATGCGCACCCCGTTGACGAAGCGTTCCGCCAGCGCATACTGCGCCCGGAGCACTTGAGAAGTGCTCTCGTCGAAGTCGCGCAGAATGACGTCGCGGGGAGTCTGCAAGACGGGCGCCGAAAGGGCGGGTACGGATACCGGTTCTAGGCAGACGGCCCAGCCGCTGACAGGGTCACCGGAAGAAGATGCCGGTCCGTCGCCGAGGGGCGTGCGCCCGGCGTCGCTGCGCTGGATTTGAGGAATCGTCGCGTCCCAGCCAACGGTGGAAGCACTCTGAAGCGGGGTGAGCACGGGAGGCAGCCGAAGCCCGAGGGTGCGGAGTGTAACCCAGTTGCCGATCACGTTGGGCGCGATCGACCTGCGCCAACCGGGATTGCACCGACGCCGGCCGGGTCACCGACATGCGCTCGGGACGAGTGCCCGGCGGCCGACTCTAGACGTGCGTCATGGGCGGGCGGGAAAGCCCCGTCGTGCCTGCATCTACCGCGTCCCGATCGACGAGGGGATCGAGCGCTCCATGAGGAGTTCCGCCTGGAGGCTCGCCTGGTCTCGGAAGATCGTTGCCACCGCGAGAACTCGGTCGCCCGATCGGTACGTGACCTCACAGTCGTTCGCGCTGATGTCACCCTCGACCTGCGCGCTGTCCCAGGCTCGAGCGTGACCGGTGTATGCGATGGTCACGTCGTAGTGCCGACTCCAGAAAAAGGGCACTGCGTCAAACCGGTGTTTGTGGCCTAGAATGTTGCGTGCCGCGGCTTGTCCCTGACGCTGCGCCACAACCCAGTGCTCGACCCGAATGCGTTCTCCCGTGTGCGGATCGGGCCAGCTGGCAACGTCACCGGCAGCGTAGATGCCGGGGGCGCTCGTTTCCAGGAACTCGTCGACGAGCATTCCCCCGTTCGCTTTCAGTCCCGCCGCTCTTGCGAGCGTCGTATCGGGGCGCACGCCGATCCCTGCAATGACAAGGTCGGCAGGCAAGGAGGCTCCACCGCTCAGGGTGACGCGTGATCGGTCGATCGCGGACGCCGTGTGTCCGAGACGGAAGGCGACTCCGTGGCTTTCGTGGAGACTCCGCACGTGGTCGCCAAGGTCCGCTCCGAGGACCCGCTCCAGGGGCCGGGCCTCGGGGCCCACGACCGTGACGTCCAGTCCCCGGGCGCGAAGGGACGCAGCGACTTCGAGCCCGATGAAGCTTGCCCCCAGCACCACAGCGCGTGCTCCTGCCCTTGCGGCCGCGATGAGCTCGCGACTGTCCGCGAGAGTCCGCAAGTAGTAGACCTGCTGCAGGATGTTCGGTATGGTGAGGCGAACCGGCTCGGCGCCGGTGGCCAGCAGCAGGGCGCCATAATCGCGCGTGCTGCCGTCATCGAGGGTCAGTCGTTTCGCCTTCGCATCGATCGTTGTGACACGCCGGCCGAGCAGGAGCTCGATGCCGTTGTCCTGGTAGAAGGCGTCGGGGTGGAGCGGGATCCACTCTTCCGGCGCCGTGCCGGCGAGAAAGTCCTTGGAGAGATTCGGACGGTCGTACGGCGCCGATGGCCCGGCTTCGATGATGGTCACCGGTCCGTCGTATCCCTCCCGTCGCAGCGTCTCTGCGGCGACCGCCCCAGCCGCGCCGCCACCAACGATCACGACGGACGCGGGGCCGCGGGGGCGCGCGCCAGGTGCGCCGGTCGTCGCGGGGCGACTCACCGTCGCCGTCTTCTTCCCCGTCACGACGACGGTGCCGTCTCGCTCCTCGACCTGCCAACAGGACAAATTGTTTAGTGCCGGAGGGCGGACCGCCTCGCCGGTGCGCAGGTTGAACGCGGCGTGATGCCACGGACACCGCACGGTGTCGCCGACGATGAGTCCTTCGTTCAGGGGGCCGCCGTAGTGTGCGCAGCGAGCCGCAATCGCGCACAGCATACCCCCGGTTCGGGCGAGGAGCACTGCCTCCCCCTCGGCGTGACCGAGCAGCATTGAGCCCTCGGCAATGTCACCGGCAGCCACGCCGTTTCTCAGGTCGGGCCCGGCAAGAGGGGCCTCATCTCCGCTCATGACGTTCTCTCCGAATCTCAGTGGCAGTCGATGCGTCGCCGATGATTGAAAGCATACCGTTGCGCAGAGCTTTCAGGAACTCGCGTTGGTCGGCTACGTTAGCGTGGCACTGCGTAGGCGCCTCGGGACCTGACTGCTGAGTGCCGGCAGGTCTTCTCGTGGGTGGGTGTCCGGAGCGTGTGGGCGTGACGCGCGTAGAGGGCCGTTTGGATGCTTCGTTCGGCGCCGGTGTGAGACGTTGCTGAACGTGGCGAGAGGTGAGTGTCCGTGAGCTTTTCGTGGTTCGCCGTGACATACGGGACCGTGCTTGCTGCTGAACTTCGGCGACAGGTCACTGGTATCCGTGGGCGCGCTCGCGACGCGCTTTCGGCTTCTGCCAGTCTTTGGAGGACTGGCCATCGCGTTCATGTGCAAATCACTCGCCGCCGTGGCGTTCGGTCGGCTGGTTGCACAACTCCCGGTCGCCCTTCTGAGCGGTTGATCGCCACTGATTGTGTTCCTGTTACGAAGAGGTAATCCCCATGCCCGGTCGATCACGCAGACGCACGCGTCGCTCCCCTCCTCCCACCGTCCTCATTCCGCGCGGCGTGGAGGCGAACGTTCCTACCGTGATGGCGCCCGAAGACCCATTGCGGACGGGCATGCCCGCCCTTGACGCGATCCACTCGCGTCTGACGATTGCGTCGCCGCGCACGCCATCGCGAGTCTATTCCGTGCTGCGCACAACGGAGGTTGATGCGTATGAACTCGAGAAGGCGGCCCTTGCTGGTGTAGCGGCGCCGAGTCCGCTGGCTCCGGTGCCCGTCGGCGACAACTTCAAAGGAAAGGCGCGCAAGGCCGCGAAGCTGTCGATCGCCAATGTCCCGACGAAGACGTTCAAAGACCTCGCGAACCTGATCAAGGATCTCCCGTCTGATAGCGCGATGGCAAAGCGGAAACCGCCAATCAGTAAGGCCTCCTCGTCGAAGCGGGTGAGCAAGGAAAAGCGCAACGTGCGGGTGAGCGCATTCATCTACGCGGCAAGCCGCGAGGATGACAACGACTTCCACCTCATCATCGGACGCGATCTATCGAGCGCGCAGGAGATGTACATGACGATGGAGCTGTCGGGCCTCCCGCCGAGGAGCGCCAGCTCCTTTGCGAAGCTGAAGGCAGCACGCGATGCATACAAGGGATTCTTCAGTGGAAACATGCCCGGCATGACGTACGATTTCTACGATCCGCCTGTTCCCGTTCTCGTTGAAGGGTCGCTCTTCTTCGACATCAATCACGCCACGGGAATGCGTCCGGGTCCGCAGAGTCTCAAGAGCCGCATGCCGACAATCTGGGAAGTGCATCCGATCACGCGTATCGTCTTCGAGCCCTGAGAGACGACGATGCCCCGAAAGTCCGAAAGGCGCGATTCTGCATCGGCGAAGAAGTCCCTGTCCCGCGCGCGGAAAAAGTCGAAAGCGAAGGGTGCGCCCGCGGTCGAGGATTCGATGCGACGCGGGCTGCCTGCACAGGACTCAGTTGAATCCGTGCATACCTTCGTGTCGCCGCGCAAGAAAACGTATCGTGTGATCACGACATCCGAACGCGACGCCTACGACGTGGCGCCCGCTCCACCAAGGAAGCGCGACCATCGTGGGGGATAGCCATCGGTGCGGTCGAGCGCATGTCACACGGCGGATCGTGGCCCACGATCTCGGCGTACGCATGCCCGTTGGATGAACGGCCGGCACTCGCCACGAGACTTAAGACCGCCCACGAGGCGCCGAGCGCCGCAATAGAATTCCCCCCAGCTCGCAGGGGAAAGCAACGAGCCGCACGCGCGCGAAGCGGATGCGGCCCTTGCAGTTGCCCCTCCTGGGCTCGAACCAGGACTCTTCTGATCCAGAGTCAGACGTGTTGCCAGTTACACCAAGGGGCAGGAACCCTGAACCTTTATGCTGCGCTCAGGCGTAGCAAAAATACCCCGGGCTTTCCCATCGCGGCAACCCCTTGCCCAGCCCGGACTGTCGCCGAGTCGCTCAGCTATACCATTGTCTCTTCTTCGCTTACAAGCCCCTCGCAGGGCGATCGTCCTCCTCGGCGCAACGGCGCTGCTCGGCGGCTGTCGCAACACGATCCCGCCGTGGGGGCCCACCCCGGTCGAGGCGCGCCGCAACGCGGACAACGCATTCAACGCATTTGGCTTCCGCTTCACCAACGTGCAGCGAGATCCCAAGTTCGCCACCGCCCGCGCGAGGATGGGCCGATACGCCCTCACCCCCGCACGGCTCTTTCGGGACTCGACCATATGGACGGTGCATAACGCACCCGACTCATCCCAGGCCCTGTACGTCGACGCAACGTTTGAGAACGGCCGCTACTTCTTTGCCTCCCGGGCCTCGGCACCATATCCGCGCCGGCTTGGCGACGAACGGCACTACCTGCGCCTGCGCAAGATCAATGCGGACGACTACGAGTGGATCACCATCGTCGATCACGGCGTCGGTCCCGTGACCGCCACGCAGGCAGCATCCGCGTTAGGCATGTTCGTCACGTCATTCGAGGGACGGCGCGAGGGAGAACTGCTCGCCGATGTCCGCACGACGTTCCGTCGGACGGCGCGCCATCTGGGCCAGCTCTTCCGGATCGACTCCGCGCGTACGACGGCACTGGCCGATGGCTCGACCGCACTCGTCCTCGGCGTTTCGTTTCATCCCGACACACTGCGCAGGAATTACCCAGCCTTCGCCGCGTATGTCGACAAGTACGTGATGCCCTCGCGCTACCGGATGCAGCTGGCCGATGGGGCGGGAAGCCGATACATGGACGTCTCGGGACGCGACGGCGCCTTCGTCATCAGGCTGCGCTCCCGCAACGGCCACCTCGCCGCGCTCTCCGGCACGCCCAGGCCGATGCCAGATTCGCTGCAGCTGCGCATGGACTTCTCCGCGAAGTTCAAGATCTTTCGCGTGGGATTCCGGAATCTGATTGGGGACTTCGCGATTGAACGCGGTGATCGCGATCGGGCGTTCATGATGCGCTTCCGGCGTGAACCCGACTGGCAGCTCCCGCTGGCGATCGGACATCTGATCCGCACGCCGCTGCGAAAGCCGTTCGAAGGCCGCGGGAGCGAGCTGCGACTCAGTGTTCGTGACGACCTCGGCTCGCAGACCATGAGCTTGCGGCACGTTCGCACCGTGGTCAACGAAAGTGCGATCATGCGCTGGTTGGGCAACCTTGGTGGCACGGCCTTCGGCGACTTCGAGGGCCAGTCCGAGATCGAGGAGAACCGCTTCCTTGCGGGGATGTTCGAGGCGTTGCGACGCGACGTCGCCGACACCGGGACGTAGCAAACGACAACGGCCGCCTCGAGGGCGGCCGTTCAAGGTGGTGTGCGGTATCGCGCGGGAAACGCCAAGCGCGTCGTCATTGGAACTCTCCGTCCTACCGAGCGACGGCTGGCTAACTTGCTCCCTGCGAACCGCTACATCTATGGAGCTGAGGGGAGTCGAACCCCTGACCTCTGCAGTGCGATTGCAGCGCTCTCCCAACTGAGCTACAGCCCCGTGCTACTGGAGAACGCTTCCGCAATGTATACGACGGTCGCACTCCGTACGTAACAGATCGGCCTGCATTCAGCGCGCCGATTCGGGACTAAAGCTATCCTGGCGAGAGACGATGTCAATGTCAACGCCGGTAAGCCCCAGAACTGCAATCACTTGAAACTCTGTATCCCGGATTGTGACTTTGGTTCCCTCCCCGCGCGCGACGCCGCGTGACGCGAGGGCATCTTCGAGCCCTGAGGAGGGATTCGAGAGTGTGCCTGGCCCGTTGACGCGGGTGCCGGCGCATCCGGCCGCTGCGACTCAGACGCTAGCAGGCATGTGTGCTACCTCCGGCTTCGCCCGGTGAGGCGGGGCGCACCGAAGTCTGACGGCGACCGCGCCGCGCGCACCCGATAGGCGCCCGCGTCGCGGCTGCGTGTCGTCAGCGAAACTCAGCGGCGAAACTCGCTCTGCAGACCGCTGGTATCGAGAGCCGAAGGACGCTCGCCATGTGTCTCGCTGTCTCGGGCTGTCGCGACCCTGGACTCACGTTCCACGTACCGGCGCCCGTTGCCCCCGTCACCCGCACGAGCGAGCGCATTCGCGCGACCGCGTGCTTCGCCGCCTTCGCGGCCGATCGCCGACATGTGATCGCGGTCACGACTCACGATGACGCCGCCCTTCCG
>JBQTIW010000175.1:0-3718 GCA_052387735.1 Gemmatimonadaceae bacterium
CCACGACCGCAGCCTCGGACGCCAGATCCACCTGCGCGCAGGCTACGCGCTGGCCGTCGTCGAAGAGCGCGTGAGCCGGATCGACCACGTCAACGATCCGCTCAAGCCGCCCTTTGATTCCACCCACCCGTGGCCTCAGGACCAGCGACATGCCCTCAACGTGGATGTCAGCTACCGCCCGTTCAGCAATTGGTCGATCAACAGTGCATTCACGTTCCATTCCGGATGGCCGTACACGGACGAAAAGGGCGTTCTTGTCCGTAAGAGGAATGGAACGACGGATCTGGCCGTGCGACCCGACTCTCTCTACGCCAAGCGCCTCCCGGCCTATCAGCGAATGGACCTTCGTGTGACGCGCCGGAAGCAGACGCCGAGGGGGGAGTTTCGCTTCTTCTTTGAGGTGATCAACCTGACGAACCACGAGAATGTGCTGGGCTACGACATCTTCCGGGTGCGCGACGCCAGCGGTTCGCTCAAGTTGGAACGAGACCCCGAAACGTGGTTCACGATCCTGCCATCACTCGGCGTGAGCTGGAGCAAGCGGTTCTGAGCGCGACATCCATGTCCGCTCACTTGACCGGGGCCCTGATTGCCCGGCCCGGCCGCACCGTCGCGATCTGTCCGCCGTCAACGACCACCTGCCCGCCGACGACTACGTACGGGATGCCCGCGGCGGAAATGTTCGCGTCCTCGTACGTGGACCGATCGATCACGGTGGCCGGATCGAAGATCGCGAGGTCGGCGTCGGCGCCAACATGCACGCGACCTTTGGAGGCCATCGCGGGAACGCGTGCCTCCAGTCTCCTCGAGGGCTCCAGCGTCATCTTTCTCAGCGCGTCCATGAGCGGCAAGGCCTTCTCTTCGCGCACGTACTTCCCCAGGACTTTGGAATACGAGCCTGACGTGCGCGGGTGGCCACGCCCGTTCTGGATGAAGCCGTCGCTCGCGACCATCGACAAAGGACTCAGGATCGCAGCGCGAGTCTGCTCCTCGCTCCGCCCGTGGATGATCACCGTACCCCCTACCCTGCGCGCTTGCTCGAAGGTCGTCCGCGTCAGCCGCTCGCCCGTGGACACAAGCTGGTGCAAACCGAATCGCTCATTGGGCCACGACTTCCAGTCGTCGAACAGGGCTGACTGGATCTCGGTCATCCCCGCGCCATAGGGATACGCTTCGGTGGTGACGTCTTGTCCTCTTCGGCGCGCTGCGTCGATCCTCGAGAGGAACGCGTCCAGGTCGTCACCGCCACTCGAGTTCACGTGGACGATGTGCAGTTTTGCCCCGGCAGCGGCCGCGGCGGCGATCGTCGAATCGAGCCCGGCCGGGCCATTGCGCATGTGGATGTGCACCGAGGCGCCGCCTGCCGCTGCCACGCGGAACATACGTTCGATCTCGGCCATCGTTGCACCCGGTGTGTAGGCACTTCCAAAGCCGACCGCTACCGCCCCCTCGTCGAGCCCCTTGCGCAGGATCGCCTCCATCTCGGCGATCTGCGCCTCGGTTGCGGAGCCGCTCCCGCCAACTCCTGACGGAAGGAGCTCCGTGCTGGGGTCGGCCAGCACCTTCATGCGCGCCTGGATGTGCCCCACGCTCACCCCATGGTTCACGAGCTGACCGCCCTCGCGCGCCTGGTACCACCCCCCAACATCCGCAGTCCCGACCTCCAGCTCGAAAGCCGACGTCACGCCGTCGCGAACCATCAGCGCGTACGACTCTTCCTGCTGTCCGTGCTCGTGCAGGTCCACAAAGCCCGGGGCAACGACGTGGTTGGCTGCGTCGATCACCCGGGTGCCTTGCAGTGCTTCTTCCGAGATCGCCTCGATTCGCCCTCCGGTAATGCCAATGTGCCGAACCGCGTCGAGCCCCGACTCGGGATCCATCACACGACCGTTCGCCACGACCAGATCGTAGGTGGTAGCGGATTCACGACACGCGATCAGGACGGAGAGCGCCAGCAGGGTCGTACTCGCAATGCGTTTCATGCGGAATCGGGGGGAGGTTGGACGAAGCACGAGAAGTTGGGGAGCTCGGCATCTCGCCGCCAGAAGCAGTAGACACACTTGAAGCCGTGACGTACATCTGCCGTTTCCCGTCTCCCGTCTCCGTTCTCCCGTCCGTGAAGAAGACTGCAGCGCCACCACGCACGTCCACCGCACGCACGACCATCGCCGTACAGGGTGCGCGCGTTCACAACCTCAAGAACATCTCGCTGGAGATCCCGCGCGACCAGCTCATCGTCGTCACCGGGCTCTCGGGTTCGGGCAAGTCGAGCCTGGCATTCGACACGATCTACGCCGAGGGCCAGCGTCGATACATGGAGTCGCTGTCGAGCTTTGCCAAGCGCTTCGTCTCTCAGGTGACGAAGCCCGACGTGGACTTCGTCTTCGGCCTGTCGCCGGTGATCTCCATCGAGCAGAAGACGATCGCCAGCAACCCACGCTCCACCGTCGGCACGATGACCGACATCGCGAGCTACCTGAACCTGTTGTTTGCCACGATCGGTGAACCGCACTGCCCACGCACCGGCGAGGTCACCCCGAGCCGCACGTCGAGCCAGATCCTCGAAGCGATTCTCTCCCTTCCGGCAGGGACGGAGGTCGAGCTCCGGGCGCCGGTCTTCAAGATCTATGGCGAGGAGCTGGATGTCGTGCTGACCGAGCTCCGGAAAAAGGGGTGCCGTCGACTGATCATCGACGGCACGCCTGTCGACATCTCGGAGCAGCTCGACGTCGACGCATCGACCGTGCGGGACATGGACGCGATCGTCGACCGATTCGTCGTCTCGCGCCGGCACGAGAAAGCGATCAAAGCTGGGATTGCAGCTACCCTTCTGGTGGGCGACGGCTTGCTGGCAGTTCACGTGGTCAAGGGTGCCAGCAAGGCGGTGATCGACACCTTCACCCGCGGCCTGTGCACCGCGACGCATCATTTCGTATACGGAGACATCGCGCCGGAGTACTTCGTGTTCAACAACCCGGAAAGCGCCTGTCGCACGTGCGGCGGCCTGGGGGTGGACAAGCTCACGCATCCGGAACTGCTCGTTCCCGATCCGCAGCGCAGCATTCGCAGTGGGTGCTTCGTCCGCGAAGCGTACCGGTACAATCCGGATACCTGGGACGGGAGAATCATGTACAGTCTCTCCCGGGCGCTGGGCTTCTCGCTCGACACGCCATGGGACCAGTTGGCTGAATCCTCGCGTCAGGCCATTCTGTACGGGATCGATCCGAGGAAGATCCCTGTCGTCACGCCTCCGCAAGCCACCACAAAGCGGGAAGAGTGGGAACGGCACGAGGTCGGATTTCACGGCATCGCGCGTCGGATCGAGCGACACTATCGCCGCTACCGCCAACAGGGTGAGGCCAACTCCCGCATGGAAGCCTGGCTCGACAAGGTCATGGTCGAGCACACCTGCCCCGACTGCAACGGCGCGAGGCTGCGAGCGACACGCCTGCTTTTCACGGTTGGCGGCAGGACCATCTACGACGTCGGACAGTTACACTTCGACGAGCTGCAGGCAGTCCTTGGCATTGTGACGCCCACCGGCCGCGGAGCGGATGCGGGCCGGCAGATCCTGAACGAGATTCGCGGACGCCTGACACTCCTGTTATGCATCGGTCTGGACTACTTGAGCTTCAACCGCCGATCCGGCACACTCTCCGGGGGCGAGTCGCAGCGCATCCGTCTCTCCACGCAGATCGGGTCCGGGTTGATGGGGATG
>JBQTIW010000176.1:0-13472 GCA_052387735.1 Gemmatimonadaceae bacterium
GCCACCCCGCATGGAGCACCGAGTCGTCGATCGTGTTTGTCTCCGACCGGAGCGGCCAGGACGATCTCTGGCGTCTGGTCGTCGCCAGGCGGAGCAGCGGCGGCGCTGCGGAGCGTATCACCACAGACGTCGCGCCGGATCTCGAGCCGTCGGTCAGCAAGGACGGCACGATCTTCTTCGTACGAGGCCGGCTGAACGAGGCACGATTGTGGCAACGATCGCCTAACGGCGAGGAAAAGCGCGTCACGTCCGGTACCACTCCGGAACGGAGTCCTATGGTCTCTCCGGCCGGTGACCGACTTGCCTACATCCAGCAGTTTGACGGGGGCCGGCGCGTGCGGATGCGCGTCATCGGTGGGACGTCGGACTCCATCGTCACCGCCGAACGAAGCGCCGAGGACATCGCCTGGTCCCCTGGGGGCGATCGCATCGTCCTTACCACGAATGCGCCCCGTCCCGCGATGTACGTGACGCCGACCGATGGTCGCTACGTGAACTTCGTGGCGGCGGCCCGCGGCGACGTCGCGTGGTCGCCTGACGGCGCGACGATTCTCGTTGCCGAACGTACAGGGGATGACGCCGGCTACAACGGCGATCCCGACCGCGTCGGGGATCGTCGCGCATCGGAATCCATGAGCTCGAGCGAGCGCTTGCTGACCGTGGCCGCACCGGCGGTTCCCGGGGACGCCGCAGCGGTGCCGGTGCGCGTGATCAGTGATCGCACGTCGCGCAATCGCGAGGCGTTCGATCGCTTCGTCCAGCGGCTGGAGCGGGCCTACTTCCGCGGACCTTCGGCCGCGCCCCGTGCCACGGCGTGGCGGGAGATCGCACGTCGCCTGCGGCCCGCCGCGGAGCAGGCGCGCACTGACCTGGAGCTCGAAGGAGTCATGCAGCAGGCGCTGACGGAGCGTCCTCCGCTCCGCGACCAGGCTGAGGGACGCGCCGCGGTGTCGAGCGCGCACCCGGTCTCGACCGCGGCGGGCGTCGAGATCCTCGAGAAAGGGGGCAACGTGGTCGACGCTGCCGTGGCGGTCTCGTTTGCGTTAGGCGTGGTGGAGCCCGACGCCAGCGGTGTGGGAGGGTACGGGGAAATGCTGGTACAGCTGAAGGGCATGTCCACCCCCACGCTGCTGGAGTTCATGGCGCGGGTGCCCGAGGAGGCCACGCTCTCCAACGCCGCGCTGCTGCAGGAGGGGCGCTATCCGCCCGACGGGCCGATCCTCGCCATGGTGCCGGGCACCGTCGCCGCGATGCACACGGCGTGGAAGCGATTCGGCAGCGGCAAGGTTCCGTGGCCCGACCTCGTCGCGCCGGCGATTCGCGCGGCCAGAGACGGCTATGTGGTGAGCGACGGTCTGGCCACGACCCTCTGGCTCGAGCGGGATCGCTTTGCGAAGTACGAATCCAGCCGCGCGCTGTTTTTCCGCAATGGCAAACCACTTGTTGCTGGGGACACCATCAGGAATCCGGATCTGGCCTGGACGCTCGAGCAGATCGCCAGAGGAGGCGCCGATGGTTTCTATCGGGGCGAGGTCGCGCGCCGGCTCGTCACCGACCTGCGGGGGAAGGGGAGCGCGATGCGGCCGACGGACCTGTCCCGCTACTTCGCCGCGGACCGGACGCCGGTCTCCACCACGTACCGCGGGTACACGGTGTTCGGCAGTGCACCGCCGGTAAGTGGGGGCGCCACGCTGGCTGCACAGCTCAACAATCTCGAGCAGGTATCGGTCCTCAAGCCCTATACGGCGGATGCAGCAACGCTGCACGCCATGATCACCGCCTGGCAGCTCGTTCCTTCTTCGCGCAACCGTATCGCCGACCCTTCCCTCTGGCCGGTGGACGTCTCACCATTCGTCAGCAAGGACACCGCGCGAATGCGCTGGCGTTGCTTCGACAGCACACGGGCCCTGCAGCCGGCGATGTTTCGCGGTGACACGCTCACCTGCGCCTCGAGCGCAACGCCGGCGCCCGCGGGGTCGCCGGGCCGCGACGACCTGGCGGTGTCGGTGCCGTTCGAGCCGGTATCACCAACGGAGCCCTGCAACGTGCAGGAGCACGCCGGGATGGCCGAATGCCGCGCGCAAGGCACCACCTCGTTTGTCGTGGCCGATGGCGACGGCAACGCCGTGGCGGTCACGCAGACGCTGGGGACGTGGGGAGGGAACTTCTACGTCACGCCCGGCCTGGGCTTCCTCTACAACGACAAGCTGACGTCCTACGGAACCGATCCCAACAACTACGGCGCCCGGCTGCCCTATGCGCGCCATGGGTCGACCATCTCGCCGACCATCGTGGTGCAGGGGGAGGGCACCACGCGCCGCGCCGTCCTCACGTTAGGTGCGGCCGGGAACGCCTGGATCAACTCCGCGGTATATCAGACGCTGGTCGGCGTGCTGGATTTCGGCTTGTCGCCGCAGCGCGCACTCGAGTTGCCGCGCTTCCTCCCGTCACAGCGAGGTGCCTTCGGAGCCCAGCCCCCGGGAACTCGCGAGTTCGTGGTGGATTTGGAAGACGGTATCGCCCCCGACGTGACGCAACGCCTCCGCGAGATGGGACACCGGTTCAACCTGATCTCCCTCAAGGGCGAGCTGCGCATGGGCTACGGCGCCGCGATTGCGATCGGGAATGGTACCGTTACCGCAGGCGCGGATCCCCGGCGGTCGGGAACGGCCGGGGCAATCCGCCCGTGAGGTTGGGACAGAGAATGGTGAATGGAGAATGGGGAACCGTCTCCCGTCTAACTACCTGAAGCACATGTCCGAGAAGAGCGCAAAGATCGAAAGGACCGATGCCGAGTGGCGTGCCCAGCTTACTGATGAAGAGTTTCAGGTGACGCGCAAGAAAGGGACGGAGCGCGCGTTCACCGGTCGCTACTGGGATAACCACGAACAGGGGACGTACAGCTGTGTCTGTTGCGGACAGCCCCTGTTCTCGTCGGAAACCAAGTTCGACTCAGGAACGGGATGGCCCAGTTTCTACGCACCGGCCGCGACAGACGCCGTGACCACCGAGAGTGACCATTCGTTGTTGATGCGGCGGACCGAAGCACTGTGCAGCCGCTGCCACGCTCACCTCGGCCACGTATTCGACGACGGTCCAGAGCCAACCGGGCTCCGGTATTGCATGAACTCGGCCGCGCTCAAGTTCACTGCCGACGGCGGGAGCGGTGATACGGGATGAGCGCTGCAAGTCCCAGGGCAGAGCCCGCCGCCCAATGTGCGCTGTGCTCGCGCGAGTTCGCTGCGGACGAGGTGCAGCTGCTCGTCATGCGTGACGGCGAAGTCGTTGCCAGCTTCCATGAATCTTGCCGTCCCGACCAACGTAGGGGACGCTGCTGTGGTTGCTGAACACCTGGCGCGCGATACCTCGAGTCGACCGATGGGCCTGTCACTTCTGAACCTACCGGCACAGCCGGTGCGCGCCGCATTACTGCTGGCGTGCGTGATCTCCGGCATCCCGTCGCGCGCTGGTGCGCAGAAGGTCGCGACGCGCGCCCTGGGAAAGCCGCTGGTCGAGCTGGCTGAGCCATTCAGTGGGGCCTCGGAGGTGCGCGAGCTCGCCGACGGTCGCCTCGTGGTGCTGGATGTGAAGGACAACGCGCTCCAGCTGGTGAGCGCGGACTTCGAGAGCCTGCGCCCCATTGGTCGTGAGGGGTCCGGACCCACCGAGTACCGTCGCATCACGCAGCTGTTGCCGCGTCGCGGTGACAGCACGCTGGCCTACGATGTGATGAACGCGCGGTTCCTGGTCATCGACAACAAGGGTGCCGCGGCGAGCACGATTTCCCTTCGCGACGCTTCCGGCGGACTCCCGGTCGGGCCGATGGCTGTTCGCGGCTATGATGCTGCCGGTCGTTTGTACTACCAGGGTATGAAGCTCGGAATGGGCCCATCGGGGCCGACGATCTCCGACACCTCTGCCATCCTGCGACTCGACCCGCAAGCGAAGAAGGTCGATACGCTCGGCCTCGTGCGCATTGGCTCGCCGTCGATGAAGATGTCCGGCGACGCGCAGAAGGGGACTGGGGCCGTTCGGCTGTCGGTGCCGGCCTATCCGGTCGTCGACGAATGGGGCCTGCTCCCCGATGGCCGCGTCGTCGTGGTGCGTGGTGCAGACTACCGGCTCGAGTTCATCACGGGGCCGGGTGTGGTCAAGAGCGTTGGGCCGGTCGCGTACGAGCGCGTCAAGGTGACCGAAGCCGACCGGGCCAAGATGCGCGAAACGCAGAAGAAGATGGAGGAGGAGATCTCCAAAGCCGCCGCGAGCGCCGCCTCGTCGATGCCGGCGACGGCCAGGGGACGCGCGCGCATGCCCTCTATGGCGATGGACATGCCGACGGAATGGCCCGACTACAAACCGGCGTTCGGTCAGGCAGCGCTCAAGCTCGCGCCCAACGGAGAGCTGTGGATCTCACGTCACCGTGCGGCGACGACCGAGTCGCCGATCTACGACGTGTTCACAGGCGCGGGTGCGCTCCGGTTCCGCGTAGAGCTCCCGGCCAAGCACGCATTGGTCGGCATCGGCGCGAAGCACCTGTACGTCGTGCGCGTCGACGACGACGAGCTGCAGTATCTGCAGCGCTATGTGAGGCCGTAAGGGCAAGCGGGGAGCGAGGAGCGGGAAGTGCGCTTCGTACCCGGCTCCCCCTCCCCGTTCTCTGCTCCTAGAGTCCGCTCAACAGCGCATCATTGTTAGGCGTCGCCGCGATGCGCTTGATCATCCACTCCATCGCGGCCTGTGGCGGCATCTGCTGCAGCCCGCGGCGTAACGTATAGATGGCGTCGATCTGGTCTGACTTGTAGAGCTTCTCTTCGCGCCGCGTGCCGCTGGCCGCGATATCGAACGCCGGGAAGATCCGTTTTTCCGACAGCGAGCGGTCGAGTTTGATCTCGCAGTTACCCGTGCCCTTGAATTCCTCGAAGATCACGTCGTCCATCCGTGACCCTGTTTCCACGAGCGCGGTGGCGATGATCGACAGGCTGCCACCGCCGTCTTTGGGCGCAACGGAGCGCGCGGAGCCGAAGAAGGCCTTGGGCTTGGCCATCGCCGTGGAGTCGAGCCCGCCGGACATGGTGCGGCCGGATCCGCGCTCGGCGGTGTTGTGGGCGCGAGCCATGCGCGTGAGCGAATCGAGTACGATCACCACGTCCTTGCCCATTTCCACTTGCCGCCTGGCGTGCTCCAGCACGATCTCGCAGACCTCGACGTGGCGGGACGCCGGTTGATCAAAGCTCGAGGAGACTACCTCACCGACGCCCCACGAAATCGCCTCACTCACCTCTTCCGGTCGTTCATCGACAAGGAGGATGAGCAGCACGGCCTCGGGATGATTGAGCGCGATGCCTTCCGTGATCGCGTGCAGCAGCAGCGTCTTTCCGGCGCGCGCCGGTGCGACGATCAGCGCGCGCTGGCCAAAGCCGATGGGCGCCATGAGATCGATGGCGCGTCGCGTGAGCTCGGGACCTGCCTTGGCCGGCCGCCCCGTTTCCAGCGTTACGCGCCGATCGGGATACGTCGCGGTCAGCGCGCTGAAGTCGGGGCGGCGGGTGAACTCCGCGAGTGCGATCCCGTTGATCGACGTGATATCGACGCAGACCAGGCGATTGCGATGATCGCGACCGGCGGTGGCCTCGACCGAATCGCCGCGTCGCAAACCGGCCTGCCGTACGAGCTGCGGTGGCACCCATGCGTCGCCGTGCTCGTTGAGATAGCTGTTGCCCGGTCGGCGAATGAAGCCGCCGTCTCGATTCGAATCGAACCAACCTGACGCTTCGCTGTCAGCAACGACGGGTTGCTGCGGGACTTGCTGGTTCTCTCGCCCACGTCGTCCACGGTGCCGCCGGTTCCGCCGGCCATTGCGCTGGTGAAGATCGCTGTCCGGGCGCTGTGGGTTATCCTGTCGCTGCTGCGCCTGACCGGGTGCGGAGTTGCCTATCCCAACGTCTCCGCTCTCGCCCTGGGACTCAGGCACGTCGCCTCCGACATCCGATCCGGTGTCGGCGGTGCCACCACCGCCCCCGTCGTCACCGTTCGTGTCCTCGGGAAGGGATCCACCACCTTCCAGCGCCACCTCGGGATCGCCGTCACGATACGGATTCGGTTCGTTGAGCGGTTCACCGGATTGCGGGCGTTTGTACGACCGTCGGCTGCGACGGTGTGGGCGTCGACGTTCAGGCATGCAGAGGCGTTGTGGTGGTTTGCAGACGTACCTGGTTCACGATGCGGCGCTGGCCGCACTTCGTGAGGAAAACGGACAGAGTGTCCTAACGAGACCGATTGCGTCGCCTAGCGTGCCAATGCACGAGGACGGTCGCGAAGATCGGATTAACCAGCTGAGCGGGACGAGGTGCGAAAACTCGCACAGAGTTCAGGCTACCGGACGGCGCGGATACCTCACGCGTAACCGACAGCCCTGTTACACAGATCACCGAGGTTCCAACCAGCCACTACCCTGCGTCACGGCATCTCCCTCGGGCGCCCGGGCGAGGAACGACACGAACGCCACAGGTGCTACGAGTATCGCACAGGCAACGCTTTCGCGCAAGAACGCGCTGCCTCGACAGGAACGTCAGGAGTCATAAGACCGGGCGGACCATGGCTATTGCGGCGACCCGCCCGCATTGGCCAATCCCTCGATCGATCGCGTTTCGTCGATCACGCGGCGGCACAGTTCGATGATGCGACGTACGGACGTCGTGTGATCGGGTGTCAGCGCCTCCAACTCGAGCAGTTGTGCCTCGGCGAGCAGCGCCGCCAGCGGGTTGTTCAGCCGATGCTGAAGCCGCGCGGCAAGCTGACCAGCCGCTATCACGGTCTGCAGGCGTCGCAGCGACGCCAGAATCCGGCGGCCGCTCTCGGACTGCTGGATCCGCTCCTGTGACCCCAGCACCTCGCTCAGACATACCGGCAACGCCAACGCAAGGTTCCCTGTTGCCAGCGTTCGCTCGACGCCCAGGAGCTCCAGGGCTCGCACCGGCAACATGTCCGGTCCATCGGCGACCACGATGATCGCGTTGACGTACCCCCGCGCGCGCAACTCGCGCACGAGGGGCTCGGAGGACGCGTTCATCGAACCTACAGCGAGAATGACGCAATCGGACCGCGGAGAATCACGCAGCACACTGGGATCCGCCGACTCCACCCGGGCATCCGGCACGATCCTCTGCACCGTGCCCTGGAGCACATCGGCCGCGTCGGCATTGGTGGACAGGCAGACGATGTGAGGACTCGAGCTCACGGGTGGTGTGGCGGAACGGGTGTCGCTCGACGTCATTCGGGACTCCGCCTTAACCGATTAAGTTACGCACCATGTCGTCTGGTCCACTACAGCTCACCCACCAGCTGGCCGAGCTCGTCTCTGAGTATCGTGCGCAGGGGCAGTTCGCTCAACTGCGCGAGGCGCTACAGCGTGTAGCGCGGCAGGCCACCCCGGACGCCCTGGTGGTGGCGGCCGAGTCGTTTCGAGAAGACCCCACGACGGCCGCCCCACACTACGAAATCGTCGTCGAAGCGCAACCGCAAAATGCGCGGGCGATGGTCCTGCTCGCCAATGCCTACTGGCTGCTCGGCACCGGAACCGAGATGGTGGAGGACTTGGCCGGCCGCGCCATCGCCGCCGATCCCCAGAATCGGGGGGCATGGCATCTCTGGGCACTGGCCGAATCCGATGCCCGACAGCGCACGCATCGCTGGCGGCAGGTCGCGGCGCGTTTTGCCGGTGACGACCTCGCCGTCGCCAACCTGGCCGACAACGCTGCTGCGGTCGCGGGGGCCGAGCAGGACTACGAGATGCTCGACCTGGCGATCGGCGCCTACGAATCGCTGTTATCGCGCGCCGAGGAGCCGGCCCAACGCGAAGCGCTCGCCACGGCCCTGCGGTCGCTCAAGGGGTGGAAGTTCTGAGCCCTAACGACGGGATGGAGGCGAGCTCACGGGTCGCGCTCCGCACCATTCACCGCTGACGCGTGAACGGCGAGTGTAGTCAACGCGTGCCGCTCGTGCTTCTGGTGCTTCGAGCTGGTTCTCCGTCAACGACTCTGACGAACAAGAAGGCATGGGAGAGAAACCCCTGGCCCGGTGTGACGTATCTAACAGTGGGCCACGCTCTCTACTCTCTCCCGTAGGTCCCAATGTCTGTTCGCGAGTGGCCTGCCGGTCGATGGAGTGCCTTCAAAGGCAAGTTCTCCCGGACGGCACCAGGAGTGGAGGGGCGAGGGTGGATGCGGCGATACTGGAAGCGGACCACAGTGATTGCCCTCCTGATCGCCGGCGCGATCACCTTCGACGCGTGGCTCTTCACCTGTGGCTTTGCCGGGTGCCCGAGTGCCGCGGAACTCACCGCCTATCGATCTCCCGAGGGGGGCCGGGTGCTGGACCGCAACGGAAAGCTCATCGGCCGGCTTACCACCGTGAATCGCGTCAACGTGCCGCTCTCGCGCGTGCCGCGGCATGTCCGTAACGCCTTCGTGGCGACCGAGGACCGTCGTTTCTTTTCGCATGACGGCATCGATTGGCGGGGCTTCGGACGTTCGGTTGTCCGCAATGCGTCTGCCCTCGCCGTGCGTGAGGGATTCAGTACCATCACGATGCAGGGGGCCCGCAACGCCTTCCTGCCGGAACGCGCGGCGCTGAACCGTTCGTTCGGCCGCAAGTTCATCGAACTGCGCATTGCCCGCCTGATGGAGCGCCACCTCACGAAGGACCAGATCCTCGAGCTGTATCTCAACGAGATCTACCTCGGCAACGGTGTGTACGGGGTCGAGGCGGCGAGCCGGGACCTGTTCGGCAAAGGCGTGCGGGAACTGTCCGTCGCGCAGGGCGCCACCCTGGCGGCCCTGCCCAAAGGGCCGTCTGCGTACACCCCCAAGCGCCACCCGGACCGCGCGGTGAGCCGGCGCAACCTGGTGCTCGATCTCATGCGGCGCGAGCGCTTCCTCACTGTCGCCCAGCTGTCGCGGGCCAAGGACGAGCGGCTGTACGTGCAGGTACAGGACTGGCGGCCACCCCAGCCTAACGAGTCGTACGCCCTCGACGCGATCCGCGCCCAGGTGGACTCCGTGCTGCGCGCCGCGGGCGAGCAGCACTCCGAGCTCGTCGTCCACACGAGTCTCGATCTCACCGCGCAGCGGGCAGCCGAGCGCGCCGTGCGCGCCCATGCCGCGCGCATCCAGGCTGACATTCCATGGTGGGAGAATCAGACCAACGAACGGCTGCAGGGCGCCATGGTCGCGATCGATCCCCGCACGGGCGATATCCGCGCGATGGTGGGCGGGCGCACACATGCGCGCACCGGATTCAATCGCGCCGTGGCCGCGAGGCGCCAGCCCGGCTCGGCGTTCAAGCCGTTTGTGTACGCGGCCGCGATCTCCGCGGGGTACACGCCCGCCACCATCGTGGATGACGAACCGATCAGCATCCCGGTGGGCGACGACATCTGGTCGCCAGCCAACTACGGTGACGAGTATCGAGGGCCGGTGACACTGCGTCGCGCGCTTGCGCAGTCCGCCAACGCGGCAACGGTGCGCGTCTCACGCGCGGTCGGGGAGCGACGCGTGGTGGATCTCGCACGGCGCAATGGGATCGGCGGCACCATTCGCGCGGTGCCCGCCGTGGCGCTCGGCGCGCTCGAGGTGTCGCCCGTGGAGCTCGTCACCGCGTATGCTCCATTCGCCAACGGCGGCTACCGTGTGGCGCCGCGACTCGTGCAACGCATTGAGCGCGCCGACAAGACCGTGATGTGGGCGGCAGCGGCGATCCGTGAGGCGGTGATGGATCCACGCGATGCCTACCAGGTCACGTCGATGCTCCGGTCCGTAGTGGATGAAGGCACGGGTCGCGCCGTGCGTGCGATGGGTGTCACTGGCGCAGTCGCCGGCAAGACGGGCACGACCAACGGCGGCACCGACGTGTGGTTTGTCGGTTATACGCCGAGCGTGGTCGCCGGATTCTGGTTCGGATATGACACGCCTCGCTCGATGGGCGGGGCGGTCAACGGCGGCCGGTACGCCGCGCCAGCCTGGGCTGACTTCTACCGCAATGGGTGGCGCGAGCGCGCGGCCACCTGGCGCGCCCCGTCTGGACTGGTGGCTGTGGATATTGACCCCGAGTCCGGACACCTGGCGGGTGAGTGGTGTCCGACCCGCCGTCAGGAGTGGTTCAAGGCGGGAAGTGAGCCGACCGAAGAATGCGACGGCCATCACGCCAACGTCGACGTCATCAGCGACGTCATCGCCCACTGGGAGGAGCAGGACTGGCGTCCGCTCACGAAGGCGCTGCGACGGCTATTGGAGCGGTAGCCGGCGGGCGGGTTGGTGGGTTGTCGTGTTGGCGCACGGGGCGGGCTGGCGGGCTGGCGGGCTGGCGGGCTGGCGCACTGGCGCACTGGCGTACAACAGGGTAACCCCACGTCTGCTCGTCTGCTTGTCTGCTTGTCTGCTCGTCTGCTCGTCTGCTCGTCTGAGCGTCGGCCCGTCCGCCTGTCCGCCTGTCCGCCCGTCCGCCATGCTCTCCCTCGCTGCCATTCGTGACGCCTCGCGCGCCATCGATCCCGTGTTTCTCAACTCTCCGCAGTTTGTTGCCGAGACCCTGGGCTCGGCGCTGGGGTGCAGGCTCACGGTAAAGGTGGAGACACTGAACCCCATTCGGTCGTTCAAGGGGCGTGGCGCCGAGTACTTTGCGAGCACGTTGGCCGACGACGACCGGACCCTCGTGTGCGCCTCGGCGGGGAACTTCGGGCAAGGCCTGGCGTGGGCGGCACGGCGCCGCGGGCTCGCCATCGACGTCTTCACCTCCACCCGGGCCAATCCGCTGAAGATCGAGCGCATGCGCGCGTTAGGTGCCACGGTACGGCAGGTGGGGGAGGACTTCGATGCCGCCAAGGACGCCGCGCGCGACTGGGCCGCCCGCGAGGGGCGACGCTACGTCGAGGATGGCCGCGAGCCGGCGATCGCCGAAGGCGCGGGCACCATCGCCGTCGAGCTGGTACGCGACGCCACGCGACTCGACGCGGTCGTCATCCCGTTAGGCAACGGCGCGCTGCTCGGCGGCATGGCCACCTGGATCCGGGCCCATGCGCCCGGGACCGAGGTCATCGGCGTGTGCGCCAGCGCTGCCCCGTCGATGCAGCTGTCGTGGCTCCGGGGCGCGGTGGTTCCCACCCTCACGGCGGACACCATCGCCGATGGCATCGCCGTCCGCGTGCCGATTCCGGAAGCGGTCGCCAGTCTGCGCGGCCTCGTGGACGACATTGTCCTGGTCGACGACGACAGCGCCATCGTCGCCCTGCGCCACCTGGCGCGGGCGTTGGGTGTGGTCGTCGAGCCGGCAGGTGCGGTGGGCCTGGCGGCGGTCGCCGCAGCACCGGATCGGTTCGCCGGGAAGCACGTGGCCACCGTGCTCTGCGGCGGAAACGTGACCGACGAGCAGGCGCGCGAGTGGCGGTTACTCGCCGGGTAGATCCGTCTGACCAGTTGAGCGAGCATCCAATTCCAGCGGTCGTTACGCTGGCTGCAGCAGCCCCCAGCTCTCGGGAAAGAGTCGCTGCAGCCGAGACCTCCGCTTCCCGGTGTTGATCGACTCTTCACGGTACGCATCGATGCGTGGACCCGCGTTCTCCAACACCGCCCGCACGTCGTGCTCCGTGAACGCGGCAAACGGCGCAAAGGGAAACGGATGCCTGCGCACGCGGTCGCGGAACTCGGCGATCCCCGGCCACTCGCTGGCCAGGCGCGGGACAAGGCGCAAAAACGCCGACAGGAGCGACTGGCACGTGACGTTCGGGCCGAACGAGTACGCCAGATAGCGATCGGCCACGAGGCGCCAGAAGGTCTCCGTCTCCTGCGTGATGTCCACGGCGTCATACTCGAGTGCCGTGCACATCAGGCCCCAGAGCACGTCGGCTTCGCGACCGTTTCGGTTCCGCGTGGGAGATTCGGGAGCATCGTGCCAGTGTCGCAGGTACGCGCCGTCCATCGCGTACCCCGTCGGATACCCCGAGCGCCACATGCGAAGATTGAGTTCCGTCCACTCTCCCCAGAACCGCCGCCGCGCGTTGAACCCACCAACGTCGAGGAAGAGCCGCCGGTACCCACCGATCAACATGCCCTGCACCGACATGAAACGCACCCCATCGTGGTTCACATACGGCGTTTCGTCGCGCGGCTTGAACCGCTGATCGGTGTTCTCGACGAGGGAGGGCACCCCAACAATCCCCAACGCTTGCGAATTGAGCGTGTGATCGAGCGTGGTCATCAGATCGCCGTGCACGGTGACGTCGTCATCGATGAAGCAGATGAGGGGCGTCTTGCAAGCGTTCAGCTGCTGCGTTCGTCCGGACGCAATGGTGGGCTCGGTAGTGTTGAATGACACCTGGATCGGAACACCGCGACATAACCGCCGCAGGCGATGTTCGATCGCGGCCGGGGATTCGCGGGAATCCCAGTTGTACACGATGCTCACATCCGCGACGCGCGGGACGCGCGCCTCCACCAACGACTCGACCAGCTGCTGCACGTAGGTCTCTCGTTGCGGGATGGTGAGCACCGAAACGGTCCATCGGCGATCGCTCATGCCGACACCCTCCGATCGGATGTGACAGGGTGCATCCGGTGTACAATGTCGCTCCAGCCTTCGACGCCCGGTGTTTCGGCCACGCAGGCGTCGTTGAGCTTCTCGAGCGAGGGATCGATCGACCCGTCGGGCCGTCGCATGACAAATCGCAGGTCCACCGCTTCCAGCAGTGAGCGGTCGTTCGGGGCGTCCCCCACGCCGATCACGCACACGTCGTCGCGGCACCGTTGTCGCACGATGTGCAGAAACGCGCGTACCGCGATGCCTTTGCTCGACCCACCCTGCACCACGTGCCAGCGTCCCCCATGCGACACCGTGAGTCCTGCGCCGGCGAGCGTGGCGAAGAAACGAAGTCGGCTCTCGGGTGTCCCGCTCAGTCGCAGCAACAGTGAGTGCGAGCGGGCGAGGGCGTGCGACGCGACCGAATGCCGACTCGGTGTTGCGCTCGGGAGGTCGGCGGTGCAGACATCACGGTGTGTTTCTATCGTGACGCCACTGGCATCGGCGGCGCCCCGCACCATCGAGTTCAGGTGGGTCCCAGGTGTCCCTATCGGAATCAGCCTCAGCATCCGATCGCCGACCGTAATGACGGTTCCCTGCGCGTGCTCCAACCATTCATTCGTCAGCACGATCATCGCACCATTTTCGGCGATGAACGGTCCCTCGATTTCCAGCAGCTGCTGGATTGCCAACAGCTCTTCCACGGTCCGGCTCGACGTGAGCACGAGCAGGGCGTCAGCGAGGGTGCTGCGAATCTGGCGCCAAGCCTTCGGCACTCGTCCTTGCTCGTCGAGCAAGGTGCCATCCACGTCCGAAAAGACAATGCGCTGGTAAGTATTCAGGGACTCGGGGAGTATGGGCATGCGCGGCGAGAAGAGGAATGCAGGAGCGGCAAGATCGGTTGC
>JBQTIW010000177.1:0-3719 GCA_052387735.1 Gemmatimonadaceae bacterium
TAGCCGTTAGGCTCGGCAGCATCGAGCATGGCGCCGATCGCGCTCGCCGTGTCGGGATGGCGCGCCCGGAAGCTGGAGCTCAGGAAGCGCCCCACGACAGCGTCGCGGATAGCAGCCGTGCCTCCACGGCGCACCTTCCGCCATCACGCCTCCTCCCGCAAGATCTGCAGTATTCGGCGCCCAACGTACTGGCCAGGCTGCGGCAGGTATTGATTGATCACTGCCCCCGGCCCCGTGTCGCCGACAAACTCCACTGGGTTCCGCTTTGCCATGCCCCCCTCCCTGTCGCGTAAGCTGTGTCGCCACAGATGACGACTCACCCCACCCTGATTGGACATTCCACCTCTGACGGCGCCGGTACAATGGTTGGGCCAGAGATGCACGCACCGGTGCGCGGGCGCACGGACGCTGCCAAACCTTAATACCGCGTGACGCCGGCGACACCTGGGGCAACCCGCAGCGATTATGCAGGCCCTGGACGACCCGCGCGAGCGCCCGCAGTGGCGTTCGGCACCTCTTCCATCCTGCCGCGTATCCCGCCCGCCGTCATCGTCGCGGGACACGCGAGACGTCGAGCGTCGGCGGCGTCGTTAGGATCGTGCCTAACGCGGTGACTGGGGAAGTCCCTCGACCAGCACCATCATCCCGTGGTCATCGCAATGTTTGCCATGGGGGAAGTGCAGGTGTCCGTCGACGAGGTAATCGACGTGGTCACCGTGAGGAACCATCTCGTGACCGCAGGTTGGTCCATGTTGATGTGCCGAACTGTGACCCTCGAAGGTCGTCACCGGCGCACAGATGTCCGGATGCGATGCGTCGACGGCGAGTACGTGATCCTCCACGATGCCCGCCCCATTCGGGTGATGCAGCCCACCCTTGTGCAGATAGTCGATATGCCCTTCGTGACGTACCGCCTGATGGCCACAACTGGGGCCATGCACGTGATCGCCCTCTGAATGCGTTCTCGCTGTCATGCTGGGCCTCCGTGAGCGAGTGGTCTTACGCACCTCTACCCCCGGTCCTCGCGGAGGGTCGGCACTCGACTCAGCCGTTGGCAGCACGCGCGTCCGGCCTGACGGGCCCAACCTTCGACGTGTGAGGGGTGTCAGACGGACATGCGTCTCGACAGTCTGCAGCACGATCTCCAGTACGCCATTCGCGGCCTGCGGACGAAGCCAGCTTTCGCCATTGCGGTGGTGTCGACTCTCGCCCTCGGCATCGGCGCCAACGCGGCGATGTTCGGCATCGTCGACCGGCTGCTCTTTCGGCCGCCCGCCCTGATGAAGGATCCGGCCACGGTCCATCGGACGTACATCTTCGGCACGCTTCGCGGTACGGAGCGCACGTGCTGCGGCAACCAGTACGCCCGGTTCACCGACGTCGCGAAGTGGACGACGTCGTTTTCAAGCGTCGCCGGCTACGCGCAACGTGACCTCGCCATCGGCGTCGGCGATGCCGCGCGCGAAATGCGCATCGCCGCGGTCACGGCCAACTTCTTCGGGTTCTTCGACGCGCCACCGGCGCTCGGCCGCTACTTCAACGAAAGCGAAGACCAGGTGCCCGAGGGAACGCCGGTCGCTGTCCTGAGCTACGCAATGTGGCAGACCCAACACGGTGGCCGCCGGGACGTGCTCGGTACGACCGTGCAGATCGGGCCCACGGTGTACACGATTATCGGCGTCGCCACCGAAGGCTTTGTCGGCCTCTGGGCGGATCGGCCGCCGGTTGCCTTCATCCCGATCACGAGTTTCGCGGCCGGAACCGGCTTCAAACCCAGGACCGGGAACTGGTGGACCACGTACAGTTGGGGATGGATGAACACGATGGTGCGGCGCAAGCCGGGCGTGACGGTCGCGGCGGCCAACGCCGATCTCACCAACGCGATATTGCGCAGCTACGAGGCGCAAATGATCGAGCAGCCCCGGGTCACGCCGGTGAACATCGTCAAGCCCCGCGGGGTCATCGAATCGATCCTCAACGATCGCGGACCCAACGCGTCGAGCACATCCAAGGTGGCGACCTGGCTCGGCGGGGTGTCCGTGATCGTACTTCTCATCGCCTGCGCCAACGTCGCCAATCTGCTGCTGGCGCGTGCGCTGCGCCGCCGGCGCGAGATCGCGTTGCGACTGGCGTTGGGTGTGAGCCGGGGCCGGCTGCTCCGCCAGCTGCTCACCGAGAGCCTCGTTCTCGCGGTGCTCGGCGGCACGGCGGGTCTGGTCATCGCGCATTGGGGCGGTGCCGCCCTGCGCACCTTTCTGCTGGAGAAGAGCGAGGCGGCGGCCGGGCTTCACGACGCGCGTACGGTCCTCTTTGGTGCCGTCGCGGCGGTCCTGGTTGGACTCCTCACGGGCCTCGCGCCAGTGTTCCAGGCCAGGCGCGCCGATCTCACCGCGGACCTGAAAACGGGGACGCGTGAAGGCACGTACCGGGGTTCGAGCACACGCACAGCGTTGCTCATTCTGCAGGGGGCGCTCTCGGTCATCCTGCTCGTAGGCGCCGGATTGTTTGTGCGCAGCCTGCACAACGTTCAGGGCATCCGGCTCGGCTACGATGTCGACCCGGTCATGCTGGTGAACCTCAACATGCGCGGGGTGGTGCTCGACAGCGCCGCAACCGTCGGCCTCCGCCGGCGCCTCCTGGAAACGGCAAAGGCCGTCCCGGGCGTCGCCAACGCGAGCCTGCAGACCTCCATGCCATTCTGGAGCAACTGGAGCACCGGACTCTTTGTCGAGGGCATCGACACGGTGAGCCGACTCGGACAGTTCAACCTCAATGCGGTGTCGCCGGAATTCTTCGAGACGCTGGGGACGCGGCTGGTGCGTGGCCGTGGAATCAACGCTCAGGACGTGGCGGGAGCGCCGGGAGCGATCGTGGTGAGCGAAGCGATGGGAAAGGTGCTCTGGCCCGGAAAGGACCCGATCGGCCGGTGCATGCGGGTGAACGCTGACACCATGCCGTGCTCCTACGTGGTAGGCATCGCCGAGAACATCAAGGAGCGGAGCCTCGGGTCGGACTCTGGCTACTACTACTACCCGTCCGCGGCGCAGTTCGCTCCGACGTCGGGAGGGCTGTTCGTCCGCGCGCGTGGTGATGCGCAGCTGGCCAAGGAAACGGTACGGGCGCAGTTGCAGCGCGAGATGCCGGGCGCCTCCTATGTCACGATCACGCCGTTCAACGAGATCATCGGACCGCAGAAGCGCTCGTGGCAGCTCGGCGCCACGATGTTCGCCGCCTTTGGCGGGATGGCGCTTCTCCTCGCCGCGATCGGGCTCTACAGCGTGATTTCCTACAACGTCGCACAGCGCACGCACGAGCAGGGGGTCCGGCGCGCGGTAGTCGCGCAGGCCGCAGACGCCCTGCGTCTCGTGGTGAAGGACGGTCTGCGTCTTGCTGCAGTGGGTGTGGTGATCGGTGTCGGCCTTGCGCTCTGGGCTGCGAAGTGGGTGAAGCCCCTGCTCTTCAACGTGTCGCCACGTGATCCGTGGGTATTCGTCTTCGTGGCGGGGGTGCTCGTGCTGGTGACGCTGGCGGCGAGCTGGGTTCCCGCGTTGCGCGCGTCTCGCGTGGATCCGAACGTCGCATTGCGCGCGGACTAGCGGAGCGCATTTCCAATTACGGGTAGTAGGACCCGTTCACGCGTTCACCCACTCGCCCGACCGATTCCCACGGCAGAGTCAGGATCGCGTCACGACGACGCCGGGTGCGCGCCGCAGCCTCGA
>JBQTIW010000178.1:0-42979 GCA_052387735.1 Gemmatimonadaceae bacterium
ACACCGCCAGCTGCTGATCGAGATCGCCTATGTCACGCCGCATCTCGGCGGCCAGCTGCCCGGCATCCCGATCGGATCTCACCAGCACTGCGCCGGTGTTCGAGGGCGCCTGGGTGAGCGGCACGTACGTCGCGGGTGGTGCCGCGCTCGTCAGGCCGTGGATTCGCTCATCGCCGACGACACCGATGATGCGACGCCGACGCCCCCAGAATGAAATCTCCTGGCCGATCGGATCCTGCTCAGCGAAGAACCGACGCGCCGCCGTCTCGTTGATCAGCGCGACGCCCGGACCGTGCACATTGTCACCGGCTTCGAACAAGCGCCCCCGCCGCTTCGCGAGACCCATGGCGTCGAAGTAGCCCGCCGACACAATACGCACGGAGATCTCGGGCCAATCGCGTCCCTCCTCCTCCTCACGTCCGACCACACGCCACGAATTGGTGAAGCCGACGTCGAGGGGATGAGAGGCGGCGATCCCGGCTGCTTCGATGCCCGGGATCTCCTGGATACGCGCCAGAAGCCGATCGGTGAACTCGTTGATCTCCTGGAAGTCAGGGAACTTCGAGAAGTCCCGGGGATATCGGCTGCCGGGGAGTTGATACTGCGCCTTCATGACGCCGGCGGAGGCGAAACCGGGGTCAACTTGCAGGACGGCCGAGAAGCTGCGTGTCACGAGGCTCGCGCACACCGCCAGGGCAACGCACAGTGCGATTTGCGCCGTCACAAGCCCGTTGCGCAGTCGCTGACCGCGGCGCGACATGCTTATGGTCCCGGCTTCGCCCTTGAGGACCGCCATGGTGTCCTCGCGTAGTGCCGTGATCACGGGGACGAGACCGAACACGAGGCCCACCACCGCGGCGACAGCGAGCGTCACCGCCAGCGCGCGACCGTCGAGCGTCGTGTCCAGGAGGCGCGGGACATCGGCCGGGCCGTACGCTCGCAACACGCGCAGCGCGCCAAACGCCAGGCCGACTCCCGCGATCGTCCCCAGCAACACGAGCACCACGCCCTCGGCGATGAACTGACGGGTGAGACGTGACGACGAGGCGCCTAACGCGCCGCGCAACGCCACTTCGCGAACGCGTGCCGTGCCGCGCGCGAGCAAGAGGTTGGCAACGTTGACCGCCGACACGACCAGCAGCAGAACCACCGCTGCCAGCAGGATCCGGAGCAGCGGTCGGCTCTCGCCGAAAACCACCTGGTCCAGTGATTCGATGTGGACGCCACGCGCCGTATTCGCGCGGTGGTTTCGCTCCACATCGGCGGCGATCACATCCAATTCCTGCTGCGCCGTAATCGTCGAGGCACCCGAAGCCAGGCGCCCGATGGCTACGAACGGGTGGGTATCCCGAGGAAACTCCTGCTCTGTCGCGCGTACAGGCACCCAGATGTCCACGCCACCTTCGACCAGGTAGGGCGGATGATAGGCGGCCTGTGCATACATCTGGTCGATGCCGAAGTCGGCCCCGGCCGGGAGCACGCCCACGATCTGCGTCGACACCTCGTCAATCAGGATGGTCGTGCCGATGATGGCCGGGTCGCCGTTGAAGCGGCCGCGCCAGGCCGCCTCGCTGACTACGGCGATGGCGGGGCCACCGGGCCGATCGTCCTCCGGGCTGAACACGCGTCCACGCAGTGGTCGGACGCCCAACACCGAGAAGATGTTGCCGGTCGCGGCGATGGCGGTCGCTCGCGTCGGCTCCGTCCCTTGCGCAGTCAGGTTCACCTGGATGGCGACGAATCCGGCGACGGCGCCAACCGTCTTCGACCGTGTGCGAAAGTCCGTGATGTCCGGCCAGGACACGGGTTCCCGTGTCGTGCCGCTCGCCCGGTCCGTCCCCCACATGACCACCAGCTCGCCCGGCCGATCGAACGGCGCCGGTCGAAGCAGTACGTGGTCAACGGTGCTGAAAATGGCCGTGGTGGCGCCGATGCCCAGCGCGAGCGTGATCGTTACGATGAGCGTGAACACCGGGTGCGCCAGCAACTGACGCGCAGCGTAGCTCGCGTCGCGCATGAGATCTTCGAGCATCATCGTCCCTCGTGCTTCTCGTGTGTTTTCCTGAGCCTGCATGACGCCGCCAAAGCTGACCCGTGCGCGACGATGCGCCTCGTCAGGCGACTGTCCCTGCTCCTCCAGTCGCCGCGCGAGCATGTCCAGATGAAACGACATCTCCTCGCCGAGCTCGCGCTCTTCGCGTCCTCGGTGGAAGAGCGTGCTCATGCGGCGCGACCAGTCGGTCCAGAGACTCATGTCCCCACCGTGGCCCAATCAAGGATCGCGTTCACTGCCGTCGATGCGCGTTTCCACGCTTCGCGCTCGACGAGGAGCTGCCGGCGGCCGGCTGCGGTCAGGTCGTAATAGCGCGCACGACGGTTGTTCTCGGTCGTGCGCCACTCGGATCGGATCCACCCGCTGCGCTTGAGCCGCTCCAGAGCGGGATACAGCGACCCCTGATTGACCATCAACACGTTGCCCGACATCTGCTCCAGGCGAAGGGTGATCCCCCACCCGTGCATGGGCTCGAGTGACAGCGTGTTGAGAACGAGGAGCTCGAGGGTCCCCTGCAGGAGGTCGCTGCGGTCAGCCACGGCATTGTCCTCTCGATCGTCGAGAGGAAACTGGCAGATCTTCTCTCGACAGTCAAGGGGAGAGCCGGGCCCAGTGTCGTTGCTGGCGACTTCGCGATAGCATGACGGCGACCGTTTTCCCTTGCCTGGAGGCCCCGTGCGGCAGGCTTCGATTCGCGTTGCGACCCTCAGTGTCGCCCTTTCCTGCGTCGCCGTCTCTCACGCCGAGTCGCAGCGAGTGTCGGCAGGTCAGACCACCGATCTCGTCTTCGAAGCGTCGGTCACCGACCTCCAGAATGGACTGCGCACCGGCAGGTGGACCTCGGTGCAGCTGGTGGATGCGTACCTCGCACGCATCACCGCCTACGACCGCGGCGGCGCCGCACTCAACGCGATGATTCGGCTCAGCCCCCACGCGCGACGCGAGGCGGCTGCCCTGGATCGCGAGCGGGCGAGCGGGCGGGTACGCGGACCCTTCCACGGCATTCCCATCGTGCTCAAGGACAACTTCGATACCCGGGGCATGGCGACGAGCGCAGGTTCTCTTGCGCTGGCAGCGCTCCAGACGCCCGGCGATGGGTTCGTCGTCAGGCGACTGCGCGACGCCGGCGCGGTGATCATCGGGAAGACGAACATGCACGAGCTTGCCGCGGGGATCACGTCGGTCAGCTCGTTAGGCGGCCAGACACGCAACCCCTATGATCCGATGCGCTGTCCGGGGGGGTCGAGTGGAGGGACGGGCGTGGCAGTCGCGGCGAGCTTTGCGGCCGTGGGTTGGGGATCGGACACCTGCGGGTCGATCCGCATTCCTTCCGCCTACAACAGCCTGTTCGGCTTGCGGCCAACGCAGGGCCTGGTAAGCCGACGCGGGATCGTGCCACTCTCGCACACGCAGGACATCGCCGGACCCCTGGCGCGCACCGCGACCGACCTCGCGATCGCCCTCGACGTGACGATCGGCGCCGATCCCGACGACAGCGTCACGCGGGTTCTCGAGGGGCGGTCGTTGCCGAAGTTCGTCGATTCCCTCTCCGCCACGGCGTTGCGCGGCGCGCGGCTGGGCGTGCTCACGAATTACATGACCGGAGATATCGACAACGAGATCCGCGACACGATCCGCGCGGCCGTCAATCAGATGAAAGCCGCTGGTGCCGAAGTCGTCGACGTCCGGATCGCCGACTTCGATTCGCTGCTCGCGGGATCCGGCGTGATCAACTTCGAAACCGAGGGGGACCTCGCGGACTACCTTCGGGCAATACCGGGAGCCCCACAGCTGACGGTGAAGGACATTCTCGACCGCGGCCTGCATCACGATGCCCTCACGGCGCGCATCGTGACGATGGACACGGCGGGAACGCGGGACAGCGAGCCGTATCGTCGCGCCCTGGCCAAACAACGAATAGTTCGAGCGCGAGTGATCGCGATCCTCGACTCGCTCAGCCTCGACGTGCTGGTGTATCCAACGATGCGACGACGACCGGTGCTGGTGGGGGAACCGCAGCCAGGAGGAACATGTGGACTGAGCGCCAATACCGGATTGCCGGCGTTGAGCGCTCCGGCGGGATTCACCAGTGACGGTCTGCCCGTGGGCGTGGAGTTCGTGGGGCGGCCGTTTGCCGACGCGCGGCTGGTCGCATTGGCGTTCGCCTGGGAGCAGCGCGGTGCTCGCCGTCGCGCGCCCTCCACCACGCCGGCGCTGCACGGGGGGCGCGTACCCAGGCCGCTCCCCATCAGCGTTTCGGTGCCGGTGGGTTCGGGAGTCGTGCGCGCGCGATTCGTCTTTGATCAGGTGACGAACCAGTTGCGCTACGATGTGCTCGCGACGGGGGTCCCGGAGGCGCAGTTGCACGCCGTGGTGTTTCGGCGACACCCGGCAACTGGCGGCGCGCCGGTGTTTCACCGTGCAACGGGACCAGGCGTGCTGCGCGCGGCCGGAAGCCTGTCGCTGTCGGGGGCGGATCGCCACGCGCTGATCGAGGGGCGGATCAGCCTTGGCGTACTGGCGGGCGATGCTGATGGCCTGCGGGAGGCGCGCCTAAAGATCCCCGGCAACAGGTAAGGTGGCGGGAACCTGCACGCCAGCGGGACCGACGACGCGGTTGCGACCGGCCTCCTTGGCTTCGAACATCCGGCGATCGGCGGTGGCCACGAGATCACTCACCGTGGATCCATCGGAGGGCCATGTGGACACACCGGCACTCACGGTGATGTACACCGGCCGGGCACCGCCGATCACGTGCGCGTCCGACTGGATGGCCTGACGCATTTGCTCGACGCGTTCCATCGCCTGGTGCATGTCGGTCTCGCGCAGGAGCACGACGAACTCTTCGCCGCCGTAGCGCGCAACGAGATCGCTCCGCCGCACGGCCAGTTGCAGCGCGCGCGCCACTTTCTTGAGGGCGACATCGCCGGCGGCATGCCCAAAGCGATCGTTGAACTGCTTGAACCAGTCCACGTCGATCATGGCGATCGCGATGCGGCTCCTGAAGCGCGCAGCACGTTCGATCTCGCTCGCGAAATAGTCGTCGAAGAAGCGACGGTTGAACACGCCGGTGAGGGGATCGGCGTTGGAGAGCTCGCGCTGTTTCTGAATGCCACGGACGATGTAGACGTTCAGGACGGTCGCCGTCACCAGGAGGATCAGCCGCGACACCTGATCGGACCAGAGGAAGACGCCGTACGCACCACCCGGCGGTTCCCTGTCGAGTGGGAAGTTGAAGACGACGAACAGCGTCACCGCCGCGAACTGGACCATGGCCAGCACGCCGGCCAGCAGCGCGACCCGCTTGTCGTAGCGAAGGGCCGTACCGCCTAACGCCAAGAAGTAGGTGTCGAATGTGACTTTGCTGTTCACCACGACGTGCGGATCCGAGATGAACGCGAACGAAAGATTCGCGGCGCTGATGAACGTGACATCGAAGAACGACGTGGCCAGAGGCAGCCATCGTTCGCGGCGGTCCCGGGCCACCATCACGTAGACGCCGATCGACAGCACGAACGCGGTGAGGGTGATCGCGCCACCGATGGCGTGCTGTCGCAGCTCGGCGGGGGTGAGCAGCATGTTTGCGATCGGGATCAGCAGCAGCACGCCGGTCAGTCCGACGCGGATGCGCGCGATCAGCAGCTCGCCCTGCTTGCCGGCGTCGAGGAGGAACTGCTCCGGGGGACCCCAGAACCGCCGCCAGCGTCCCCGCAGGCCGGGCTCATGCTCGGCGACGCGGGCGACGAAATCTGGAGAAGGCGACACCACGACGATTACTCCTGGATGCTGCTGCTCAGCGCTTCCAGCGCAGCGAGCGCTGTTTGCGCACGCAGCAGGATTGCTCTCATGATCGCAAATTGCTGCCGGTGCGTCTTGGTGGGGGGATAGAGGCTCCCTTGCTGCGCGCCGTTGCCGTTGAACTCACTGGCGAGTCCGTACACGCGTCCACGAACGGCGCCAGGGCCGGCACGGACCTGACGTTCGAGTGTCGTCAGGCGCGCGAGGGCGTCATCGGCCGACTGGCGGGCCGCGCTCCCCTGCGACGCCGCTTCGCGACGGCTCGTCAGCTGGCGGCGCAGCGCGGTCATCCGATCGCCCAGCGACGTCGCAGTGCGCTGTGCGTCGGACACATCGAGCAGGAAGCTTTCCCGCTGGCGGTGCTGGGCCGCCGTGAGGGGCAGCATCGGATCCTGCTTCACGTTCACCGTCCGCGACATCGTTTGCCCGTCCGCATCCACGGTGACCGTGTATACGCCCGGTGACACGAACGGCCCGCGGTCATCGATCGCGCGCGGGGGACGTGGGAGCGCGTCACGGGCTCCACCCTCTTCGCCTCCAGGACCCACAGCCCCGCCGGGCGGCGGCTGATGCCGGAGATCCCAGCTCACCCGCTGGATCGTGCCCGCGCCCCTAGGGCCGTCGAGTGTTCGCACCTGTCGCCCGTCCGGCGCCTTCACGGTGATGGTGACCTTCGCCGGCGCATGTCCCAGGTAGTACGAGATCAGTGCACCGTCCGGGGGATTGTCTCCCGCGTACGCACCATGCGCACGGTAGGAGAAGTCCTGCCAGTACTGGAAGACGGTGGCGTCGCGCACAGCAAACAGGTGCACGCGCCTGTTTGCCATGGCGGGCGACCACTCGGCAATGGGCCCGGCGTCGTCGAGAATCCAGATCGACCGGCCGTGCGTGCCGACGATGATGTCCCGTGTTCGCGGGTGCACGAGGACGTCGTCGTAGCGCGTGGTGGGCAGCGTGGAAACGCGCGACCACGTGCGGGCCGAATCGATCGACATGTACAGGGCGAACTCGAGTCCGGCGAAGACGACGCCGGGCTTCGCGGGAAACTCGTGCACCGTGCGGACGGGCATGTCGGGAGGGAGGTTCCCCGAGACCCGGGTCCAGCTGCGGCCGAAGTCGGTCGTGCGGAACAGGTATGGTGTGAGGTCACCGCTGCGGTGGCCATCGAAGCTGGCGTAGGCGGCTCCTCTGCCTAACGCGGACGCGTGAATCCGACTGACGAGCGTACCGGCCGGCACCTCGGGGACGGCGGCGGTCACGTTGGACCAGGTGAGTCCGCCGTCGCGTGAGACCTGCACCAGACCGTCGTCCGTGCCGATCCACAACACCCTGGGGTCGATTGGCGATTCGGAGATGCTGGTGAGCTCGGAGAACGACGACTCGCCGTCGTTGCGCGACAGGGTGATGTTGCGGCCGAGGACGCCCATCACCGGGATCGTGTCACGATTCACCTGCCGGGTGAGATCCTTGGTCCGCGTCCACGAGTTGCCGTAGTCGCGCGTGATGAACAGGCGGTTGCCGCCGACGTACACGGTTCCCGGCGCGTGCTTCGACACGACAATCGGTGCCGTCCAGTCGAAGCGGTACGCGGTATCGCCTTCGGCTGGGGGGAATGGCTTGAGCCCCAGGCGATCGCCGGTTTCGATGTCGAAGCGTTGCATGCCGAGATTCTGGCTGGCCGTGTACACCCAACGTTTGTTGAACGGGTCGGGTCGCTGGTACATGCCGTCGCCGAACCCGATCTGCCGCCAGTCTTCGTTGACGATGCCTAACCAGTGACGGGTGGCGCTGGGCCCCATCCAGCTGTGGTTGTCCTGCATCCCGCCGTACACCCAGTAGGGGTCGCGGTCATCAGCAGCCACAGCATAGAACTGCCCGATGGGAAGGTTGTTCATGCGCACCCAGGTTTCACCGAGATCCCAGGATTCGTGCAGTCCCCCGTCGCCGCCGAGATACACGTGCCGACTGTCTTTCGGATTGATCCAGAAGGCATGGTGATCGCCCTTGAGGCCGACGTCGTACGTCGGGCCGGTGGGAAGGGTGCGGAAGTTCCGGCCGCCGTCGTCACTGCGGTACACGGTGACACCGGGCACCCACACGCGATCGGCGTTGGTGGGATCGATCACCGGCTTGGAGTAGTACATGGGACGCGGATTCAACCGGTTGACCCGCGTCCAGGTGTCGCCGCCATCTTCGGATCGGTAGGTGCCGCTCTCGGTCTGGTGCTCGATGAGGGCGATGAGGATGCGCGGGTTCGTCTTCGCCATGGCGAGGCCGATCCGTCCCTTGTCGCCCGCAGGAACTCCGGCGGTGATGTTCCGCCATGTGGCGCCGCCGTCGGTGGACTTGTGAATTCCGCTCCCCGGTCCGCCCCCATTGAAGCCGGACGGTGTCCGCATCCGCTGGTACGTGGCGGCCACGATGACGTTGGGGTCGCTGGCGTTGATCACGATGTCCGTGGCACCGGTCAGCGTGTCGACGTAGAGCACCTTGCTCCAGGTTCTGCCGCCGTCACTCGTTTTGTAGACTCCCCGGTCCGGGCTCGGCGCCCAGAGGTTGCCCGCGGCGGCGACGTAGGCAATGTCGGCGTTGGTGGGATGGATCGCGACGCGCGCAATATGGCGAGTGGGAGCCAATCCGAGGTGCGTCCAGGTCTTGCCCGCATCTGTGGACTTGTAGACTCCGTTCCCCCAGGAGGTGCTCTGGCGGTTGTTCTGCTCGCCGGTCCCGACGAAGAGAATGTCCGGGTTGCCCGCGAACAGCGCCACGTCGCCGAAGGTGGCGACGGCTTGATTCTCGAAGATCGGCGTCCAGGTGGTGCCCTTGTTCGTGGTCTTCCACAGCCCGCCGCTCGCGGTGGCGACGTAGAGCGTGAACGGATCGCCGGGCACGCCCTCCACGTCGTGGATCCGGCCACCTAACGCGGCGGGGCCGATGGAGCGGAACTTCAGGTTGTCGAAGGGAGTCTGCGCGGCCGCCGCTGGGGGGAGCAGGATAGCGAGGAGGGCCAGAGCGCGGCGCATGGGCGACAGGGGTAGGGGTCGACCGAATCTACGGCACGGGGACATACTCGCTCAATTCGCCGGTCCCGTCATTCAGCGTCGAATCCCCGCACCGCCGCCATCGCGCCGATGGCCGAGATCTCAGCGAAGCGGAGCGCGTAGCATGGCCACCGCTTCGATTTCGATAAGGAACTCCGGGCGGGCGAGCGCGGTCACCTGGACCAGGGTATTGGCCGGGAGCTGGTCTGCGCGAAGCACCCGGTTCCGGACCTCGCGAAAGACAGCGAGCTGGGAGAGATCGATGACGTAGGTGGTCATCTTGAGCACGTCGTCGAACGTCGCACCAACACTCTCGAGCGCGAGTCGCACGTTGTCGAACGAGCGCTCCACTTGCGCGCGAAAGTCGCCGACTCCGACGACCTGGCCCGTGCGGTCAGCTGCGACCTGACCAGCGATGTGTACGGTTCGGCCGTCGGGGCCAACCGTGACGTGGGTATAGCCTGTGGGTGTCGAGAGACTGGTCGGGTTTAGGCGGCGAACCTGTGCGTTGAGTTCTGCGGTCATGGCGACGGCGGCGGCAAAGACGAGGGCAGCGCGCATGCGAAATAGCCGGAGAGAAGGGTATCAGGAATCTTGCGTCAAACCACAGCAGCCGCGAATCGCGCCACACCTAGCCCCGGGTTGGTCCGCCGCGTATCGTGGCCGTCTCCCCTTACTTCTATAGGAGCGAACGGCATGCTACTCCACTGGAGTGGTCGAGTCGCCGTCGCGATCGGCGTTCTTGCAGCCGCGCCCGTCGCGTCCGCCGCGCAAAGCGGCGTATGGGCGTTGACCAACGCCCGGATCGAGACCGTCACGCGTGGCGTCATCGACCGCGGCACGATTGTCATTCGCGACGGCCTGATCGAGGCGGTGGGCCCGAACGTCCCGATCCCCGCCGATGCTCGGATACTCGATCTGGCCAACCGCACGGTATACCCCGGCTTTATCGATCTCACGTCGACGATCGGGCTTCCGGCGCCGCCAACGCCCCGCCCAGGCGGCGGTGGCGGCGGCCCGTTCGGCGCGGCACCGGACACGTCGCAGCGCAACGTCGGGCTCGAGCCTGACCGACTCATCGCCAACGAGATCCGTCCGGTGCTCGCCGATGTGCGGGCAGCGCGCGATGCCGGCATCACCACCGCCCTGGTCGCGCCGAGCCGCGGCCTGTTTCGTGGTCTGTCGGCGCTCATTCCGCTGCGTGACGACACCGCGACCCGGTGGACGGTTCGCTCACCGGTGGCGCTGCATATGGGCTATCAGACGGTGCCCGGCCGGTATCCCGGCTCGCTGCTTGGCGTCATCGCCTATCAGCGCCAGGCCCTCTACGACGCCCAGCGCCACGCCCAGCTCACGGAGCGGCAGAAGGCGAGTCCTCGTGGCGTTTCGCGGCCCTCCTACGACGCGGACCTCGAGGCGCTCGTGCCCGTCGTGAAGGGCGACCTCCCCACCTTCGTCGCCGCCGGCAACGAGAATGAAATCCGGCGCGCCATTGCGTTAGGCAAGGAGTTCGGACTCAAGCTGTCGGTGGTTGGGGCCGTGGAAGGCTTCCGCGCCGTCGACGCGTTGCAGGGTCAGCGCATCCCGGTCGTGACCGTCGACTATCCGGAACCCACGGCGGTGACGGGCTGGAGCTATCGTGGCGCGCAGCGTCGCGAGCAGGACGACAGCGCCAAACGCGCGGCGGCGGTGCGCTCGCAGATCGAGGGGAACGCCGCTGCCCTGAACAAGGCCGGGATCCGATTCGCGCTGGCGAGCGGGGGGCTCCGGCCCGCGGAGTTCGTGGCGAACGTGAAGAAGGCGATCACCGCCGGTCTGTCTCGTCAGGCGGCCCTGGAGGCCCTGACCATCCGCGCCGCCGAGGCGGCCGGCGTGCAGGAACAGCTCGGCAGCATCGAGGTCGGAAAGATCGCCAACCTGCTGGTGATGCGTGGCGACGCCCTGACCGACGGCGCCACACTGGAAGCAGTATTCGTCGACGGGCTCCGCTATGCGGTCGTACCACAACCTGCCGAGCGCCGTGCCAATGGCGCCGGTCGTCCGGGACAGGAGGACACCAAGTGAGACAGGTCATTCGGGTCACCGCGGCCCTCGTGCTGTTCGCGGCACCACTCGGCGCCCAGCAGGGCCTGGGCGACGCCTTGTCAATGCCGGTCCCGCCTAACGTCGCGCTGGTCGCCATCACCAACGCGACGATCATGACCGCCAGCCGCGGCACGGTCGAGCGCGGCACGATCGTCATTCGTGACGGCAAGATCATCGCCGTGGGCCAGAACGTGCCGGTGCCGGCCGGCGCCAGAGTGATCGATGGCACGGGCAAGTACGTCACGCCCGGCATCATCGACGCGCACTCGCACTCCGCGAACGAGGCAATCAACGAGGGTTCACAGTCGAGCACCGCCGAGGTGCGGATGGCCGACGTCCTGCGCCAGGACGGGATGTCGCTCTACCGGCAGCTGGCCGGCGGGACGACGACGCTCAACATCCTGCACGGTTCGGCCAACACCATCGGCGGACAGAACGCGGTGGTGAAACTCAAGTTCGGCCTCCCCGTGGATTCGCTCCGGTTTGCCGGTGCGCCGCCGGGGATCAAGTTCGCGTTAGGTGAGAACGTGCGGCAATCCTCGCGTGACGAGCCCACGCGCTACCCGCGCTCCCGCATGGGCGTGGAGGACTTCCTCCGCGACATGTTCACCCGGGCGCAGGAGTACCGCGCCGGCTGGAAAGAATACGACACGGCCAAGGCCGCCTTCGACCGGTCGAAGAAGGGCGCCGCGCCGATCCCGCCCCGCAAGGATCTCGAGCTCGATGCGCTGGTGGAGGTGCTCGACGGGAAACGGCTCGTCCACTGCCACTCGTACCGCGCCGACGAGATCCTGATGATGCTCCGCATCGCCAAGGAGTTCAATTTCAGGGTGGCCACGTTCCAGCACGTGCTGGAAGGCTACAAGGTGGCCGATGAGCTGGCGGCGGCCGGTTCGGGGGCCTCGACGTTCGCCGACATGTGGGGCTACAAACTGGAAGCCTGGGATGCCATCCCGCACAACGCGGCGCTGATGGCCGAGCGTGGAGTGCTCGTCACGATCAACTCCGATTCCGACGAGCGCGCGCGCCGGCTCTATCAGGAAGCCGCCAAGGCGATGCGGTTCGGTGGCGCGTCCGAGGAGTCCGCCCTTCGCATGATCACACTCAACGCCGCCAAGCAGCTGGGTGTCGACAGCCGCGTCGGCTCCATCGACGTGGGCAAGGATGCGGATCTGGCGATCTTCACGGGCCATCCGTTCGCACCGGCGTCGCGCGTCGATATGACGCTGATCGAGGGACGTGTGTTCTTCGACCGGACGACGGCTCCGACGCTGGAGTGGCTCCTCGAGCAGCTCAAGCGGATGCCGCGGATCACGAGCGAGGAGGGACAATCATGAAACGGGAGACGGGAGACGGGAGACGGGAGGTGCTCCGCGTGGCAGTGGCGGCGTTGGTGCTGTGCGCTCCGCTCATGCCTCGGCTTGCGGCGACGCAGCCGGTGACGGCGATTCGCAATGCGACCGTCGTGCCGGTCGTCGGGGCGCGGGTGCCTAACGCGACGGTGCTCATCCGCAATGGGCGCATCGAGGCGGTGGGGGCCAATGTCCAGGTGCCGGCCGGCGCCACCGTGATCGATGCCACGGGAATGTTCGTCTACCCCGGGTTCATCGACTCGGGCACGCGACTCGGGCTCACCGAGATGGGCGGCGTCCCAGGACCGGACGACACGCGGGAGCTCGGGGACTTCAACCCGCAAGACTTTACGCTCTCGGCGGTCAACCCCTTCTCCGAGCACATCGGGGTCACGCGCGCCAACGGTGTGACCACGGTGATCTCGTCGCCAACCGGAGGTCTCATTACCGGAACCGCGGCACTGATCAACCTCGCCGGTTGGACGGCCCAGGAGATGGCGGTCAAACCGAAAGCGGGGATGGTCGTCGTGTGGCCCAGCCTGGGGGGCGGCGGCGGCCGCGGAGGCTTTGGCGGTTTTGGCCAGCCGCAGATGTCGGCGGCGGAGCGGCGTACCAACTATGACCGGCAGGTACGTCAGCTCTACGGGTACTTCGACGAGGCCAAGGGATACTCGGATGTGAAAGCCCGCCTAACAGCCAGCGGAGCGACACCCCCGTCTTTGTGGCACGCCAACCAGAAGTACGAATCGATGATCGCCGCGGTCCGCGGTGAGATGCCGGTCATCGTCGAGGCCGAGGGCGCGGACCAGATGCGCGACGCGATGGTTTTTGCCGACTCGCTCAAGCTCAAGCTCATCATCAGGGGTGGACGAGAAGGCTGGCGCATCGCCGACACCCTGGCGATGAAGCGCGTCCCCGTCATTGTGTCACCCACGACCTCGGTGCCTGGCGACGGCGCTCCGTATGACGAAGTCTTTGCCAACGCCGGCGTGATGTCGCGGGCAGGCGTCCAGCTGGCCTTTCACACGGGGTCCGCATCCAGCGCGCGCGACCTGCCATACAACGTTGGTCTGGCAATCGCCTACGGGCTGGATCCCGACGAGGGACTCAAGGCGCTCACCATCAACCCCGCCAAGATCTGGGGCGTGGACAAGGACTATGGCTCGATCGAGGTCGGAAAGTTTGCCAACCTGATGGTCGCGACCGGAGATCCGATCGACATCCGTTCACAGATCAAAGAGGTGTTCGTGAAGGGCCAGCGCATGAAGTTCGATGATCGTCACACCGAGCTGTACGAGAAGTTCAGGGCGCGGCCGAAGCCGTGACGGGCGAACGGGCGAACGGGTACGCGGCTAGGCGGGTGAACGGGTGATCAAGATGGGCGCGTTCTTATGAGTGCGCCTTTCTCGTCCCCCTGCCTGCCGAGTTTTCCCGGGTGGCGCTACCTTATGCCGACTCTTCGCAACCAGCCTCGTCCGATGCGCATGCAGGCCTGAGTCTCTTGGAAGCCCTTCGCTCGCGATTCACGCCGGCAGTTGCGTTGTCGGCGTTCCTGGTCCTCTACGTGGTGCTGCGAACGGTGTGGCTCCCGGATGACGTGGCCCTGACGGCCGCATTTCTCCACGACAGCGGCTACATCGGAATCGTCGCCCGCAACCTTCTCGCGGGCCGCGGCTACGTGAACGACGCCAACTGGCTGTTGTTCCTGAACCCGCCCAGCCTTCCGATGTATTTCCACAACGCCAATCCCCTGTACCCCACGTTGATGGCGGGCGCGATGGGAGCGACAGGGTGGGATCCGGCACGTGCCGCGGCGTTCCTGTCAATCATCGGAAGCGTACTGACATCACTCGGCGTGTTCTGGTTGGTGCGGAGGTTTTACGCGGGACGCTGGTTTCCGATCGGCTGCGCGCTACTAGCGATTCTGCTGCCCGCCAACTGGCGCATTTCGTTCGCAGTGCTTCCCGACTCCCTGGCGACCGGCCTTGTGCTCTGCCTGCTGGCGGTCGTGGTACACGCGGACCGCTGGTGGCACTGGGCGGCTGCCGGCGTGTTGTTCGGGCTTGCGTGGCTCACGCGCTCGTCGGCCACGCTGATCGTTCCCGCAGTGGCCTTCTGGATGATCTCACGCAAAGGGATGAAGCCTGCACTCCTGAACGGCCTCGTCATTGGCGCGTTTGCCTTGCTCACCGCGTTTCCGTGGCTGTTGCACACGGCGCGCGTTCGCGGTGGTCCGTTCAAGTCCGATGCATCGTTCTACTGGCTGATCAACTACCACGCGAGCCGGACTCAACGCGCGGTGGACCAGTACTATCGAAGCCTGGAACCGCCTCCTTCGACGGCCGAAGTGCTGAAGGCAGACGCGGCAGGACTCCTTCGCGCGGCGGTCAAGGGCCTCCCCTTTGCTGTGTACCGCGCGGCGGCTGGACTCGCCGAGTGGAGTAAGCCGGCGTTGGTGTTGCTGGTGCTGGCGCTCGGCGCGGGAGCCGTGGCGTTGGCACGAAGGGAGTACCTGCCCGAGTGGATCGCCGGAGCGCTCATCTGGATTGCAGCGATCGGTGCGCTCGCGGTCCGCGGTCAGGACGTTGAGATGCGTTACTACAGCGTCGGGACCACGCTCCTCACGATCGCGCTGCTTGCTCCGTTGGCCAATGCAAGGGTGGGAAGGCGTCTTCGGCTGGCCATCCCGGTGGTGGCGTACATGGTGCTGGTCGTCCCCACGCAGGATTGGCAGATCGCTCGCAGCCTGTCGAGCGTCAACGAAGACCGGGTCGCCCTCAGAGACGCGTTGATCGGCGCGAGCCGGATGTCGTCTCCGGAGAGCGCGACGATCACCAACGTCCCGTACTTCTCCACGTATTTCACGGGACGGCGCGCGGTGTCTCCGCCCTATCCCGACAAGCGCAGTCTGCTGCAGGTGATGGACCGCTACAATGCCTCGGTGGTCGTTCTCCCGACCGACAGTCTCTCCTACTACTATCCCGGAAGTCCTCAGACGCTGGCGCCGGAGCTCGAGGTGGATCAGCAGTCGGGCCGCTTCACCATTTTCCGTCGCCGCCAATTGTCCGAATGATTTCCCTCGTTGTTCCTGCCTACAATGAAGCAGATGGCGTCGAGGAGCTGCATCGGCGCATCGCCGCAGCGGCACCGGCGTGGGGAGAGGATTGGGAGCTCATCGTCGTGGACGACGGCAGCCACGATCAGACGCTTCAGATTCTCGAGCGGCTGGCGGCATCGGATCCACACCTCAAGGTGGTGTCACTCTCCCGGAACTTCGGGCACCAGCCCGCGGTGACGGCGGGTCTCAACCACGCTCGCGGCTCGATCGTGTGCGTGATGGACGCCGACCTGCAGGATCCTCCAGAAGAACTCCTGCCGTTCATCGCCAAGGTTCGGGAGGGGATGGACGTCGTGTACGCGATTCGAACGAAGCGGAAGGAAGGCGTGCTCAAGCGGATGGCGTACCATGTGTACTATCGGTTGCTCAAGCGCCTGGCCACGCTCGACATCCCGCTGGACTCCGGCGACTTCTGCGTGATGCGCGGCGAGGTGGTGCGGGCGATCAACCAGCTCCCCGAGCGGAACCGGTTCATCCGCGGCCTGCGCACCTGGGTGGGATACCAACAATCCGGGCTCGCCTATGAACGAGCGGCTCGTTATGCGGGGGAGCCCAAATACACGCTGCGCAAGCTGCTCCGGCTGGCGAGCGACGGCATCATCAACTTCAGCTATCGGCCGCTCCAGGCGATCATGCTGCTGGGATTCGCCGTCGGCACGATCGCGATCCTGCTGGGGATGGTGGTGCTGGTCCAGTATGCCGGCGACTTCCCGATTGCCGGCTACAATCCTCGTCAGGCACGTGGCTGGACTTCGCTGATCCTGGTCCTGCTGTTCTCCTCGGCGATTCAGCTGTTTTGCCTCGGCATCCTCGGCGAGTACATCGGCCGGCTGTTCGAGGAGACCAAACGCCGGCCGATCTACCTGGTGAAGAAACGCATCGGCGTCGAACCGCCCGACATCGTCAACCAGTGAGCGACAGGGAACAGGAAGGGCGCGAACTCCGTTCCCGGCGTGGCACGCGGGATCCCCTTCGAGACCTGGCTCACGCGTCACTCGGACGGGCCTCCCCCGCAGCAACGCCGGAGAGGGAATCGCTGGGCACATCGCGCCGCAAGATCACGAAGCCCGCGACTCCGGCACCTGTCGAGGCGAACAGGATCCCGAACTTCGCCTGCTCCTGCAGCTGCGGATCGTGCAGGCCGAGGCCAGCGATGAACAGGGACATGGTGAAGCCGATGCCGCCAAGGAGCGCCACGCCCCGGAGATGGCGCCACGTCGTCCCGCCGGGCAGTGTGGCAAGACCGAGGCGGACCGCACTCCAGGAGAACAGCGAGATACCCGCGAACTTGCCGACCAGCAGTCCGAGGATGATGCCCCAGGTGACCGGACTGCGGAGCGCGCCGCCGGCACCACCTAACGAGACCCCGGCATTGGCCAGGGCGAACAGGGGCATGATCGCATAGGCCACGAGGCCATGGAGTGCGTGCTCGAGCCGCAGCAGGGGGACGTTCGCCTGGCTGGCGGCCAAGTCGAGCGCGTAGAGCGCTTCCTGCTGTCCCCGGCTCGTGATCACCCGCCCGTCGCCGGTCTCGGCGCGGTCGAAGTCGTCGAGGATACTCCTCGAACGCACGGAGAACTGTCGGGCGTCGAGGCGCGTGCCGGACGGAATCGTCAGGGCGAGCAGGACGCCGGCGATGGTGGCGTGGATGCCCGATCGCAGGACCAGCGCCCACAGCGCGATGCCCACCAGCAAGTAGGGGCCGAGCGCGGTGACCCGGCGGCGATTGAGCGTCACGAGAATACCTAACGAGGCTGCGGCGCCCAACAACGCCGTGACATCCAGGTTCGACGTATAGAACAGGGCGATCACCAGGACTGCTCCCAGGTCATCGACGATCGCCAGCGCGGCCAGAAAGACCTTGAGTCCGACCGGGACGCGCGGGCCAAGCAGTGCCAGAACGCCGAGGGCGAACGCAATGTCCGTGGCCATGGGAATGCCCCATCCACGCACTGCCGGCGTCCCCGCATTGAGTGCCGCGTAGAGTCCCGCCGGGACCAGCATTCCACCAACGGCGGCGGCGATGGGCAAGGCGGCCAGACGCGGCGCAGCCAGCTCCCCCACGAGCAACTCGCGCTTGATCTCGAGTCCGACGAGGAGAAAGAACACTGCCATCAATCCGTCATTGATCCAATGGTGCAATGAGAGGCTGAAGGGTGCCTCGGCCCAGCCCAGGGACACTCTGCGTTCCCAGAGGGCCTGATAGCTGTCGGCGGCGGGCGAGTTCGCCCACACCAGTGCAATGACCGTGGTGATGAGGAGCGCCACCCCGCCCAGCGCCCCGGTACTCGCAAACTCCTGAAACGGTGCCACGAGTGCGCGCCGGATTGTGCGAGATGCTCTTGGGGTGATGTCCGCCATGACCGTCCCGTTTCGGGGATAAGCGTATGCATTCTAACGCGTTGATCACGCGCTGCGCTCAGGGGCGCCGCGTCGCGGATCGGGCGCTCGCTCGCGCGGGTCGCGGTGTCCCCCGACGCGATCCCCTTCAGTCCCACTCGCGAACCTTCAGTCCGGCGCTTTTCTTCTCCGGTACCGCAGCACTCACCCGCACCGGCACGTTCAGCTATGTCTTCGTCCCTCCGATCGTTTGTTGCCCTCGGCGGCGTCGTGCTCGCCCTTGCCACACCTGCTGTCGCTCAGCGGTCGGCTCGAGCCGCTGGTGCCCGCGCCGACTCGGCGCCGCGTCCGGCCGTTACCGCCGAGGCGATCGGCGGATTGCGGGCCCGCTCGATCGGACCAGCCATGACCAGCGGCCGGGTCATGAGCATCGCCGTACATCCGGACGACCCCGCGGTCATCTATGTGGGTACCGCGTCAGGCGGTCTGTGGAAGTCTGTCAGCGGGGGAGCCGCATGGACGCCGATCATGGATCGCGAGGGATCGTATTCGATCGGGTGGGTCACCCTGGATCCAAAGAATCCGAACGTCGTCTGGGTGGGCACGGGCGAGCGGAACTCGCAGCGCTCGGTTGCTTACGGCGATGGCGTCTACAAGTCCGAAGATGGCGGCCGATCGTGGAAGAACGTCGGCCTCAAGAATTCCGAGCATATCGGCCGCATCGTGGTGCATCCGAAGAACAGTGACATGGTGTACGTGGCGGCGCAGGGACCGCTGTGGAGTCCGGGGGGCGATCGAGGACTGTACAAGACCTCCGACGGAGGGAAGACGTGGGAGCAGGTGCTGAAGGTCTCCGAGAACACGGGCGTGTCCGACGTCGTGCTCGATCCGCGCAACCCGGACGTCATCGTCGCCACCGCGTATCAGCGCCGGCGACACTTCTTCACCCTGATCGATGGTGGCCCGGAGAGCGCCATCCACCGCAGCACCGACGGTGGCCGGACGTGGACCAGGGTCAACACCGGATTGCCTAACGAAGAGCTTGGACGCATCGGCCTGGCGATCTCTCCGCAGAACCCGGACGTGCTGTATGCGATCGTCGAGGCGGCCAACCGGCGCGGGGGGATCTACCGCTCATCGGACAACGGCGTCACCTGGGAACGGCGTATGGATTACAACCAGGGCGCCATGTACTACGGTGACATCTTCCCCGATCCGCACGAATTCGACCGCATCTACGTGCCGGATGTGATCTTTCAGGTCAGCGATGACGGCGGGAGGTCGATGCGCGCGCTGGGGCAGCGCAACATGCACGTCGACAACCACATCATCTGGGTGGATCCAAAGAATCCCAACCACTACCTCGTCGGCAACGACGGCGGCTTGTATCGCTCGTGGGATCGCGGTGCGACGTGGATGTTCTTCGAGAACCTGCCGTTGGCGCAGTACTACGATGTGGACGTGGACACCGCGCTTCCCTTCTACAACGTCTACGGCGGACTGCAGGACAACAATTCCCTGGGAATGCCGTCGCGCACGAAGTCCGAGCACGGGATCCTGAACGAGGATGTGTTCGTGACACAGGGTGGCGACGGCTTCGTGTCGCGCGTGGACCCCGAGGATCCCAACACGATCTACGCCGAACTGCAGCACGGCGTGATCGTCCGCTATGACAGGCGCACGGGGGAGCGCGTCGGCATTCAGCCGCAAGAGGAGAAAGGCGGCGCGCCATTGCGCTGGAACTGGGATGCGCCGTTCGTCATCTCGCCACACAACGCGAAGCGTCTGTACATGGCCGCTCAGTTCGTCTATCGCAGCGACGATCGCGGAAACACCTGGCGCAAGGTCTCGCCCGATCTCACGCGGCAGGTGGATCGCAACCGCCTCGCAGTGATGGGCAAGGTGTGGGGCCCGGACGCCGTGGCCAAGAACACGTCGACGGCGATCTACTCCAACATCTCCGCCGTCGCCGAATCTCCAAAGAAGGAAGGTGTGTTGTGGGTCGGCACCGACGACGGATTGCTGCAGGTGAGTGAGGATGGAGGCGCAAGCTGGCGGAAGATCGACCCCGTGCCCGGCGTTCCGGCGGATGCCTACATCACGCGCATTCGTGCCTCGAACCACGACGCCAACGTCGCGTTTGCGACCTTCAGCAACCATCAGAACGGCGACTTCAAGCCGTACGCCCTCAAAACGTCGGATCTGGGGCGGACGTGGACGCCGATCGTCGGCGACCTGCCCCCGCGCGGCGGCGTGTTCGCGATCCATGAGGACCATGTGGATCCTCAGCTGCTGTTCGCGGGAACCGAGTTTGCCGCATATGCAAGCAAGAATGGTGGACAGAACTGGATCAAGCTGCCGGGAGTGCCCACGATCAAGGTGGCGGACATCGCGATCCAGAGGCGGGAGAACGACCTGGTGTTAGGCACGTTTGGTCGCGGAGTGTACATCGTCGATGATTACACGGCGTTGCGCAGCATGACACCCGCGACGGTGACGGCCGCAGCGACGATGTATCCCGCCCGCGATGCACTCCTCTACGTGCAAACGCAGCGCTATGGTGGCGGTCGCAAGGCCTTCCAGGGCGAGATGCTCTATTCGGCCGACAATCCGCCGTACGGTGCGGTGTTCACCTACTCGCTCGGCGAGCAGCTCAAGACGCTCAAGCAGAAGCGCGTAGATGCCGAGAGAGCGGCGGAGAAGGCGGGACAGCCCATCGAGTACCCAGGCGCAAACGCGCTGCGTGCCGAGGCCGCCGAGGAAGCACCGAGCATCTTGCTGACGGTGTCGGACGAAGGGGGGCGCGCGATTCGCACATTGACCGGGCCGACGGCCAAGGGGCTGAGCCGCGTGGCGTGGGACCTCCGGTATCCTGCACATCAGCTGGCCGCCGCTCGTCCGCCGACCGATGAAGAGGAGTTGTTTGGTGGCGGAGGCCCGAGTGGTCCGTATGTGGTGCCCGGGAAATACTCGGTGACGCTATCGCAGCGCGTGGGTGGGGTGGTGAACCAGCTCGCGGGTCCGGTGGCGTTCAACGTCGTGGCAGACGAGACGGGCGGCCTCACCGTCGCCGATCATCGCTCGCGCGGAAAGTTCCAGTCGGACGTCCAGGAGCTGCGGCGGCAGATGACGGGGGCGACCGAGCTTGCGACCGCCACGAACACCAGGCTGGATCAGATCAAGCGTGCGCTGGACCAGACGCCAACAGCGCCGAAGCCCTTGCACGAACAGGTACGCGCGTACATCGGGCGGTTGAGTGCGATCCAGACCGAGCTCACCGGCGACCGTGCGTTAGGCTCGCGGTCGGATCCGACGCCGGCGTCGATCAGCGAGCGGGTAGGGTCGATCACGAGCAGCCTCAATCGCACGCTGCAGCCACCGACGGCGACGAATCAGGAGCAGTATCGCATCGCGATGGAGCTGTTCGGCGTCGAACAGGGGAGGCTTCGTCAGCTGGTGGAGAGTGACATTCCAGCGTTGGAGCGCGAGGTGGAGAAGGCGGGGGCGCCGTATACGGCAGGGAGGGTAGTGGGCCGTCCGTAGGAACGTGCGCGACGAAAGGATGCGGTCTGCAGTGGAGTGATGCTGCAGACCCACGGATGGAACGATCGATGCACGCGGAAGCAACCCGGGCCGTCCCAGAGATCGACGGCGCCGCGGATCTTGTCCTGTTCTCGTTCAACCGTGCGCCGGAGAGTGCTCCATGACGCCATTGCACTCTCGCGGGCCCATGCGCCTGCGAGTACGCGCCGCGCCGTTCGCCGTCAGGCTTTCCGGTCGATGCACCCCTTGTAGTTCGCGTTCGGCAGTTCGGTGATGGGTAGCTCGAGGTTGACGTCCGAACCATACCTGTTGCCGTCCTTGTATGTCCCACTGGGGAAGACCTTGTCCTCAGTGCGTCCGTATTGGCGCACGAGACGCCGCAGGTCGGCCATCCGCTTCGCGGTAAGGAACGTCCAGAATGCTTTCTCCCGGAACAGGAGGTCGACGCGGGCGTCAAAGCTTCCGGGGTCGGCCAGCGGAGTCATGGCGGGAGTGATGGCAGTCGCGCGGAGAGTGTTGAGAATCCCGAGCCATCCGGTGCCCGTCGTGGCGGCGTCATTCCTGTTCGCCTGCAGCGCGGCCTCCGCCCCGTAGAAGCGCGCCTCGATACCGCTCGCGAAGGTGATCGGTGAGCCGAGGCTGTTGTACTTCGCGAACATGTAGACCCGCGTGGAGCCGTCGGTGCCGATACCTGTCCCGGCCGTCGACAGGGGCACGCGCGGGTCGGCGGCCGCGAGCCAGTTGATGCCGTTGCCACCGTCACTTCCGCCTCCCACACCCTGCGCCCTCGTGTTCATCAGGTTGAACACGGTGTTTTGCTGGCCAGCGAGCGACCCGAGAATCTCGAGGTTGTACGTAAAGGTTGTCGGCACGGCAGCCACCGCCGCTGCCGCGTCGGCGAATCGGCCCAGGCCCAGCAGGGCGCGCGCCCTGCCAACCCGAGCGAAGTTCAGAACACGCGCACTGTCCGCCGACACCGCGATCGCCGAATCGAAGTGCGCGATCGCGCGCAGGTAGACATCGGTGGTGTTCGTCGGTCCACCGTAGACGACCTTGCCGTTCACGTTCATCGTGCTGAACGGAATCCCATTACAGAACTGTTCGCCCAGAAACAGCTCCAGATATCCCTTGTACGCGAGCATCTGTCCCATACGCGACGACGGAGTCGTCGCGTACGTGCGCAGTGCCTCGTTTGCCAACGTCAGTGCCCTCAGCGCGCCGCTGTAGATCGTGAAGTTGCCGCCTGTTTGATGATTGAGCGTTTGCGGAGCGCGCTTGTCGAGCGGCGTGTTGAACGAGTTCCCCGGCGCGTCCGACAGGATCCACTCATCGGAGAACATCGCCGTATAGTGAATCGCCGTTTGAGCGGCGTTCACGAACAACCGCGTCGCGCCGGCATACTGCGCCACGGCACCAACCGGGTTGTCCAGCGCCGCTGGGGCGACGATCGCCGGGTTCTCGACATTGGTCAGATCGGAGCAGGCGATGAGCAGCCACGTTCCGCCAACCGCAAGGCGTGTGACCGAGTGTGTCATCGTGCGCATATGTGAGCCCGAGCTGGTGTGGCGATCAATAGGAGAGATTCAGGCGCGCGATCCAGTACCGCGCGAGGGGTGGCGTGGGGAACGTATTGACGAGATCTCCTCCAGTCCCCGCTCCGTTGACCTCGGGATCTGCGCCGGTGAATGCGGACCAGATCCACAGGTTGCGTCCGGACAAGGACAAGGAGCCCTCCTGCGCCCCTGCGCCGCGATAGAGCCGCCGAGGCAATCGCACGTTCACGGAGAGCTCGCGCAGTCGGGTGTACGAACCCGGTGCGTAGAAACCGATATTCGTGTTCGTCTTCGACTTCGCGACGACCGCCGCCTGCTCTTTGAGCGACGCCCGGGGGTCGTTGGCCGCGAAGCAGTTGAAGAGCAGCGTGCACCCGACACCAGCGGTGTAGTCGTAGCGCTTGTACCCTCCCCTCCAGTCAAACAGCGACGTTACGCTGACGCGGTCCCTCCATAACGAGAGAGTGCCAGTCGCCGACATCTGATGCTCGGGGAGGCCAGGCGCGATGTAGACGTCGGTGTCGCCGACTGCGACCTCGCTTGGCGCGAGCAGCCCGTCGTTGTTCGTGTCGACGTAGCTCAGGATCGGTCGTTGCCAGTTCCCGAAGAGCGGATACCCGACACGATGCCGCGCTCCGTGGAACGTGAAGTTGGCGAAGAACCCCGGGGGCGCGTTCGGCCCAACCGTCAGGAGTTTGTTCTTGTTCGTCGAGCCGTTCAGCGTGAGGTCGAACGCGACCAACGCGCGATCGACGAGCCGCGCGCTCACCAGTCCCTCGAGCCCTTTGTTGCTCACGCTGCCGATATTGGTGTACTGCGTGCCACCACCGACGGAGGCAGCAAAGGGTGATTGCACGAGCGCGTCACTGCTCTTCTTCCAGTAGGCGGTGACCTCGGCCTTCACACGCCCGGCCATCGCATCGAGATCGAACCCGGCTTCTGTTTCCACCAACCGCTCCGGACGCACCGCCGGGTTGCCGATCAACGAGCCGGGTTCGGATGCGCTGACCGCGACGCCGTTGATGGCCGCGTTTCGCAGGGTCACCACCGAGATCCCCGCTGTCGACGGAGGCTGAACTCCAGACCCGCCCATCCCGGCGCGGAATCGCAGCGATGTCACACCAGGGATCTTCGGGAAGAACGCCTCTTCGGACGCGAGCCAGGAGAGCCCAAACTTCGGATAGACCGTCGTTCTCAGGTCCTTGCCGAACGTGCTCGCGCCATCGCTCCGCAGGGCAACCGTCGCAAACAGTCGGTCACGCCAGCCGAACTGCTGCTCGACGTAGCTCCCGACGACGATCGATTCTTCGTGAATCTCGCTCGCAGTGACCGTCGCCGCTCCAGCGAGCGTCACCGATCCTGGCGGAAGCCCAACCCCCGTGGCGAGCGTCTGCAATCGCGTGCGCCGATTGTACTGCGCGCCAATCGACGTCCGGGAAGTGAGGCCGCGCACCCATCGCACCGGCAGCTCAGCGGTCGCGCCGATATCGTATGAGTATTGCGCGATGTTGTTGTCGGCCTGACTTCGTCTCCCGATGCGGTTGGCGCCCGGTGGTCCCTCTTCGTACTTCTGCAGATCATCGCTCACGTTGTTCGAGAAGTCGAACCCGAGCGTGGACCGCGTCGAAAGCCAGTTCGTCGGCCGGTAACTCCCGGAAAGGCTCCCGATATAGCGCATGAGCTCCTCGCGGTCTCGCACGGCAAAGAAATCACCGATCCGATCGCCGAAGCCATACCCGTGCGAGATGGGATGGTCGTAGCCGATCCCCCAGTAGCCCGCGCGGAAGGGCTCAGTGCTCGCCGCTCGAAAGTCCTGGAGGATCACCCCGTTCGAGAACGTGAAGTCGCCCCGACTCCCAATGCCGGTCGAGAGATTGACTCGAACGTTTCCTTTTCGGAGAGCATTTGGGCGGAGCTGCTCGTCCGGTATCGCCGCGCCTCCGCGCTCGGCCGCAATCCGCTTCTGATCGTTCAGCGGCATGCGCAGATAGCCGACTTCGTTTTCCAGTGCCCCGGATGCATGGTACCGGAACGAACCGAGACCGCCCGAGACCTGCGCGCCATACTGGCCGCGATTGCCTGGAGCAATCGGTGTGTTCATCCGGTCCTTGAGGGGGCTGTACGTCGTTATGCTGTCCCGAACGCACAGGCCCGTGGCCACGGCGATGAGGTGGCACCCCCGGATCGCGCCGTTCGGACTGTGACCCCAGGCGTAGGACGGGACGTACATCGATTTCGTGTCGAGGCGGATCGTCCCTCCCTCGGCGAAGAGATTCCAGCGCGTGCGGCCCGCCTGCCCGCGTTTTGTCCGGATGACGATCACGCCGTTCGCCGCGTCGGTTCCATATAACGTCGCCGCCGCCGGCCCCTTCACGACGTCCATCGACTCGATCTCATACATGTTGAGATCGCCGAGCCGGCCCGCCGACGACGTATTCTGCGACGGCGTTGCTTCGATGCGTGCACCGTCGACGATCACCAGGGGATCGTTCCCGACGGTGAAGCTGTTGAGCCCCCGAATGCGAATGGGCGACACCGTGCCCGTGAGCCCGTTCTGGCTGTTGACCTGCGCGCCGGTGACGCGGGCGTTCAGCATGTGGGAGATGTCCCGCACCGGCAGCGTCATGAACACCGAGTCGGCCGCGATCATCGAGACTGCATGGCCCAATTCCACCGTCCGTTGCGCTCCTGTCACGGTGGTGACGACCTGCTGGAGCTGCACCACGCCGCGGCCGACGACGAAGTCGGCCACCACTTCGCCGCCCGTGGTGATGGTGACCATCCGGGTCTGGGGAGAGATGCCGATTCGCGTTAGGCGCAGCGTCTGCGCGCCCACTGGAGCGCCACGCATGATGTATTTGCCGTTGGCATCGGTGATCGCGCCCACGCGCGACCCGACGACGACGACGCTCACGCCCGGAACCGGTTCACCGCCCGACGAATCGACGACGGTGCCGCGAACAATGCCGGTCGCCTGTGCCAGTGCAATGGAGTGGGCAGCGAAGGACGCGATGAACCCGCACGAGATCGCGATGGCCCAGCGTCGCTGACAAGGAGTGGTCATACCCGCCTCTGTGTGAGGGACAGTAGGGAGACCGTGGGGGGTGAAGCGACGATCGAACGTAGTGAGGGGACGAATGCGCGCAAGTATCAGCAAGCAACGGTGTGGTGCGTCGCGCGTATTGAGATCGTCCCAACCCGTGATCGTTTGTCATTGAAGCCGGTCGTCGAAGCCGCAAGGCCGCTGCCAATCTCTTCCGTAGCCCCTAAGCCAACTCTCCCGTAGACATCCGCCGAATCAACCTGGCCGCTCTTCCCCTGCGAGGCTCTATGCCGCGGTTTCCCTCTCCCGTGTAACCTGTCACGCCGTGGGCTGCTGCATATTGCAGCGTCCTCCAGCACCGGAACGGAACGATGCCCTCAGCTCGCCTTTCTCGACGTGACGTGCTGCGGGCGTTCGCCGTCGCCGGGCTGGCCTCCACCGGGGCCGTCGAGCGGCACGCCGTAGAGGCGGCACTCGGTATGGCGCCGTCTCGCGCCGGCGAGATTCTGATCCGCGGTGGACGCATCGTGAACGCGGACGGCGTGACCAATGCCGACGTGCGAATTGTCGATGCGAACATCGCCGAAGTCGGACGTAACCTCCGGCCCAGCGCCGGCGCCCAGGTGATCGAGGCAGCAAACCGCCTGGTGATGCCAGGGGGTGTCGACCCACACACACACCTGCACCCAGGCTTCGCCGACGATATGACGAGTGGCTCGATGGCCGCCCTCGCCGGCGGTATCACCACAGTCGGGACGTTTGCGACGCCGCGACAGGGCGAGAGCGTGATGGCCGCCATCGCGCGCATGGAGAGCACCATCGGGGCCGAAGCCATCGCTGATGTGTTTCTGCATGCCTCGGTTTGGCCTCCGACGCCGGACCTCGTCGCCGCACTGGCACAGCTCGTGGAAAAGGGTCAGCCCAGCATCAAGCTCTACATGATGCGCGCGGACTTCGGTGCGCAGCTCGACAATGTGATCAAGGTCCTCGAGGCAGCGCGTGACACCGGCGTGGTGACGATGATTCACTGCGAGGATGCTGCGCTCCTCTCCGCCGCGGTGCGACGTCTGACAGCCGAGGGACGCTCCGCGCTCTCCAACTACGCAGAGAGTCGGCCGGTGATCGCCGAGGTCGTCGCCACGCAGCAGGCCGCCGCACTCTGTGAGAGCACGAGGGCACCGATGTATGTCGTGCACCTGTCGAGCGCGCGATCGCTCGAGGCCTGTCGTCAGGCGCGCGCGGCACAGGTTCCGCTCTTCGTGGAAACGCGGCCGCTGTTCCTCCACCTCACAGAAGAGAAGCTGCGCGGACCCGACGCACCACTGTATGTCGGTCAACCTCCATTACGGACAAAGGCTGACACCGAGGCGATGTGGCGCGGACTGATGGACGGAAGCATCGACGTGCTCGCCACGGATCACGCACCGTGGACGCGGGCACAGAAGCTCGACCCCGCACTGACGATCGCGCGCGTGCGACCTGGCGCCAGTGACCTCCAGTTCATGCTGCCCATGTATTTCTCGGAAGGCGTGGGCAAACGGAGGATGACATTGCAGCGATTTGTGGAGACCACGTCGACGAATCCCGCGCGCATTTTCGGGCTCGTCCCGAGAAAGGGCGCGATTCGCCCGGGCGCGGACGCCGACATTGCGATCTGGGATCCACAGCGACGCGCGCCGGTGCGGGGCGACAATGATTTTTCCAGGTCCGACTACTCGCCGTACGAGGGATGGGAGGTGACAGGATGGCCGATGGTCGTGCTGCGCCGGGGAGAGATCGTGTTTCAAGCGGGCGCGGTGACCGGGCAAGCGGGCAGCGGGAAGCTTGTACATCGCGAACGCTGGCGCGGCTAGACGGGCGACGGGAGGCGGGGGACGGGGGACGGAAGACGGGAGACGGGGGATCGGAGACGGGAGACGGGAGACGGATCAACGGAACGGACAGCGTCGTGTGGCACCTAACGCCTAACCGCATCCCACAATGGGCAGCCGTGCAGGACTGACGTCGGGCTTCGCGCTGGCGCTCATAGCCCTCCTGGGTGCGCCTGCTATCCTCCCAGCACAGGGCTCGGCTCGCGTCGACGAGTTGCTGCGCACTGCCCGCTGGCGATTCCAAGCCGACTTCAAGGCGGACAAGGCGGCTCTGGACTCGCTGCTCGCCGAGGATCTCACCTACGGCCGGACCTCAGGCGTGAGGCACACCAAGGCTGAAGTGCTCGGCCTCGTGGGTGCGGGTGGACCGTTCACCCTCGACTATTCGACGCCGGATAGTCTGAGCGCGCGCATCTATGGCCAGACAGGGATCGTCACCGGACTCCTCACGGTCAAACTGACTGCACAGCCTGCACCCTACACCCTGCGATTCACCGACGTCTGGGTGCAGCGCAAGGGCCGCTGGCAGCTCGTTGCCTTCCAGGCCACTCGTCTCCCGTGAGCCTGGTCGCTACACACTGACCCAGGAAGCGAGCCGTCGGTCGTGCGCGACGTCACGGCGACGAGGAGTTCGAAAGCGGCACCCTCTGGCGGTGGTACCATTCAGGCCCCAGAATCCGCGGCGAATTCACCCCCTCCCTCGCCCGCATGCAGGATTCCACCACTGCCGCAGCCGCTGCCGCCACCGGTCCCGATACCGCCAAGACCGTTCTCCTTGGTGCGCTCGCGATCATCACGATTTTCTACATCGTCTCACTCGTTCGCGCCGTGATCCTGCAACGGAAGCAGGGACGCGCCGCCGAGACAACGCCAACACCAGTGGGACTCGGCACCGGGTTCGTCACCAACTTCTTCGATACGCTCGGCATCGGTTCCTTTGCGCCGACGACGTCGGTGTTCCGGGCCTTGCGAATGGTGCCTGACGAGAGGATTCCCGGCACTTTGAACGTGGGACACACACTGCCGACGATTGCCCAAACGTTCATCTATACGACCATCGTCCCGGTGGAATCAACGACGCTGATCCCTATGATCGGAGCAGCCGTGGCCGGATCGTGGCTCGGCGCTGGCGTCGTATCCAGACTGCCACGGCACAAGATCCAGCTCGGTCTGGGGCTGTGTCTTCTGGCCGCCGCCGCTTTCATGCTTTCCAGACTGCTGGTTGGTGAACCGGAGGGCGGCCCCCCGACAGCGGTCGGTGTGACCGGGCTGCTTCTGGTGATTGGGCTGATCGGGAACTTCGTGCTGGGCGCGTTGATGACGCTCGGTGTGGGACTGTACGCTCCGTGCATGATTCTCGTGAGCCTGCTCGGCATGAACGTGAAATCGGCGTTCCCCATCATGATGGGATCGTGCGCGTTCCTCATGCCGGTGGCGAGCGCGAAGTTCATGAAGACGGGAGGCTTCGACGCCAAGGCAGCACTGGGACTCGCCATCGGTGGCATACCGGCGGTCCTCATCGCCGCGCTCATCGTGAAGTCGATGCCGCTCAACTGGCTACGCTGGGTCGTGCTGGTGGTCATTCTGTTCACGGCGGTGACGCTCCTCCTCGCGGCGGCACGGCGAGCGCCTGTCGTTGCGAAGCAACCTTCCTGATTCGGTTCCCCACGGTGCTCGCTCCCCTGAAGGAGGCAGTCTCATGGACGTGACGGTGGTCGCGGCCCGGCTGGTGCACGTCGGGTTGGGCGTGTTCTGGGGTGGAGCGGTGCTGTTCTCCGCCTTCTTTCTCGACCCGGCGGCGCGATCCGCGGGCCCCGCTGGTGGTCAGGTGATGGCCGCGTTGGGACAGCGCCGCTGGGTGGAGACGATCATCACGTTAGGCACGCTGACCATCCTGTCGGGGTTCTACCTGTTCTGGCGCGTGTCGGGCGGTTTCTCCGCCGAGTATTCGCGATCGCCGGCTGGAATCGCCTATGGCATTGGAGGGTTCACCGCGGTCTGTGCGCTGGTCATCGGCATCGTGATCTCCCGCCCGACGGCGGCGCGCATCGGTTCACTGATGGCGTCGCTGCCCAGCATACCCGACACGGAGCGAGGTGCGGTCCTGGCGCAGGTCGGCCCCCTGCGCGCGAAGCTCACGGTAGCACTGCGTACTGTCGCGACGCTTCTGGGCATCACCATCGTGACGATGGCGGTGGGGCGATACCTCTGAGGCGATGGGCGATGGCCGATGGGCCACGCGCGGGTGCGTTCTGATTCCTCCCGACACACACGTCGCGCATGGCCTTGCCGATCGCCTATCGCCTTTCGCCCTGCGCTGCTCGACTCCACAAAAACTCCATCTCCTTCACGGCCAGATCGACGCTGCTCGCGATCGCGCGACCGCCGGCGTGGCCGGAGCGGAGATCATGGTAGAGGATCACCGGCTCAGCTGAGCGCGTCGCCGCCTGGAGGCGCGCCGTGAACTTGCGCGCCTGCCACGGCGGAACGCGCGTGTCGTTGATCCCGGTCTGCACCATCACCGCGGGATAGTTGGTCCCGTCCTTCACATTCTGATACGGCGAGTATTTCACGATCGCGTCGAACTCCTCCTTCCGCGACGCGTCACCGTACTCCAGCAGGGCCGGCATGTTGTTGTGCGTCGTGAACGTGTAGAAGCGGACCATGTCCAGATCGGGCACGCCGACGAAGGCCGCGCGATAGAGGTCGGGGCGCTGGGTCAGCGCCGCGCCCATCAGCAGACCGCCGTTGCTGCCACCGCGGATCGTCAGGTGTGCGGGACTCGTGTACCCGCTGTCGACCAGGAGCTGCGCGGCGGCGATGAAGTCATCGAAGACCTTCTGTTTGTTGGTGAGCATCCCGCCACGGTGCCACTCCTCTCCGTACTCGTTTCCACCCCGCAGTGTCGCCTGGGCGTAGATGCCACCGCGTTCCACCCATACCGCCGCACGCGGGTCGAAGCGGGGCATCAGGCTGAGCACAAAGCCACCGTAGCCGTTGAGCAGCACGGGAGTGTTGGGGTTCCTCGCGGCGCCGCGTTTCTGCAGGAGGTACATCGGCGCTCTGGTGCCGTCCTTCGACGTGTACCAGACCTGGTTGACCTCAACCGCCGCGGTATCGAATGGAATCGCGGATTTTTCCCAGACCGAGCGCTCCCCGGTTGCCAGATCGAGCTTCCACGTGATCGACGGCTGTGCGAACGAGTTGATGGTCAGCTGGGCGGCGCCCTTGCCGAACCCGCGAATGCTCGCCGACGCATGCGGCGGGACTTCGAGCTCCGCCGTCTGGCGACCCTGCAGGTCGTGCACCGAAATGCGATGGCTCACGTCTTTGATCCATGTCACGTAGATCTTGTCGTCGATCTGCGTGAACCCGTCGAGCACGATATCATGCTCGGGAACGATCGTTTGCCAGTCTTCCACTCCGGGCTTGGTCAAATCGACGGCTACGATGCGCCCCCGCGGGGCGGCGAGATCGGTGCGCATCCACACCTTGCCGCCGATCGATTGCGCGGAGAAGTGCGCGTTGAGTCCCTTGGTGAGCTCCGTGATCGCGCCGGTCTTCGTGTTCTGCACGTGCACTTCGTTTCGTGCCCAGCCATGACCGATCGTGAACACGCGATACTTGCCGCCATCCATCCCGAACACGTTCAGGAAGGCGGTTGGACCATAGCCTGCGCCGTAGATCACGGAATCCGCGGACAGCGCTGTGCCGAGCCGGTGGTATTTGAAGCGAGGGCCGTCCTGGCGCGACCGATGGACGTAGTAGATGCCCTTTCCGTCCTGTCCCATGCTGATCCCCGCGTAGAGCGCCCTGGGAAGGGAGTCGGGGAGGTCGGACCCGCTGGCCAGGTCCCGGACTCTGACAGAGATCTCGTCGGGGCCCCCGTCGCGCACGGAGTACAGCAGGAGCTTTCCATCGTTGGAGAAGGCCTCGACGCCCACGCTGGTCGTCCCATCGCCACGGATCGTGAGCGGGTCGATGACCTTTTCGTATTGGCTGTCCGGTGAGACGAGTGTCGGTGACTTGACCGCTCTCCGTCGGTAGATGGCACCGACCGGCTCGCCCTTTCTTCGCAGTGTGAAGTACTCGAAGTCGCCGGCCTTCCGCGGCGCCCCGATCGCGGGTGCGTCGATCAGCTCTGCGAGGCGTGTCCGCAGTGAATCGCGCAACGGTGTGGATGGTCCCATGACTGAATCCGCGTAGCGCTCCTGCGTCGCGATCCAGCCACGTACCTCATCGCTCTCCTGATCCTCGAGCCAGCGATAAGGATCCGGGATCGAGACGCCGTGCAACGTGTCGAGGACCGCAACCTTCCGCGTTTCCGGTACGGGGAGCGAGCCCGACCGGCTGCAGCCGACCGCGGCGACTATCGCAAATACGAGCGGGCGGGGTGACGCGACACGGATCACGGCCTGCATGAGTGCCTCCTCGGCGATCGGCAGGACGCTATTCTACATGCGGGTCATGCCCCTGCAACGCTGAACGCCGATGGCTGCGGAACCGACATACCTGTTCGTGTACGGCTCATTGCGGCGCGACGCCGCCGGGAGGCATCACCCGCTGCTCTCTGACGCCGAGTTCGTTGACACCGCCACTGCGCGTGGTCGGCTCTTTCGGGTGTCGTGGCACCCGGGCATGGTTCCGGACGGTTCGGCGGGTCCGACGGTGGGGGAAGTGTTCCGCATTCCGCCGGAGTTGCACGAGGAGATGTTTCGCGCGCTCGACGCGTACGAGGGCCGGGAGTTCGCGCTTCGGGGCGTAACGGCGACGCTGGCGAGCGGCGCGTCCGTTGCGGCACATCTCTACGCCTGGCTCGGCGATCCGCTGACGGGAACGCTGCTTCCCGGAGGTGACTTTGGTACACCAGCGGTACATCCCGATCGGTGATTGCCGTTAGGCGTGGATCGGTTCAGGTTCCGCGTTCGGCCCAGGCTTTGCATCGGGTGAGGTTGGCGGTGCTGCCCTGAGCGATCGGTGGTGCGTCGGTCACGTCCATGAGCTCGACGTCGAAGACCAGCAGCGCCCTGGGAGGGATCGTCGGCGGCCTGCCCTTCTCCCCGTACGCCAGCTGATACGGGATGAAAAGGCGGCGCCGGCCCCCGATGCGCATTCCCTCGAAGCCGGAATCCCACCCGGCGATCACCTGCCTGGCGCCCTGACGGAACGCCAGCGGTGTGCGGGGCTGGCCGGTCGCGGTCGTGTCACGTGACGAGTCGAACTTCCGCCCGTCCACCAGCCACCCCGTGTAGTGCGCGTAGAGACACTTCTCCGGTTCGGCCGCGGCGCCGCTGCCTAACGCAACGTCGGTGTACCGGAGCTCGTACATCGTGCGCATCTCCCCGGCGGCTGGCGGAATCGACGATGCCAGCGGGATCCCGTGCGCACACCCCGCTAGCGTACAGACAACAACGAGACGTGTGATCAGGTGCCGAAGGGGCATGGTTGTCGGGTGCATATGCGGCCTGCCTCGCATTCTATTTCAGGTGACCTGCCCACGCGACGAGCGTGTCGCACAGCAGGTTCATCACATCGTCTGCGCTGCGACCCGTGCTCTTGGGCACCTTGAAGGAGTGGTCACCCCCTTCGATCAGCTCGAGCGACGCACGTTCTCCGAGCGACGTGATGACGGGTTGCAGCAAATCGAGCTGGGCGAACTCGTCTTTCGTGCCCTGGAGAAAGAGCATCGGCACATCGACCTCCTTCAAATGGTCCGCACGTGAGGTGCCCGGCTTGCCGGGGGGATGCAGTGGATAGCCCAGAAACGCGAGGCCTCGAACGCCGGGGAGCGGCGAACGGCTCTGGGCTTCGGATGTCATGCGCCCACCGAACGACTTGCCACCGGCGATGATCGATGTCGCCGGCAGCAACTCGTTGGCCTTCCTCGCTGCAGCGAGCACCGTGGCAACCGCAACGTCCGGCGAATCCACGCGCGACTTTCCCGCTTCCATGTACGGAAATTGATACCGCAAGGTCGCGGCGCTGCGTTCCGTGAGCTTCTTCGCGAAGGACTGCATGAACGCATGCTGCATCCCCACCCCCGCCCCATGCGCCAACACGTACACGAACCGGGGTGCGTCGGGCGCATCGAGGATCGCGCTGACAGGTCCTTTCTCGGTATCGATCTTCAGATGTCTGCCATCGGCCATCGCAGCTCCTGTCTCCTGTCTCCTGTCTCCTGTCTCCTGTCTCCTGTCTCCCGTCTCCCGTCTCCCGTCTCCCGTCTCCCGTCTCCCGTCTCAAGAAGAGTAGTACGCCGCGTTCTCGTCCACATACCCCTTGGTGAGGTCGCAGCCGTACGCTGTCGCGGTCGAGCCTCCCACGCCTAACGCGACTTCCAGGTCCACCACCTCGGCCGAAAGTGCCTGGCGAACCACGCCGTCGTCGAACGGGAGGCGCCGTCCACCCGATACCACCTGGAATCCGTTCACCCAGGCGTCGGTCGTTTCGGGTCTGATGCGGCAGTCGAAGCATTTGCCGATTGCCATGAGGATGCGGCCGACGTTGGGATCGGCGCCGTGCACCATGGTCTTGATCAGCGGCGAGTTGTTGATCGCCTTGGCCACGAAGCGCGCTTCGGACTCGTTGTGTGCACCGCGAACATGCACGCGCAGGAGATGCGTCGCCCCCTCGCCATCCCGCGCCAGAGTCTCGGTCATCCGCACGCAGCCGGCGAGGAGCGTCTCGGCGAATGCGCCTTCGTCCACGGCTCCGGCCAGGCCGTTGGCAAGGATCGCGCAGGTGTCTGACGTGCTCGTGTCGGTGTCCACCGATAGCATGTTGAACGACGTGTGCACGGCCCGGCGCAGCAGTCGCTCCAGGTCGGCCGCGTCCAGTCGGGCATCGGTGAAGATGTACGCGAGCATCGTTGCCATGTTGGGTTCGATCATGCCGGAGCCCTTGGCAATCCAGGTGATCGTGGCATCGCTCCCGGGCACGCTCGCCGAGATCGCCTTCGGATGCGTGTCGGTGGTCATGATGCCTTCGGCTCCCACCACAGGATCTGGCTGCAGGTCGTTGGCCATGCCCACCAGACCGCGCTCGATCTTGTCGATGGGGAGGGCCACGCCGATCACGCCGGTGGAGCTGACCAGCACCTTGTCTGCCGACGTGCCGACCTCCCTGGCGCACGCGGCGGCCATCCGACGTGCATTGGCCAGTCCTTCCTCCCCGGTCGCGACATTGGAGCACTTGCTGTTGGCGACAATGGCACGGAGGACGTGGCCCTTGAGACTCTCGCGGCCAAGTATCACCGGAGCTCCGGGGAAGTGATTGCGCGTGAAGACCGCGGCCGCCGTGGCATCGACGTTGCTTACAAAGAGTGCGAGGTCCTTCGCGCTCGGTTTCAGTCCGCAATTGCGACTGGCGCAGCGGAAGCCGCTGGGGAAGCGGGGTGTGTGATGGAAGGGCAAGCGGTCCAAGCGAAGCGGGTAGAGGGTCGGAGAGTAGCAAGAATCGGAAGGGAAGACGACGCGTCCCGAGTCGGCGCGCGATCTGTCACGTCAATTCTTCGCGCTGCAATCTCCCACCCGGATTTGTCATTCTCAATCTGGCGGTCGCACCATTGGGTTCGAGGGTCGGTGGAGGTCAAGTCCATCCGCCGGCGGCCGATCCTTTTGGACGACGGACCTGGTGTCGCACGAACTGCAGCATCGCGGCCAGGGCATGCTGGCGCTCAAGCAGAACGGGCTCATGATGAAGAACGAGGTCGCCATCCGCGTGTGGTCGTGGCAGGCCAGCTGCCGGGGGACGACATGAGTCTCCCTGCCCGGGGCGTTCGCATCACGTTAGGCATCGTGGTGCTCGTATTCCTGGCGGTCGGTGTGGGATTCCTGGCCTGCGCCTGGCTCATTCGGCGAAGTACGATCAGGTAGCGCGCAGGCCCAATCGCCCCCTACTGCACGGTGATGGCGAACGGTGCGGTCGCGATCGTCTCGCCGCGTCGGACCTGGACCCACAGACGATACGTTCCCGGCCCCGGGAAGGCGTAGGGGAACGTCAGGCGGCCATCGAACCGTGGCTCGGTGCCGGCATGCGTCATCACCGTGTGAGCCGCCAGTCGTCCCGCAACCACGCCGGGGAGGGAATCCGTGACCAGGGCCGTGCCTAACGCTTGCTGTGCCGCGGTGGAGATCGTCCCGTTGGGATGCAGGTGAATGTACACCTGTCCGTCCGTGCGATAGACCACCGCGTGCCCCGGCATCCCCAGATAGGGAGCCAGACGCGCGGTGGAACCATCAGCCTCACGGACGACGAACGTGAGTCGGGCATCCTCGTTGGCCCGAAGGGAGGCCGGCCGGTTCTCCCATGTCACGCTCGCTCCATCGGGCAGGCGCATGGTGGCCTCGCCGGGAAGGCCAACAAAGATGGCGTCGTCGGAATCCGCACGCGCGGTATCTCCCGCGGCGGCCGGCACCTCGACCTCGGCCGTCATCGTCTGGGCGAAGCCCGTCTCGTGTACCACGTCGGCGAACGCGCGATACGTGCCGGCGGGGAGGTTGCCTAACGCCGTACGGAAGGTGCTGGAGTCGCTCGAAATCGGATGGAGGTGGCCCAAGGCGCCGGCGTCGTCCTTCCGGATCAAGAAGAGGTGCATGAGCTTCCCATGATCGGGAATCAGCGGCCGGATGGAAAATCGCTCCCACCGCGTCCCGGCCCTGCGACTCTGCCACGCGGAGTCGGCAATGACGAAGCGCAGCGAGCGGCGGCCGCCCGTCGTGTCGGTCGTTGCCGCGGCAGCAAAGGGCCGGTAGAGGTTGGCGACGTAGTCGCGTTCCACGGCGTTCCACCAGTTGCGCGCGCCAACGAGGCTGAGCGCCAGCACGACGGCGCCGACGGATGCCGCCACGCGTCCCAGGCGCCGTCCCCGCACCGTCACGGGCTGTCCGGGAGCCGTCACGCCATCGGCTCCGGCGGCCCGGAAGATCGTCACCGCGCCCGCGAACAGCAGCACGCCTAACACAACGAGGAGCTTCCCGAGCCAGGGATGGAGGGGAATCTGCGACACCGCCACCGCGGCGACGGGCACGATCACGACACCCGACCCCGCGCGACCCGTCACTTCGATGGTCACGCCGAACGAACCCTGCTGCATGAACCACAGCTCGGCGTGGTACTCGCCTGGTCGCCCCGGTACCGGCGTGGCCACATCCGGCGGCGGCGCACCACCCTTTCCTGCGCCGAACACGACCGGCTGGGCTGATACGCGGTCGACCCCTTCGCCCGTAACGGCAATGTCGATCTGCGCGAGACCCGGGATCACACCGGGGAGCCGCACCGTGGCGCGAATCGGCCACGGCCCGGCCATCCCCTGAAAGAACGTATCAGGACTCCCGACGTGACCGGTGGTGACCAGCGTCAACCCACCAAGTCCAACCAGGGAGACAAAGCGTCGAAGGCGCATCAGCGCTGCACCCTCGTCATCCAGCGCCCCCACCAGAGCCCGAGGCCGCTCGAAGCCATGCCAAACAGTGCCGCGACGCCGAGCGCCTGCAGCATCCTCGGCACATCGAGGCTTCCGACCATCTCCCGTCCGTCTACCCAGCGGTACCCCGGTACGTCAAAGAACACGGTCGTCCACGGACCCAACCGCTCCGTGTAGTCCCAGTAACCAATGCCGAAGAAGTAGTTAGGCTGCTCGAGCGACAGCAGGAAACCCGAGAACGGCCATTGCACCAGCACCAGCAACGCGACGAACGACCCACCGGCGACGACCGCGGTGGCCAGACCGAAGCGAAGCTTCGTGCGACGCACCACCAGGTCGATCGCCAGCGCCGGGACGACCAGAAGAATCGGGAAGCCCGGTGGGATGAGCGTCGTCACCGGATTCCAGATCGGCGCGAGCATCGGCGTGGCCGGCACGAGTGCGAGCACCCAGTTGAGGCCCATCAACACGAGCGAGTAGGTGACGGCCGCCGCGGTCGCCGGATACTGCAGCCTCCCAGCGCGCGACACGGCCACGAGGAAGAGGGGCAGCAGCAGCGCCGAGATCTGATAAAAGAGCGGGCTCCGGTGCATGTTAGGCACCCCCGTGTACTCGAACGTCATCGTGGTCATCATCAGCACGATGAGGCCCATCGACGACGCGAACAGGAGGCCGCGTGCCCGGTTGGCGCTCGACGGCTCGCGATTCTGCTCGGCCAGCATCATCAGCATCGCGCCAAGCTGCACGGTGACCATCCCGAGCAGCAGAAAGACGTGCGGCGGCGTCAGGATCTCCACATCGAGGCCGTAGGCGCTGTGCCACCAGTCATCGAACGGAGCCGATGCTATCATCGCGATCGTACCCCAGATGCAGACCCACCCACCTAACGGGCCGTAGAACCAGCGCCAGAACCGCACGGCCGAGGCCCGGTCCTCGTCGGTCCCGAGGAAGGACGTGTAGATGACGCGCCATCCGCAGAAGAGACCGGCCAGGGTCGCGGCGACCTGTTCGAGGACGTGCGGCGGGCTCCAGAACGTGTCGCGGCCGATCGCCCGATGCCAGGCGATGTCCCAATGGAGCCCGATCACGATCGCCGCCGAGGCAAACAGCACGACCGGCACGGTCGCGTCGAAGGCGAGGGTTCGCGCGAACCCTCCGCCGCGCGCTGCCGTCACTCGTAGGGGCTCGACAACCGATGTCGTCACGGAAGCTCCGGTGATCATGGACCGAGGCGTCAGTCTGCCCCGCCTCGGACGCTATCCGAGACGAGCCGTCGGGTCCAGTGGCGGCGTCGGCGGCTGGACGGGCTGGACGCGGCGTTCAACGAGCGTTCCATTCTCCCGGCTTCTACGATCGAGGCAGACATGCCCTCCCGAACACGTCTTCTCACGGTTGCGGCCGCATTGGTGCCGATGATCCTTCCCGCGCAGCCACCCGTCAAGTACGTCCGGTACTCGACAAACGGCCAGGTGGCGTACGGCATTCTCGAGGGGGCGTCGATCCGTGAGCTGAGCGGTGACCTGTTTTCAAACGCTCGCCCCACCGGTCGTCGGGCGACGCTGAGCAGCGTCAGGCTGCTCGCGCCGGTGGAGCCGTCGAAGGTCATCGCGGTGGGGCTCAACTACAAGAGTCACCTCGGTGAACGACCGGCGGCGCAATACCCTGGCCTCTTTGCCAAGTATCCGACGTCGATCATCGCGAATGGCGAGAACATCGTCCTCCCTCCCGACGCGAAGAACGCGCACTACGAGGGAGAAATGGTCCTCGTCATCGGGAAAAAGGCGTCGAAGGTCTCCAGGGAAGACGCGAAGTCCTACGTGTTCGGGGTCACGGCGGGCAACGACGTCAGCGAGCGCGACTGGCAGCGCAGCGACCTGCAGTGGTTCCGGGCGAAGGCATCCGACACCTTTGGACCGTTAGGTCCCGTCATCGTCACGGGGCTCAACGCCGACGACCTGCTGCTGCAGACGCGCCTCAACGGCGAAGTCGTGCAGTCGCAGCGCACGAAGGACCTGATCTTCGACGTCGCGTCGATCGTGAGCTACGTGAGCCAGTACGTGACGCTGATGCCGGGCGACGTGATCTACACGGGAACGCCAGGTACGACGAAACCGATCAAGGCCGGCGACGTCGTGGAGGTCGAAGTCGAGGGCGTGGGCGTGCTGAGAAACGCAGTCGTCACCGGGAAGGACTAGATGGACCGCACGTGGCGAGTCCCCGGGCAAGCGTAGCGCAGCGAGCGCGAGGCGGGGACCCGCGTCGTTTGTGCCCGACGGCGCGGCGGCGGCACCTCAGCCCCGATCCCGCCGCACCATCAGCTTCTTTCCTTTGATCGGACTGCGGCCGAGTGCGTCGACCACCTCCTGCACCGCGTCCTCGGGCACGTGCACGATCGAGTGCCGATCCGAGATCACGATCGATCCCAGCGACCTGGCATCGAGTCGGGTGTTGTTGACGATGGCGCCAACGATGTCTCCCGGTCGGATCTTGAGCTTGCGTCCGCCACCGATGAAGAGCCGCGTCGACGCGCTCGTGCCGGCAGGTCGGGTGCGACCGGCCTTCGGCGGCGGGGCCGATGGGATTTCCTCGTGCGTGTCGTCGTCATCGCGCACCGTGAGCTGGCGAACGGCGGCAGCCGCGACATCCATGATGTGGAACTCGGTCGCCAGCGTTTCGACCACGACGCGCACGTGGTCGAGGTTGCCCGCGAGGATCGTTTCACGCAGCGTGGCCAGGGTTGCCTCCAGGCGCTTGACGCGGAGGTCCGCCACCGATGGCACCGGCTTCACTGCGATCCTTTGCCGAGTTTGTGCCTCGATATTGCGCAGCTGCCGGTGTTCGCGAGGCTCGGCGAAGGTGATCGCCACTCCCTCTCGCCCCGCCCGGCCGGTACGTCCGATGCGGTGCACATAGCTCTCGGCAGCCGGCGGCACATCGTAGTTGATGACGTGGCTGACGTGCTTCACGTCGAGCCCTCGCGCCGCAACGTCGGTCGCGATGAGCAGCTCCGTGGTCTTGGCGCGAAAGGATGTCATGACGCGGTCACGCTGCTGCTGCGTGTGACCGCCGTGGAGCGACGCCGCTCGTATGCCGCGCGCGTTCAGCGTTTCCGTCAGCTCATCCACTTCGGTCCTCGTGCGACAGAAGACCATCGCCGATGCGGGTTGCTCGACATCGAGCACGCGACTCAGCGCCGCCAGCTTGTGCGCGCGCGGAACGATGTACGCTTCCTGCCGGACCTTGGGAGCCTCGTTGGTCTCGAGCACGTTCTGGGCGATCATCACACGCACGGGATCGCGCAGGTACTTTGCGGCGATGGCGGCCACGCGCGGGGCGATCGTCGCCGAGAAGAGCACGGTCTGCCGTTGCTCGGGAGTGGCGGCGAGAATGGCATCGAGGTCGTCGGCGAAGCCCATGTCCATCATCTCGTCGGCTTCATCGAGCACGACCACGCCTAACGAGTCGAGCCGGAGCGTCTTGCGCTGCAGGTGGTCGAGAGCGCGTCCCGGGGTCGCGACGACGACATCCACGCCACGCTTGAGGCTGCGCAGCTGTCCCTCCATCGACGCACCGCCATAGATGGGCAACGCGGAGACGCCAAGCGACCGACCGTAGCGGTGCACCGCCTCGGCAACCTGCATGGCGAGCTCGCGCGTCGGGACAAGGATCAGGGCCCCGGGCGCCGCTTTCTTGCGTTCCGTCGTTGCGAGCCGCTGGATGACGGGAAGCGCGAACGCTGCGGTCTTTCCCGTGCCTGTGGCGGCCTGTCCGATCAGGTCACGGCCATCGAGAAGCAGAGGCACGGCGCGCGCCTGGATAGCGGTGGGTTCTTCGTAGCCCAGGGCGGTGAGGGCGTCGAGCAAGCGGGGGTCGAGGCCAAGCGCGGCGAAGCCGGGTGTTGGCGTTGGCGCTGTTTTTCGCATGCTGCAACCTACTGTGCTACTCTGGATTCTCGTGCTGGCTCGCGAAAGGTCGGTGCGCTCTCATCATCCCAGCACGGCTATGCCTCCTCAACCGAACGATGGGGTCGAGTCGGGCGGCAGGTGGCCGACAGGGGCCGCGGTTCAGGGCAACGTGAGCACCACCAGCTCGGTCGGCGGCCGGTTGCGGCTGCTGCCCGTCCACACGGCCAGGTGCTGTTTGCCGTTGTGCATGTACGTCATCGGCTGCGCGGTCACGGCACCGCGGAGCGTCGTCGACCAGACCGTCTCCCCCGTTTGCTTGTCCAGCGCGCGAAGCATGGGCGCGCCACCGGCGCCCTCTCCGGTGAAGAGCAGCGTTTTCGTGGCAAGAACGACGGGTCGCGTGAACCCGCCGGTGCGCGGCAGCCTGGCGTCCTTGAGCAATGCATGCTTAGTGATCCAGTCCGGCGTGTCGGCCGCTGGCTGCATCCAGAGGTGATTCCCCGAGTTGAGATCGATGGCCGTGATGCGATTCCACGGTGGCTTGATGATGGGCAGACCATCGATCGTCGGCGTGCCGGGTCCCGACAGGATGAAGTTCATGTCCGAGCGCTGTGGCACGTTGGCGAGGCCCAGTACCGACGGTTCGGTGAAGGAACCCACGTAGAGCACGCCGGTTGCAGGATCGAAGGCCGCATGTTCCCAGTTGGCGCCGCCCACCGTGCCCGGCAGAGTGAGCGTTCCCTTTGTGCCGTCCGGCGCGTTGGAGAGCGACGGCGGCGTGAAGAGACTACCCAACCGGAACGGCTTGACCGCGTCCAGGGCTCTGGCTCGCAGCTCCGGGGTGAAGTCGATCAGATCGTTTTCGGTCACGCCCTGTCGGTCGAAGGGTGCGGGCCGCGTGGGAAACGGTTGGGTGTGTGCTGACCGCTCACCCGGCACATCCGACGCGGGAACCTCCCGTTCTTCGATCGGCCAGATCGGTTTGCCGGTTCCACGATCGAACACGTAGGCAAACGCCTGTTTGGTGAGCTGCACCACCGCCTCGCGGCGCTGTCCGCTGACGCGGATATCGGCAAGGATGGGAGCCGTGGGATTGTCGTAATCCCAGATGTCGTGGTGGAGGATCTGGAAGTGCCACATCCGCTTTCCGGTCCGGATGTCGAGCGCAACCAGCGACGTGGAAAAGAGGTTGTCGCCGTGGCGGTGTCCGCCGTAGACGTCTCCGGTGGCGGCTTCCAAGGGGAGGAACAGCCAGCCCCGCCGCGTATCGAGCGACAGCGGTGCCCACGCTCCAGCATTACCGGTGTAGGTCCACGAGTCGTTCTCCCATGTTTCGTTGCCGGGCTCGCCCTGGGTGGGAATCGTGTTGAACCGCCACTTCAATGCGCCCGTCCGCGCGTCGATCGCGAGGATCCGACCCGGCACGTTCCGGCGCGACTTCGGCTGCAGTCCGACCTCCAGCGCCGGACCCACGACCACGGTGTTGTCCCAGATCATCGGAGGCGAGCTGGAGCCGATGGCCGTGGAGTCGAGACTGACCGGAACGCCTAACAACGTCTTGAGGTCGACCACGCCGGCTTCTCCGAACGAGGGCACCGCCTTCCCGGTACGGGCATCGAGGGCGACGAGGCGAAACCCCGGCGTGACGACGAACACACGCTCATCACTCCCCTGCGCCCAGTACGACACGCCACGCCCCGAGCCGCGCCGCGGCGCCACGTTACGCCGGGGGCCTTCATCGAACGACCAGGTCCACTTCACCGCTCCCGTCCCCGCATCAGCAGCGATCACATTCCGATTCACTCCACTCGTGAAGTACAGCGTGCCCTTCACCATCAGCGGCGTGGAGATGT